>NZ_JBEAJW010000021.1:0-152739 GCF_040064295.1 Klebsiella sp. JB_Kp031
CAGCCGGTGAAAACAACCCCGTTGTTCGCAGTCGGTTACCAGAAGCCACAGCAGACTCATGATGTGCAGCCGGTGAATACAAACCCTTGTTCGCAGTCATTACGTGAAACCTCAACTGACTGATGAAGTTCAGCCAGTGAACAAAACCCCCGTTATTCGCAGACGCATACCTGAAGCCACAGCAGACTCATGATGCGTAGCGAGTTAAAAAACAACCCCCTTGTTCGCCGTCATTAAGTGAAGCCTCTACTGACTGATGAAGTTCAGCCAGTGAATACAACGCCGTTATTCGTAGTCGTTACGTGAAACCTCAGCGGATGAATGATGTGAAGCCGGTGAAAACAACCTCGTTGTTCGCACTATACTCATGTGAGCCTCTCGTAACTCATGAAGCCCCATAGATGATTTCAACTCCTTTTTATAAAATCGGCTATCTGAATCCTCAGACTATTCCAGATATCTTGCAGATAAAACCATCCCGCTGTCTGTTCGCAGTCGGCTATCTTAAGCCTTATCAGATTCTTGATGCTTGCAGGTGTAAAAAACCTTTTGTTCGTAATCGGATCCCAGGATTCTCTGGACACCCATGAAGTCCACAGATGAAATGCAACTCCGCTGTTCGCAGTCTGGTCATTCGTGCCCATGGAGACTCATGAAGCCCCACAGATGCAATCAAACTACGTTTCACAAAGTCGGTATCAGAATCCACAGAAGAATCCTAATGCCTTGTAGATGAAAACCCATTGTTCGTAGTCGGCAATTCTGGTCTGGAGCCCCAATAAGTTGAACAGCCATGTTTTCGACCTCGAAATTTGGGAAGGTATACATCGTTAAACCGGCCTCCAGTAGTTAGGTGAAAGAGAAGGGCAGAGCAGGGCAGGGCAGGGCATGGTAAAGGGGTGGCATAGTCATTTGCGCCCATGGGTTCTAGCTAAATTTTAAAAATTGAGTATGGATGGCTGGGAAAAAGTCTCAGAATTCACCAAATCTGTGAATTTTGCCTAGTTAAATTAGATTTCTTTTAATATCAATACCTTGAGAATTATTTGTACATTTCTCGCCCAAAAAAGACTGTGCACGAAATCTCATTTTGAGCGCATGATGTGATAAAAGTGCATTGTAATGCACTTTTACCTTGTAATACGCTCAATCCTCATGAATAATGTGAAGACTAACCTAAGGAGAGATCATGAGCATATTAGATGATATTCGTACTATCGGCCTAAAGATGAAAAATGAACAAGCAAGCCTCAAGGAAATAATCTTGGAGTCGAGTCGGGTTGATGTTTCGGATGAACAAGTCGATGGCTTAGATCGTCTTATCTATAACCATTGTTTAAATAAAAAAACTCTTTCGGACTTCTTTGGTAAATCAAGAAACACTTTTAGTAGAATTCTTGCTGAACTACATGAGAAAAAAGTGATCGGTGAACCTATCTTCCAGAATAAGAGTCACCTGTATACACGTTGGGATGTTCAAAAAATAATGGAAGCGATGGGCACTATTCAATATCGTGAAATGTATTTGCCCCGAGTTATTGTTACGGAAAACCATAAAGGTGGGACAGGTAAAAGTACAACAACAGCAACACTTGCTACCGCGGCCGCTTTGGATCTTAATCTGAATGCAAAAATCTGCGTAATTGATCTTGACCCCCAAGGCTCGTTAGGCAATAACCTTATCCACTCAACTAGTGAAGATAGTGTTTACCTAACCATAACCGATGTTCTGCTTAGTGAAATTGAAGATAATGACTTTACACAATATATAAAACAGGGATATACGGAAGCACAAATTATTGGTGCTATGGCATTTTCAACCCATCTCCCTAACATGGATGTTATAACTGCATTCCCGACAGATGATAGATTTACTGATAAATATTGGAGCCTCGATAAGGAGGCAAGACTCAAACTTCTGACACGTTTTCGTGATGTGGTTATACCTGTATTAAAGGAAAAATATGACCTTATATTTATAGATACTCCGCCACAAGATTCTCCAATTATTTGGTCAACAAACGAAGCAGCTGATGCAATACTTGTTCCCATTACACCACGAGAATATGATTTTGCATCAACCACAAACTATATGATTACGATTTCTGACCGACTTGAGCAGCTTCCATCTAAGGGAACAAATATTAAATGGATAAATGTTCTTGCAGTAAACGTAGATGATAGAAGTCAACATGAGATTCGTACTTTAAATAAACTAGTAAGAACTGTACGTGATCGGTTCATGACAACAAATATTAAACATTCAGAGGCTTTCGTTGCAGCGGCTGAGAAAGGTCGTACTGTACTCGATATTAAAAAATCAGAAGAACTTTGTTCTTCAAAACAATATGATATTGCTGAAATGTCGGTTCAGTCGGTGTATCAACAACTTATCAATGAAATTAAAAGCTTCTCAGTTAGGGAGGAGGGTAAATAATGAGTGATGTTGAACGCGGTACAAGCAAAGACAAATACTTAACCGGAAACAGCAAACGTACATTTGTCGATCAAAAAAGCGGACTTCCACCTTTACGTACTTCTCCTACACAGAAGCGACTATTTACTCTAGCAAATGGGCGTAAAGTTGAAGCTCGCTACGTTGTCGTCCCTGGCTCAGAAGTTGCTAATAAAACGCTCGTTCATGAACTAAACCCACGAAATCAAGAGGCAGTTGACGATCTCTCTACAAGAGAAATTCTTCCTTTAATTAAAGAGAATGGGGTTACAACTGAAGCTATTGCCGTCTACCGGGACGGCCAATTTTACCTAATTGAAGGAAGTAGGCGTCGTTTCTGCTGCATAAAATGTTCGGTTGATTTACCTTTATGGGCCTTCGATGTAGAGGTTAGCCGTGAAGATGTCGATTGTATTGTTAATGCTGCACAAACGGCAAAACGATTCTCGTATCGTGAAGTTGGAATTAAATACCTTGAAATCATGAAGAATAAGGGTTTTAAAACTAATGAGGAACTTGCTTCTTATCTTAATATTGGTATTGAATCGATAAGAAAGAGAATTCAGGCTGCAAAAATCAGTAAAGAACTTATTAGAATATTCCCAGATAGTGAGGGGATACCTAATACTTATTATAGTAAATTGGCTAGAATTGAAAAAACCGCTAATGCTAATAACATTCCTCTGACAGAGCTAACATCTGAAGTAGGGGCGGATGACAATAAAATTACTAACATTAATGATATTGAGGAAGTTCAGAAGTCAATTTTAGATGGTTTACATTCAGTTCTTAGTATTCTTTGTAATGATGTAAATAAACCGCAAAAATGGACAGTGACTGATATTGCTGCTTTTGATAATAAGGATACTTACGCTAGGGTAAAAAGAAGCGCCGATGGCCAGAAAGTAAGCTTTGAATTTAAGCGTATTGGTCAATCAACAATAAATGAGATTGAACGCTTAATTAAAGTTAGTATTAGCAAAGCAAAATAATTATTTTATTTTTAGTCATGATTCTTTAACAGGGATCATGACTTTCTCATTTATGCAACTCACATGTACGACTTTGACACTGGAGGTTCTAACAGCTTTCTGTTCCACTCTTGGCAGAGAAGAATCCCTTTGCTCAAGTCCATCTCTTGGTGCTCCGGCAGCTTTCAGAAGCATCGTTGACTAAAACAACCCCATTGTTCGCAGTCGGATACCTGAAGCCACCGCAGACTCATGATGTACTGCAGGTGAAAACAACCCCGTTGTTCGCAGTCGGATACCAGAATCCACGGCAGACTGATTCTGTGCAGCAGATGAATACAACCCCATTGTTCGCAGTCTGTTTCTTGTTGCTCTTGAAACCTTCTGGTGCACCGTTATGATTATACAACCAGCCTAACTAGTTAGGGCTGCGCCCAGCCTACTCACGAATAACCCTGACAATGTACCGTCCTAAAGAACTCTATAACCCTTATACTGGGGGAGGGGGCAACACCAACTAACGGGTCTGATCATGTCGAAATTCGACTCTGATCATTTCTGGAAAATTTCCAGCAAAGCTGGTATCTATTGCCCTGATGTGAAAATTAACCTATCTGGTGGGTAATTAGAAAGTTACTTTTTATTGTTACTTTCTATAGTTAGACGATGAATCTATGCCTAACGTCCCTAATCAGTATGAACCTGATCAGGGCACATTTTTTGATTAATGCATGTTACTTGGTTACTTGATTTGCGGAAATTCGATTATGAAATTGCTTTCCCCTGTAGAACCGTTTTCTGCTGTGAAAATAGGAACAGTTGAGTTTTCACCGGTTCCAAGGTCTATCTGAATTTCTTTTGTCTCCCCGGGGTGAATAACGTTCCCAAGGATATTTATCGCATAATCTGCGTCCTTCCTGACCGTGATGTTTGCCGTTTGTATACCCTTAGCCAGTGAGCCATCGTTACGTCGTAGCTGTCCCGTCCGCATGACGGCCAACGGTGTGTTGTCACTGGTTTTTAGCGCCTTTACAACACCCAAAGTTTTCAGCTTCTCAAGGGTGACCAGGTTTTTTGGGTAATAGGCGAACTGAATGCTTTTTTGAGTAGTGTTACCTTTCGCGTCGGTAGCATATGCGGTTAGTGTATATTTGTCCGTATTTGCATCCAGACTGGGGAAGAGACGAGGGTAATCAGGTGTATAACTACCGTCCGTATTCTGGTTAAACCCCAAGATAACGCTGTCCGACGCTGGTCCTCCTTTAAGTTCAAGTCTGACAAGGCTGGGTGCTGTTAACTCATCATTTAGCGTTATACTGATGTTCTCAAGCCCGAAAACAGTAGCTCCGGGGGATAGCGGCGCATTTTCATATTTAAAATTAACAACAGGAGGTGTCTTGTCGTTAATCAGATTTATGAATGGTGATGAAGTTTCATTGTTAAAGCTGTCCTTTGCCAGAAAGCCTAAATTGTATTTACCTTCGGCCAGTTTGCTGAGATCAAAACTGTATGTGTAATCCTCGCCAGATAGAGCTGTTTGGATACCTGACAGTAGTTGGTCCCCGGTATCTGAATCAATCAGAGCAGCAGATTTGAGTTGCAACAAATCGCGGAATTTTCCGCGCCCTGGTTGCGTCACAAATAAGAGTACAGTTTTGTTTTCCTCCTGGTAACTATATCCAGTTATCTTGGGTAACAGATCAGTGTTCCAGTGATGTCTTTTTTCTACAGTGACTGATGAAAGTGTTTTATCCATATCAGTCAATCTGAAGAAGTATGTTGTAATACCATTCCCTGATTTCGGAATAGACCATGATACCGCACCAGTACACTCAGTCTCACCAGCAGGTATCTGACAAATCTCAGTATTTCCACTCATCGCTCTCTGACCATAATTTCGCGGAGACGCAGTGATCTTAACAGAGCTGAATTTCACGGGTAGATCTTTGGAATCCCAAAGATAGCTGCCTGCATTCATTTCACCTTTTATATCTGATGTTAACCATACTTCAGGTGCTGCCGGGCTGGCCGGAGCCTCACTTCCTAAATTGATATTATAGGAGAGTGAGCCTCCACCCCATTGATATCCGTTATGGATGACGTAAGCTACCTTATAGGCCGTTTTCGCGGATACATAACTGTATCCATTCGCTTCGGAAATAATCGTGCCAAATTTCAAACCAGCTTTACTGTATTCCCTTCGATTATTCGATGGAACCCTGTACACGAGTGTTAAAGGGTTTTGGTTAACGGTCATTCCCGGCTTATATGCTATGTAACCTTCACTAAATCCCGGAACTACGCTTGTTTTAGAAGTCGGGTCATAAACAGCAAATAAAGTATATTCACCAAGATCTGAGTCAAATATGAACTTCTGATCCGGCAAAACTTTATGGTTTCCCGCTTTATCATAGAGCGTCACACGGAAACGATATTCCACATCAGCGTTTGATACAGGCATCCATGATGACCGACTCATATTCCCTTTTGTCCACGGTATTGAAAGGGATGCTGATCCACTGTCATAAACCATATCTGTAGTTGAAAAAACAGTATCATCAGGTTTTATCACCTGAATAGTCGCTTTATCAAAACCGGTGGCAGATTTGACGTTTTTCACATTCAGGTACAGCTTTGCTTCAGCCCCGAGGCCTAGTTCCCAACGCTCACCTGTTAAGACCATATCATATCCGGGGTTTTGGTCCACGCTCAGGTTATCTGACAAAGGCCCTACAGTATCAATAATAAAATTGTGAGACGTGCTGTCGATAACAGTGTTTTGAGTATTCAGGATATCTGACGTTATTACATAACTTCCATCACTCAGTGGTGGCAATGTCAGCGTTTTACCATAAAATTCTTCACTAGTTGATGCCTTTATACGGTCATTGACCGTCACGCTCTCAGTAGTAAAGCTATATACTCCAACATTGTCTTTCTTTACGGTTACCTGAATTTTTCTGTCGAGTCCCGATATTATTCTTACCTGAATTTTTTCATTTGTATTTAGGATACCTGCTTCCGCACTGACTGATTTATCCGTTCCATAGACATCCTTGAATACATATTCATACACACGAGCATATGAGGGGAGTGAAAAAGCGGAGAGGGCAATTAGTATTAAAGTAGTCTGTAAATTAATTTTCATATCAAATTATTAATCCAAAAAATTCGTGAAGTTTATGCCTTGGAGAAAGTTACTTTTTTCTGATTGCATACTTTTAACAACACCATTTGGTACGAAACGCCACCAGCCCCACATAGCAGAGGCGGTGGCCGTCGATAGTTAGTTAAGTTGTGGGAACTCGATGATGAAGTTGCTTTGACCCGTAGACCCGTTGATAGCCGGAAAAATCGGAACCGTAGAGTTTTCACCAGTTCCGAGGTCAAGCTGTATTTCTTTAGTTTCCCCGGGATGGATCACCGTTCCCAGAATGTTGATGGCATACTCAGCGTCGCTTCTGACCGTGATATTTGCCGTCTGCATACCCTGGGCAAGAGAGCCATCGTTCCTTCTCAACTGGCCGGTACGCATGACTGCCAGAGGTGTGTTGTCACTGGTTTTGAGTGCTTTAACCACGCCCAGTGTTTTCAGTTTCTCCAGGGTAACGAGATTTTTAGGGAAGTAGGCGAACTGAATACTTTTTTGGGACGTATTACCTTTAGCATCTGTGGCATATGCAGTGAGAGTGTATTTATCCGTCGACGTATCCAGAGTAGGAAACAGCCGTGGGTAATCAGGTGTGTAGCTACCATCAACATTCTGGTTGAAACCAAGGACTACGCTATCAGATGCAGGCCCCCCTCGTAGTTCCAGGCGGAGAAGAGTAGGTTTAGTCAGCTCATCGTTTAGTTTAATGGATATATTCTCCAGACCATAGACCGTGTTGCCGGAGGTGAGCGGGGCATTGTCGTAGTTAAAGCTGATCTCAGGGGGAGTCATATCATGCACTAACGTGATGAATGGAGAAGATGTTTCATTTTCGAAGGTATCTTTTGCCAGAAAGTTTAAGTCGTATCTTCCTTCAGCCAACTTACTTAAGTCAAACGCATAAGTATAATCTTCACCAGAAAGCGCTATTTTGGCTCCATTCAGCACCTGCATACCTGAATTAGCATCAATCAGTTCAGCGGACTTAAGCTGAAGTTGATCTCTGAAGGTACCATTACCGGGTTGGGTAACAAATAAAAGTACTTTTTTCTTATCTTCCTGATAGTCATATCCCTTTATCCTCGGTAGAAGGTTTGTGTTCCAGTAGTTCCTCCTTTCCTGATTAATTGATGAAAGTGTCTTGTCCTCATTATACATTTTAAAAGAATATGTCACGCCTCCATTGCCACTTTTAGCAATTGACCACGGTACCGGCCCGCTGCACTCAGTCTCACCTGGTTGGATTTGACAGATTTCCAGGTTACCTGTAAATGCTCTTTGGATATAATTTCTCGCAGAAGCACGGATCCTCGCTGAAATAAATTTCACCGGTAGATCACTTGTTTTCCATAAATAGTTAAAAGAATTAATTTCACCTTTTGTGTCCGTCGTGAGCCAAACGCTACTAGGCATTTCCGGTCCGACAGGCGTGTCGGGACCCAGTTTAAGGTTATAGTTTGCAGTAGCGCCGCCCCATTGGTACCCGTTATGTATATCGTACCTGTTGTTATATGCTGTTGTTGCCGCCACATAGGCGTAACCGTTAGCTTCTGAAATGATAGAGCCAAAACTTAAACCAGCTTTGTTGTATTTCCTTACATTGTTGATGGGGATACGATAGATTAAGGTAATCGGGTTTTGATTAACTGTCATACCCGCTTTATAAGCTATATAACCCGAAGTGAACCCTGGAACAACGCTTGTTTGCGCTTCGGGGTCCCGTATAGCAATAAGAGTGTATTCACCCAGTTGGTCATCAAATACAAATTTCTGTTCCGGTAATACTTTTCGGGAGCCTGCTTTGTCAAAGAGTGTAACCCGGAAACGATACTCTACATCAGCATTTGATGAAGGCATCCAGGAGGCCTTTTTCCGGTTCCCTAAAGTCCATGCAGCAGACAGGGAGGAAGACCCGCTATCATAGTCCATAGCAGTAATGGAATAGACGCTATTATCGGGATTAATAACCTGTAATGTAGCTTTATCGAAACCAGCGACTGCTTTAACGTTGTTAACGTTCACATATAGTTTTTGGTCGGCTCCAAGGCCCAGTTCCCACCTTTCTCCCTGGGTGACCATTTCATACCCCGGTTTCTGTAAAATGCTCAAATCGTCCGCTGTAGGGCCCACACTATCTATGGTGAAATCCTGTGTGGTGGAGTCGACCAGAGCACCCTGTGTGTTAAGTATTTCAGAGATAACCTGATACGGTCCATCACTCAGGGGAGGAAGCGTGATGATTTTCCCGTAGAACTCTTCACCTGTTGATGCCTTAATTCGATCACTTACCTTAATGCTATCGGTTGTCGTGCTGTAAACCTCCGTTCCTGACTTCCGGACAGATACGTGTACTTTGCGATCTAGGCCGGAAATCAGGCTCAACTGAATTTTTTCGTTAGTGTTAAGAATGCCGGTTTCCGCACTGACTGATTTCTCCGCACCGTAGATATCCTTAATGGTGTACTCATAGACCCGTGAATGCGATGAAAAGGACATCGTCGCGAGGATTATCGTTGTCAGCAGTTTTATCTTGGTATTCATTTCAGATCATTCCCAGCAGGCTTGTAATCAGAGTTGAGAAAGTAACTTTTCTCTCTTCCTGGCCGTCATATTCGGCGTTGTCGTGTTTATCCAAAAATTACCGGCCCAACAGCAGGGACCCGTAATCGTGAGTCGCTATTTAATTTGCGGAAACTCAATGATGAAATCGCTTTGCCCGGTAGCGCCGTTTGTTGCCGGGAAAATTGGGACCGTTGTGTTAACACCAGCGCCGAGGTCTATCTGGATGTCTTTGGTTTCGCCCGGCTGAATGACAGTACCCAGTATGTTGATCGCATAATTAGCGTCAGTCCTGAGCGTGATGTTGGCAGTTTGTACACCCTGAACCAAGGAGCCATCGTTCCGCCTAAACTGCCCGGTACGCATGACGGCCAGCGGAGTGTTGTCGCTGGTTTTCAGCGCCTTCACCACACCCAGCGTTTTGAGTTTTTCCAGGGTTACAAGATTTTTCGGATAATAGGCGAACTGAATGCTTTTCTGAGTGGAGTTCCCTTTGGTATCCGTTGCATACGCCGTCAGGGTATATTTATCGGTATTTTCGACAAGGGTAGGGAACAGACGTGGATAATCTGGCGTATAGGAGCCATCGGCATTCTGGTTGAAACCAAGAATCACGCTATCAGATGCGGGGCCACCTTTCAGCTCAAGGCGTTCGAGAACAGGCTTTGTCAGCGCGTCATTCAGGCTAATCGCGATGTTCTCCAGCCCATACACGGTAGAACCGGAAGCAAGCGGGGCATTTTCATAATTAAATATGACGTCTGGGGGGGTCATATCGTTCACCAGCGTGATGAACGGCGATGACGATTCATTATCGAAGGTGTCTTTGGCAAGGAAGGAAAGGTTATATTTGCCTTCCGGGAGAGCTCCCAAATCAAACGTGTAGGTGTAATCATCACCAGCAATCGCTGTATTGGTACCGGTTAACACCTGGACATTTGAATCCGCATTAATTAGAACCGCAGACTTGAGCTGCAATTTGTACCGTAAACTGCCGTTCCCCGGTAGATTCACAAATAGCAGAACCTTTTTCTTGTCTTCCTGATAATCATAACCAGTAATTCTGGGCAACTGGTCAGCATTCCAGTATTGCCGCCTTTCAGCATATTGTGAGAAAAGGGTGCCATCTGAGTTGGTCATCTTGAAGAAAAAACCCATATGGCCGTTACCACTTTTTTGAATATTCCCAACAATTTTCCCTTCACACTCCAGCTCGCCGACAGGAATGTTACATAAGAAACCTCCGGTATTAGACATAGCCTTTTGAATGTAATTTCGTGCCGACGCTTTCACGCGGGCAGTAAGAAATGTCACCGGGAGATCGGATGTTTTCCAGAGGAAATCATATGAGCTTACCGAGCTTTTCTTGTCCGAGGTAATCCACACGTCAGGAGTAGTCGGGCTTACCGGCGCATCTGCACCCATTTTAATATTGTAGGTTACACTGGCCCCCCCCCACTGATAACCGTTATGGATAACAGAGAGCGTCTGGTAAGGGGTCGTGACCGACACATAGCTGTAGCCGTTAGCCTCAGAAATTATGTTCCCGAAGGCCAGCCCACCTTTTCTGTACTCCCTGCGGTTCGTAGAAGGGACACGGTAGACAAAAGTAATGGGATTCAGATTGACCGTCATCCCCGATTTATATTCAACATACCCTTTACTGAATCCGGGTATAACACTGGTTTCAGCTGTAGGGTCATACACCGCGACTAGCGTGTATTCGCCTAAATCCGAGTCAAAGAGGAACTTCTGATCCGGCAGGACTTTTCGGGTACCTGCCTTGTCGTATAGCGTGACACGAAAGCGATATTCTGTATCCGCATTGGACACCGGCATCCAGTCGGCTTTAACCGCGCTCCCCTTAGTCCACGGAACAGAAAGCGATGCAGAACCGCTGTCGTAAACCATGTCCATTTTGGAATAGACGGTATTATCGGGATTTAAGATCTGGATAGTAGCTTTATCAAAACCGGCCGTCGCTTTCACATTTTTGACGGTGACATATAGTTTTGCTTCTGCCCCCAACCCCAGTTCCCAGAGATTTCCGGTAAGCACCATGTCATATCCCGGACGCTGGTCAATCCTCATGTTATCGGCTGTGGGGCCAGACGTATCAATCAGGAATGATTGAGTTGTCGAATCAATAAGGGCATCCTGGGTATTCAATATTTCCGAGGTAATGGTATACAGCCCTTCACTTAACGGTGGCATGGTTATAACTTTCCCGTAAAACTCTTCATCTGATGATGATTTGATGCGATCGGCAACTTTCACGCTTTCTGTCGTCGTGCTGTAGACATTCGCGTCGCCTTTTTTCACCGTCACACGGATTTTCCTGTCCAGCCCTGAAATCAGGCTAAGCTGGATTTTCTCCGTGGTGTTCAGCTTCGCTGAATCGGCGCTAACGGATTTCTCCACACCGTAGATATCTTTTATTGTGTACTCATAAACACGGGAATGGCCCGGCAATGAAAGGGTGCCGAGGATTAATGCCGCCAGAAGTTTGAGTTTGAATTTCATATCAGTACCAGTCTAAATCATGGTTAAAAGGTCGCATTGTGAGTCGCTCTTAACCACTGACGGAGCGATACATGCCAAAAAAGTTACTTTCCTTCTCCGTTGCAAAAACAACGCATGTTTATGATTCTGCTCACCTGGCCTACGGCTTATTTCACCTGCTCGAGAACAGCACGCCTGCTCTTCTGGGCTGGCGAATGTAATGAGCGATTCCAGACCAGCGTTTTTTCGTAAATCGTGATGAAACCAAGACGAATTAGCTCCTGCTTAATCCGCTCGTTCAGCAATGAGCAGGATTTTTGCCCTGTCACATTTGAAAGGTAATTTTGTAAGCCCATTGGCGTGGCCGGGAGCGATTTAGGGGAGGATGCGCAGGAAAGCTTCAGTCTGTTAATCCAGTACCCCATGTCATGCTCTTTGGCTTTCATCACTTTCTTTGTTGAAGCCGTGTCTTTAACCGGCTGCGGAGCGGGCAGGGCTGGAGAGAACCTTGTACAGCTGATCCCTGCTGCTTTAAGACGGGCAATAATGCCGTCATAGCCCTTGTCACGGGAGATAACAGAGAAGTGTGACGTATCCCCGGACAATGCGGTCAGCTGGCCGAGTTCCAGAACCAGATGGAAATCAACATTGTTTTTGGATACCTCAGTCGCCGGAATAATGCATACAGAAATTGCAGAGCTCAGGGACGTAACGGGAATTTTAATGTTTTCCTGTTTAGCGCCCGTGAAGAAAAGCACTTTGTCAAAGTCATGAAGGGAAACCCCCTCAAGGCTTCCGATATTTTCATAATCAATCAGGGCAATTCTGGTTTTGGAACTGAGCATTATTCTCTCCCGAAAAAACAGGTTGGACTAAATATCAACTTAATCACCACCAGCAGCCCAAAAGTAACTTTTGGGCCTATGTACACTCCCGCCACCCGGTAAAAGTGACTTTTTACGGCGCACATACTGACTAAACGTGCTGGTTCTGATTAAACATGGCTACGGCCATTGGTCTGGAACCACTGGTATCATCTACCTCTACGGCAATATCTATCCAATGGTCGGGGTCGGATACCCAGTCAATCAGCTCTTTAAGGGACAGGCTGTATCTGAACTTAATTTTCTTAATGCTGTCATTGCCAAACCAGTTAATTCGGTTCACATGCTGTTTGATGTAGTACACATCCCATGAGCCATGGCCCAGAAAGTCCTTACCCCACTGCCGCTTATGCTCTCGCCAGTCACAGGGCAGAACGTCTGCACGAAAAAGACTGTCTGTT
This sequence comes from Klebsiella sp. JB_Kp031, assembly GCF_040064295.1. Lineage (NCBI taxonomy): Bacteria > Pseudomonadati > Pseudomonadota > Gammaproteobacteria > Enterobacterales > Enterobacteriaceae > Klebsiella > Klebsiella sp. JB_Kp031. The sequence goes on from NZ_JBEAJW010000021.1 coordinate 12,924, forward strand.
ATCTGATAGATATCTGAAAACCCGACCTCGCTATCGGGGATCATTTCCAGGTACAGGTATCCGGCAACCGGATGCTTCGTGCTAATGACCACGTGTTTCGAGCTCATCATAGTTCCGTTTTCCGTATGAACAGACCTAACGCCAATAATCCAGTTATATCAAAATTTGTTTCAGAAATTCCTGAATAACAGGACAAAAAAAATCCAGAGAGGAAAGAAATGCGGGACAAAAAGGGTCTTTCAGGATCGCTTATTTTGATATCGTCAATTAACTATTCCATCCCGAGATGTTCAAATGACGCCAGTATGCAGCGCGGGAAATGTCAAAACAGAATGTGCAGAAAGAAGAAAACGACATAGAAGGAGAGGGAGGCTCATTCACATCACTGATGACAGCTATATTAACAGCAGAATGCTTGATCAGATATCCGACGACGTGATATATCAGGAAGCATTCAGAAAAGGAACTTAACGACGAACGTAAAAAAACACACTCCACGGCCTTAAAGTACCTTTAAGTCGGGAAAAACCAAAATTTTCTATGTTAGATTATTATCTGTTTTAGTAGGCCAGAACTAAACCAGTGCCCTGTCTGGTAAAAGGGAGTGGCGGTAGCTTCTGAAAATTCAGTTTAACTTCCAGGTTATTCAAGCGGGATGTATATGCATGCAACTCATCTGACGAAAAAATTTAATGTTTTGGCGGTCGTCTATTTCACAATCATTGCTTGTGGTCAGATTGTTCTGTTCCCTCATTCTCAGCCCATTTTCCTGTTCCTCGTGACTATGGCTATGGCGGTTCGCTTATTTACCCTGCGGCCTCAATATAAAAATTTACGATTTCTGGTTTTGTCCATCATCTCACACCACCTTGTTTTTACCATTCTTTCACTCATCCAACTCTATATCGATGCTAGGTATAGCAGGGCAAGTTTCATTGAGTATCAGATGGTTTATGCGCCTTTGCTCATCGGGATGGGATATGTGTATTTCAACGTATGGAGAGCGCGTACCTAACATCCTTCCGACCTCTTTGGTTAAAAGAGCCTGCATGAATTGTTCTACCCACAAAGCCATACCGCTGACCTTTTCTTGTGAAGTGGCAACAGGTACAGGTGTCCCCGTTAAGGGGTCAGACTGTTGTACGTTACCGGGTTAATAACGAGTATCGGGAATTGACCAGCGATACCCATTAGACAGGATTAAACATGTTGATTAACAATAAAGTTAAAAAAGAAATAAAGGCAAAAAGAAAGAAGGCGTCCAAAATTTTTTGGACGTGCGATTACATCGAAAAGAAATATCTAGAACCTATTGTACTAGCCCTACTTTGGTTATCTGGGATACCATTGCTGGCATATCTTAAGCTATCCCCGCAATGTTCACCTTTGACAGCATTGCTGATATACGGATTTGGGATTATTACAGTACTTTTTGTATGGTTCTATTTGGATCTTCCTAAAAGCTGGATTGATTTACTTGACCGTCAAATTTTGAAGTACCGATCAGATACATCATTCATTGATGTACTCAAAAATGTGCACACTGAAGACTTTATGGACCATGGCAAGATAATAGTACCAATTCTCGACATTAAATATTGGGCTGTTAGCCAAGAATGCCAACTGAATAGACTGCTTAGGAAAGAAAATAGCGTCAAAATCAAAAAATAGGTAGTTGTTAACCTTAAAAGTTTTGAAAGTAAAAAGGATTGATGTCCATTCATTAATTTTCAATTATCAAATTGCAGAAAGTTACTTTCTGGGGGATCTATGTCTGAAAAGATAATCAAAAGGGGGGGGGAGCTCATAGAGTTGCCCTCTCATAACAACAATGCCGTAAAAACCGAGATGCAGACCAGGACAGAAAAACCCAAAACGAAAATCACCAAAGCGCAAAGAGAAGAACTCAGGTTAAAATTTGCGTGCAGGTGTGCCTACTGCGGCTGTGAGCTGAAGGAAAAGGGCTGGCATGCCGATCATGTAGAGCCAGTTCGTAGAGATTTCGATATAGTTCGCGCGCCCCAGGGGAGTAGGGTGAGTCACGTTGCACGAAGCAATGGACGAGTATTTCATCCTGATCGCCATGATTTAGATAATCTTTTCCCCGCGTGTTCAGCATGCAACCTTTTCAAAGCGACATATTCAATCGAAGGATTCAGGGAACAGATTGCCCACCAGCCTGAGCGTGCTCAGGCATACTCAGTCAATTTCCGCACAGCCCAACGATTTGGGCTGGTAACGGTTATTGAGAAACCTGTGGTTTTCTGGTTTGAGGCGTACGATGCCTCAAAAGAACTTGAACCCCAGCTTTCTTATTTTTTGGCACACCGGGAGGCTTATCAGGATTGAGGTTTGCTGTCTTTTCTTGGACTGATGTCGGCTTCTTTAATCCGTTCCTCAGCTTGCATTCCGGTATAGATACATATAGCACTATTGTAATTATTAAAAGCAATCTGACTTTTGAAATCACAAAAATATGCAGGGTTCTTTGTCGCTATAGTATCGCCTTTCTGGCACTTCCCCTTCAGGCCTTCAATCAATGAGTCATTATCGGTGCCCATACATGCTTTGCCAGTTGGGGTTATACCTTCTTCCTTACAGCCAGAAAGAAAGACTGTGGCACAGATCAACACTGTAAGCATTTTTTTTTGCATTGTTCCCATTCCCTGTTATACATGGTTTTTCAATTATAGACATTACCTGGTCTGATGCATCTACCAGTAATTGTATCGCGTCTATCTGGCTTAATGCCTCAACATGGTAAAAACGGATAAACGCATGCCATCTCAGCTCCCCCTTGACCCAAAACTTCCGGCCAATTTTGATGACACCCCTAATAGTGAACGAAGCAAAGAACAGCTAGATGAATGGTGGGATCATCCTTATGGGATCACTAAACCAGACGGCTCATTTACTGACAGATGTCTTAACGGTGGAGCGAGGGACCGCTCATCGGTGCTTGGAAAGGTAAGAACTTACGAAGAGGCTTGTGTCCTGGCTCACGACGCCCAGGCAAAATGGGTCAAAACCCGTCTGAAACCTATCTTCATGTACTCTAACGAACCGCCCTTCAGGCTAGTGGTTCAGTCCCAGCGACCAGATTACGAAGAAAGCATCATTGGGGAGTTCAATACTATTGATGAAATTAATTTGTTCTTGTTAAAGCAGCACCCCACCCGAACTACTTGAATTACCTCCGACCATCGACACAAAACTCATTGATCTTGAGACCCTGGCCTGGTATGGGAAAGAGCTTGATCTCGCTGCCTCCAGACTAAAGGCTGAGCTTATGGCCATTTCTGTTTTGCGTGAGGAGGTCAGTATGGCCGTTCGTAGGAAAAAAGGAGACGCCAGTTAGCGGCGGACTGTGGGATTACCGGCGTTTATCAATAGTGTCAACTATCAAGCTTATGTAAGCAGACCTCGAATCTTCACTGTCGGACTGTCTTGCATAGGCTTTTTTTATTGCTCCATCGGAGAGTGGATGCTTCATATTGAGGAATAACATTACCACCAACACATCAATACAGCGGGCGGATGCAAAATACTCATAGATATAATCGTACGTCGTTTTTTTAAAATCGCCCCCCACTGAGCCGAGGTCAATCAGCGCTGCGATTATCTCTCCTGCCTCGCCATTCCTAACAGTTGGCTTCAACTGGCTTAGTTTTCGTTTCAGAGCCTCCTCGCGATCTCGTTGTTGCTGTAGATAATCAGAAAGGCTATTAAACATTCAAACTGGTCCTGTGCATTCTAATCCCACCTATCATACGGACATTCTTAAAATCTTGGAACCAGGGAAAGATACGGTCGGATCTAGACCGGTGGTGGGGGAGTATCGACTTTTACCTTTCGAAAACACAGTCGTTTTATAAAAGGGGTTGCTGCGTACCTAAAATAAGGTACAATTTGTTTGAAAGGGAAGGCCACGGAGCCGCCCATTAACTGCCTAAGGAGGCGTTCATGTCAACTATCCCTCAATTAGCTAAGCTGGGTTTTTCCTCAGATGTTGTTCCTGTGATCAATACCCCAGCGCCCAATATGACTCGCGGATTTGAGCGCTTTCATATCAGCTATAACAGTTCATCTGCCGGGTATGGCTGCGATACAACCGCTCTGGTTCTGGATGGCCGTGTGTTTTTCGTACTGAACGGGGACCATGCCTGTGATATGACCAAAGCTGCCGCAGCACGCGGTATCGATGGCTGCATTGACGTCTTCATAGACCGTATCGAGTCGGCTAGTCGACACAGCGAGCATAAAATGGCTATTGGTCTGACAAACGATGAGTTCGGATTGATGCCGACCGCGCTCGCTGTCATCGGAGAAGAGAACATCCTCCGTCTTCTATCTGCTGTGACAGGAAACGTTCAGGACTTTTCAGCGTACGGTATTAATCAGGATTAACCATTCTCAGCCCCTACTGACCCATAACTTTTGAGGCTTGTATGAAACTTGAAGATTTAACAGGTGACGACCGTACTCTGGTTGTAGTCGCTCTCCAGGCTCTTTTCCGGGAGCGAAGTAACTCATATCATGCAGCCTGCACCGCCTGCCAGCTTGCAGGCGAGAAACCACCAGCTGAGAATCTTTTTGGCGTGGAGGAAAGTATTTCGGCAATTCGCCGGATGGGAGCTCTCCCGCAGAGATGAAGCCAGATATGAAATCAACCAATGAGAACGAAAACAGACGCGGATTGCTCATCAGTGCAGGTCAGTTGCTGTTTGGTGAGCGCTGGCAAACAGAACTAGCCAGAGCCCTTGGACTGTCGGACGGCAGACGCATCCGTCAGTGGCTTTCTGGTGACAGACCAATACCTGTCGGTATATGGGATGACCTGCGTGAACTACTGGAGGACAGAAGCTCCAAAATGGAGCTGATAGTTAAACAGATTCAAGCCAGTAAGAAAGATAAAATGTAGGTACCTGCAGCTGACCATTAACAGGAGGCATAATGACGCAACAATTTTCTCCTCCGCATGAGGTGGTGGAAATGTCCCGGCGTATTTTTGAAAATTTAATCTCCAGTACTCTTAAGACATCTGATACCACAGGAACCTGCATGTATGGTTCGATTCTGGTTTCCATGCTACTGGAGAAATTTTCTGGGGTCAGGACGCGTATCGCCGGTGGTGATGGTGTTGGTGATGGCGGAATTGTCACCCCTGAAGGCATGAAAGGGCATTACTGGGTTGTCGCTAACGTTCATGGCATGCACTTTATTGTAGATATAACTGCCGATCAGTTCGGTATGGACAGTATCATATACAAAGGTCTTAAGGATGCCCCGGAGTACGTAGAAGGGCACCAGGCTGTAGTAGATGAGCATGTTGCTGATAGTTTTCAGAAGCTTTTTCAAAGCTACTCTTCAGAGGATACCCGGCTATGAGCCCTGTCAAAAATGGCGACATCATGAAACGCCTCAGAAAAATGATGCCCAAGACCGTTGAGCCTGCATTCAATTCACCTGAGGAGTTGTTGCAATGGCAGCGGGAACAGGGACAGCTTCGCTCGGAGGCCCTTGAGCGCGAGAATAGAGCTATGAAAATGCAAAGGACTTTTAACCGGTCAGGGATACGTCCTCTGCATCAGAATTGTTCATTTGATAATTACTTAGTTGAATGTGAGGGGCAAATGAAAGCACTCATGCTCGCCCGCCAATATGTAGAAGAATTTGAGGGGAACATCGCCAGTTTTATTTTCTCTGGAAAACCAGGCACTGGCAAAAACCATTTGGCAGCAGCAATCTGTAATGACCTCTTGTTGCGGGGAAAGTCAGTTTTAATCATAACGGTTGCAGACATCATGTCGTCCATGAAAGATACCTTCAGCAACAGGAATACCAGTGAAGAACAACTACTGAACGATCTCAGTAAAGTTGACCTTCTGGTCATTGATGAAATTGGAGTGCAAACAGAATCACGCTATGAAAAAGTTATCATCAACCAGATTGTTGATCGCAGGTCATCATCAAAACGCCCTACGGGGATGCTCACTAACAGCAATATGGAAGAGATGAACAAACTTGTAGGTGAGCGCGTGATGGACCGCATGCGTCTCGGAAACAGCCTATGGGTAGTGTTTAACTGGGAAAGCTACCGACATCGTGTTTCTGGAAAAGAATACTGAATCGACTGGAAAAACAATGAGAGTACTGCCTGGCAGAGCACGTTATACTGGTTAAAATCACAGATATTATTTGCGCTGGGTTAAATGAGTGATAGAATATCACGCATATAACCTGTGGAGGCAATAATGTCTGAATTTGATTCCCTTGCGGAAGAGCTGGTGGAAGAGGCACGTAATGAAGAGGCCAGACAACAGCAAAGGGACCTGTCCCTGATAGGGAAAGTCCTTGAAATCTATGATCAGAAGTTTGTTGCCGAACTTTTGCGTAAGCTGGGAAATTCAGACTGGACCAGGGAGACCCTGAACCGCTGGATTAACGGGAAATGTGGGCCACGTTCACTTACCGTAACTGAGGCATCGCTTCTTGAAAGACTGCTCCCGCAGCCGCCAGCAAACCATCCCAATTATGCTTTTCGCTTCATCGATCTCTTCGCCGGTATCGGCGGTATCCGTCATGGGTTTGAAGCCATTGGCGGCCAGTGTGTTTTCACAAGTGAATGGAACAGCTATTCAGTCAAAACTTATAAAGCAAACTGGTACTGCGATCCCGAAGCGCATATCTTCAATTCGGACATCCGCGATGTGACACTCAGTCATAAGGAAGATGTCAGCGAAGAAGATGCCTACGCCCATATCGATAAATCGATACCCGATCATGATGTTCTGCTGGCTGGTTTCCCGTGTCAGCCCTTTAGCCTTGCAGGTGTGAGCAAAAAAAACTCACTTGGCCGTAAACACGGTTTTGAATGTGACACCCAGGGGACCCTATTCTTCGATGTGGCTCGTATCATCATGGCAAAAAAACCGGCCATCTTTGTACTCGAGAACGTCAAGAACCTCAAAAGCCATGATAAAGGGAAAACTTTCCGTGTCATTATGGATACCCTGAATGAGCTCGGTTACGACGTTGCTGATGCTGAAGCTACAGGTGCGGATGATCCAAAAGTTATAGATGGTAAGCATTTCATCCCTCAGCACCGGGAGCGTATTGTTCTGGTGGGCTTCAGACGTGACCTGAATTTAAGTCAGGGATTTAGCCTTGCTGACATTTCTTCGCTGTTTCCTGAAAGAAAAGTGCTGTTCAGAGAACTCCTTGACAGTGATGTTGATGATAAATACACACTAACGCCAAAGCTGTGGGATTATCTCTATAAATACGCCAAAAAACACCAAGAGAAAGGTAATGGCTTTGGCTTTGGCCTGGTTAAACCAGACGATGATAAAGCGATTTCCAGAACAATATCAGCAAGGTATCACAAAGATGGCAGTGAATCGCTTGTTGATCGTGGTTGGGATAGCGAACTCGGTGAAAAAAACTTTAATGACCCTGATAACATGGCCAGACGTCCTCGGCGTCTAACACCGCGTGAGTGTGCCCGGCTAATGGGATTTGAGCAGCCAGGGAAAGTAACTTTTCGAATCCCCGTATCCGATACTCAAGCTTACCGCCAGTTCGGAAATTCCGTCATCGTGCCGGTCTTTGATGCAGTAGCGAAATTGCTGGAGTCACGGATCATCGAGGCTGTAAAGGCCCGGAAATAAATGCACTAAAAGAGCCCCAAGGGGCTCTTCAAATATCTATGCTGGTATCATCCCATGCGCATACGACTCTCGCCAGATGTGAGGGGATGTCACCAATAGAGTTTTTTGATTTCATCAATAAACGCAGATAGTGACATTAACTCACCCCTGATTTCCTCAGGAAAGGCCTTATGCAACCCTACCGGTACAACGAGCCGTATCCCCTCAGACTGCATTTCCCTGAACTGGGCCACAGAGACGCCCTGCTGTACGGTGAACAGGTGTACTGTATCAATTCTGTCAGCCTCATTCAGTACCTGCCGCCAGCGGTCCTTACAGGTGGTTTTAACCCCCAACATGCGTAACCGTTCAGCTGGGTAATCAGGATCGTGATAGGCAGCACCGGAAGGAAAGATGAAATCGGGTTTTTTCTTACCTTCCGTGATAGCCTGGGTTTCAAAGCTCGTTGCACCGTGTTCTTTGAAAAGAGATTCAAGATGGAGCTCAAGACTTTTCCCGGCACGAGACTTCCTCCGGTTACTCACTGAATTAGCAAGCGTAATAAAATCATTCACCGTAGCAAAGCCTTCGGCTATCTGACCCAGCACGTGCAGTTCCTCAACGGCAAGAAAAATTTCAAACTCAATTTTCCTCCTCCGCGTCAGTTGTGAGTCCGGGTCGTCAGTTGTTCTATCGTAATGACATGCGGCAAAACTAATAATCTCCCTTCCTGAAGGGAAGTGGTGATTCCATTCGGGTGGAAGCTTATACTTTGTTCTGCCAGGAGAAGTTTCTGTAACGAACCCTCCAATTATTTTATCTCCCGGACCAAATATCGTTGCTCCCGGGATAACTTCACCAATAATTGGTTCAAGAATATCTTCCTCGGTCAGGTCCTTGCAGACCCAGACATCACAATAACTGGATGATGTTCCAGGCACATGGTCGAAGGCGAGAAGTGCCAGAGCGCCGGTATTCTCCGGATTCTGGAGAGGATTTTGTCTACCAAAGCCCGTCAGACGCTTTTCATCACGGGTGCCCCCGAAAAATTTATTGTTGTAGTAAATGGCCCTTACATCATCAAGGTCAGGGCAATCAGGATGAGATGACACGTGAACAGAAAAAAGAGCTTCAGGATTTCTTAACTGAGTATCACGGAGGGAAGGAAACAGCTCATCAATGACGGCTCCCGGCATGTAAAGACCAGACTGGTGGGATCTTGTAGCACCGGTATCGTTCGCGGATAAGCGCTTAACGTATACCCAAACATTCGCAGAACACTTTGTTTGCAACCACTCCGCCAGAAGGCTCATTCAAACCTCTCCACCATAAACATTCGCTGTTTATGCACGATGTTACGGATCCTGAGGGTAGAATCAAGGCAAAAGAGAGTGAGCGTGGCTGTGAGGATAAAAGGTGTAACTATGAATTCATTCGTATGTTCAGGAGGTTATGCTAAAAATAAGCATACACCATCACTTAATAATTTATTAAACCACAAGGACATCTGAATTAAATTTTATCACTATCTTCACATTATATTCATATTCGCACTTACATTTAAATATAAAAACAAAAGTTAAAAAATAGAACGGTGTGATTTCATCTTTATAATTATTCACTGTTTATGAGATGAGTATTCCCATCTGCATTAAAAGATACCCGCCTAGAAATATAGGGGATTGACGAAGCGACTTTAAATGCAAGAATAGATATGCACGTTGTTCTAATAAATGGAAGACACACAGGAAAGAACAGTGTTTTCGTTCTTACAGGTCAACATAGTGCGAACTAAATATTTTTTATTACAATCAAAATGCGGGATTTCATTGACTAAACATTTATATGTGGAAAAATAGATTCATCCCGTATCACTCAAGAAGGTAACATATGATAATCCGTGACAAGATTACCGCAGAATTGAATTACCAGGCATCTGTAGAAGGAGAGACGGGTAATATAAAAATGTGTCGTATTATTCTGGAGTCTGTGAACAACATGGTTGTTTACAATACAATGGTAAAGGTAAAAAAAGCACCAGGCTCTGACTCAAAAACCGACGATGAGCAGTATTTCCACTATGTAAAGTCCTGGGTGGTTCCGTTCATTGAAAAAATGCATGCAGTCAATGACAAATGAATGCAGCATAACTGAAAGGAAGAACTCATGGCATTACTGATATCAGCAGACGATCGCATTACAAGGCTATCCCCTCTGGACCTGGAAGGTAGCCGTGATAATGACGGTGCATTCTCGCTTGCAGATATGCAACAACTGGTCGGTGGTTACATTGAAGCTGTGAAGCTCAACCCTGTAATCGTTCATGAAAACATTCGATATTGCTGGTTGGTTATTAATGAAGAAGGAAAGCTTCTATCCTTACCAGTAAACAAAAATGCAACTATTCTGGTGAAAAGTGTTATCGGCCCTGACGACTATATAGTCGGAAATGCGTTGATGCTCGAAGAAACCGAATTTCAATAGCTTAACAACATGGCTTTGAATGTTTTTTTATGAAGTTTTGGTCTTTATATTAGCCTGTCATTGACAGGCTTTTTTATAAAAATCATGGTGTTGGGATTTAATCTAGGTGCAAGCAGAAAGTTACTTTCTTTTTGACATTCCTAAGGAAATATTTAGAGCTAATATATCAGGTTTAACATTAACAAGTTGCAATAAACATTCTCTATGGCCATATGTGCTACCTCCGGATTTATCGATATAGACTTCACCATTAGCTCTCTTTCTTTCCCTTCCGTAACGTGCTGCGTATGCTTCTGGCATATTTTTTGAGCAAATCTCGCAAGGCCCCAGGTAGTCACTACTCCGACCCGTTGCTCTGGTGACTTTAATCATACGACCTGTCGGTTCATTTTGAATCATTACAATTCCCCCCTATAATCTAAATGAAATATAGGATTCGTGCCTACCCATTAAAATAGTTAAAAATTAGCAAGCCAAACACACCAAATACACTAAAATAGAACGTAGCAACAATGATTCTGGCAGACACGGTTGGTGTCATCCTTGCATTAAATGCGCAGATGAAAAGCGCAATGGTTGCAACAGTTTTTATAATGTAACCTGGAAATACATTGCTTTCGCCTATAATCTTGCCGACCTGTGAGCTTAACAGGCAAAAAGCTAGAATAACAAGCGGGCTCAACCATTTTTGGTTTCGACTAAAGTAAGAATCACTTTTTTTGTTATGCATACTCATATATTTTTCCCTTTTTTTTAATGCTATTCTGCTGATATCATCAGATTTGTTGTTAAAAAGTTACTTTTTGCGAGTCGTGTTCTTGCATGCGATAAAAACAAGCAGAGCAACCACACAAATTGTGAAGAATAACGCTTGCCATTGGCTCCTGAGATAATCCATTGATTGAGAATCGTATAACGCCGTAGTTCTATGAAGATCGTTGTTCTCAATCGCGACTTGTTGCTTTTGAGCGTCTGCACCCAAATCTTTTACCATTAACTCAATCATGTCGTTTTTTGTTGATTTTGAAATATTGCCCTCGTCAGTTCTATTTTTAGAGATGACCGCATCATGGCTTTGTTTTTGGCTTTCAAGTATAGAGATCAGATGCTGAATGCTAGAATTCAACTCTTCGCTGGATGAGTTATTTTTGTTCAATGATGAGATTAGTTGATCGATTTTTTCTTGTTCAAGTTTGTGCTTCAGTTGCACGGATATTTTATTGGTCAGTTCCTCCTGACTTTTATTAAGCACATTGTGCTCAGATATTTTCTCAGAAGTAGTGTTTCGTTCATTAATCAGGTCAGTTAAGTGGTTCAAACCCCGTAAATCGCTAGACTCAAATTTATCATTGGCTGGTTCATCAAAACTGCTGGCAAAGCTAACAGGGCTCATGAATGCAGTCAGAAGAATGACTGGCAGGGATGACCGAAAGAAGTTTGAAAATATAGAGGATTTCATAAAAATAACCTGAGTCGTAGATAAAGTGGTCTATCTATCGTACAGGCCAGTTAAGTTACTTTTCTGACTTAAATGCTCATAAACACGGTTTATGACATTTTTTTTTAGCAAACGTAGAGGTATGCCCCTGGGAGATAGAGGGGCACAAATCTGCTCAGCATCCCATCATCCGTTCCATTTTCTCCATTTGGCTCAGCTCATCGAGTTCACGCTGCTCACGCCGTCTTTCCACTAATGCTCTTTTTTCGCCGAAAGACATCTCGCGGATATTTGGAACTTTCACTTTCCCGCTGCCTTTACAGGTAGTGCAAAGGACATCATAGGCACCGTTAACGATCCTTTGCCGTTCCTCTGGCTCAATATCGTAAAGTTCAGAGTTGGTAAAACCATCTGAAAATGCAGGGTTGTCCATGCTACCGTGGCCATCACAGTGATGGCAAATTGCCCAATAAAAGTTGCCCATAATGCCTTCCTCAATCTGCTGTTACACCACTCATCGTATGTTTTTAGCGGCTTATCGGTGGTTACGTCATTACACTTACAATTATATGCCGTAGGAGGAACATATTTTGCAATCACATCTATGTGGTGGCTCATGTTTTTCAAAGCACGTCAATGTATGCAGTCTGAGCGGAGGAATACGGCGAAATACGGTATGACCGCAGCTAAGTCGTAAGACCCAGATCCTGCCTCCTCTTTCTCCAGTTGTGATATCAATGTGTACAACATCCCTCCAGACCTTTTTCATTTTGGTTTCTTATCCAAGCTTTTTGCTGTTTTTATCAAAGGGAGGATCAATTACCATATCCGCAGCTTTGTCCCACTCACTTGGGGTCACTGCTCCCGTCAGGTACGCAATCCTCATACCTATTGTAGGTCTGCCCGCTTTCATGAGATACGCCGCTGCACCTGCACACATAGCATCTTTCGTTGAAGGGGTGTACAAGCCATCTTCAAATTGCCCGCCAGCAATAGAATGTACAATTTTATGGCAGTAAAAGGTTGTGTGATCATCTTTTACCAGGGTATCGATAATGGACGATAGACGACCAGGGCTCAGATGGATGGCCCCTTCTTTCCTGAAAGGGCAGTTAGCACAGGGCATCTTTAACCGAAACATATCTTTGATGCGGAAATGCCCCCCAGCACCCAAGGTTGTTGGTTCGATACTGCCTGTTTTATCTTTTTGCATAGTTGCACCAACCGTGATAAACGAAAATTGCTTGTGATTGCAGTCAGCGATCTGAGCACCGTTCCTCTTTTCTCTCTTCTGAATCGTCCCAGCAGTGTTCTGATATCTCTCTAGTGACAGCAACTGAGTTGTCTTCAGCTAAAACATGATAATCAGCAAACCTAAAGTTATCACACAGTATTACTGTGTAACGCTTCATTTTTGCTCCTCAGATCTGAGATCTGCAACCTAAACAAGATGGGGGTGTGTTATGTCGTAAAACTGTCCATAAGTTAGTTTCTTGAAGTTTGGGGGGATGATAACTGGTTTATTATACCCATCATTCCTGTTAGGTATGGCGAAAGCTAATGCATCCTGCCTTCCAGAGATTGTACCACCGTAAGTTGTCAGGATAGCTGTAGCGAAAGGGCGATTGGCCACTGGTCCACCGTGGGCGCTGTGCATGATGCCAAAATGATTAATTATGTATGAAGACCAGCATGGGAAAGGACCGAGTTTGTTATTAACATTTTTAATAATTACATCGAGTTTTTTGTTGAACTCCCGCCCATCCGATGTATTTCCTTTCCCCCGGGCTACAATCACCGGTACCTTATCCATATAGCTTCGTCTTTTGATCGTGATTTCGCACGGGAATTTGTGATCTGCTTTCCAGACGAATGACTGTATTTTATCCCCCTTATCACCAAAACTCTGGGAGTCGACCCAGCCTACGGCTTCAACGAGTGTCATGGCTTCTTTAATTAATTCTGACCGCTTCTGTGAAATCGGCTCGAAGGACTCAATTAGAGCCTGAACCTCTGGCCCTTCCACAATATAGTAATCATAAAACTTCACATGGTCGGACATTGTGCTTTCCTTTTAATAATATTGGTTTGGGTGCCATCAAAGAAAGTTACTTTCCGTGCGTCTAGTCTAGAGGCCTAGCACCTCTTTCATTTGCTTTTGCGTTCTGACGGCTTTTGCCAGCGTTAGATCAACATCTCCCCTGTATCCCGTACCATCAGGTAAAATAACCAGACGCACCATTTTTCTGTTAGGTTTACAAATCTCTATCCTGTCTCCTTTGCGAAATACAGAGTATCCTTTTTTACATGCCTCAGAGACTAATTTTTCAATACCTTTACTTGCCATAAGTTAGCCTTACTCGGATTGAATCAGTATTAAAATTAAATATACAGTACCAGGAGGCCACAAGGTCGACAACAGCAAGGCAAAATTTCATCCTGCCCAACATAAGCCAGCGGGTCATTATCATACTTCACTTCACCCGATTTTTTCTTGAGTCGACATGCACCGCAATAACCAGAACGGCATTGTGATTCCACCTGGATGCCTGCTGATTCCAGTTGTTCCAAGATAGTAGTAACGGCATCTTCGCCAGTTATAACTGCCTCACTCTGTTCGGTAGAAACAATCTGACAATTAAAGTTAGCTGACATAACGCCCCCTTGGTAGTTGGTTCATTATATCACTTCCAGATGCCACCATAACCCCCTTAATTATTTGGCAACAGAAAAAAACCTTAGTTAATACACCTCGTCATAAACAGCCAAAAATTTCCACTTGGGATTTCCCTCAAAAAAACAATTTGAAAACACCCCACCCAAAAACTGCGAATGTTTTTGAAATATCACTCACCTTTTCTCTTCTAAATTTAAAATGACCCCTTGTCGTAGCGTTTTAATATGCAATCATATTCATAACAAAGGAGGAAATATGATTCATTCATTTGAAGAAAAAAATCTTGAGAAGTTATTTACGAGCGGGAAATCGCAGTCAGGGCTTCCTACGGATATTACTAACAGTCTTAAAAGAGCCCTTAATGAGTTACACGCTGCGGGAAGCGAAGCCGACCTGATCCGTCTTAAAAGCCGTAACTATGAAAAAATCCACCATACGCGGTTACGCGAACGTGAAAGGGCGGGCGATATGTCCTCTATCCGCGTGTCTTCAAAATACCGCCTGCTGTTTACGTGGGCCAATGGTGGGGCTAATCGGGTCAAACTTACCGCTCATGCCCATGCTTAAGGAATTGTTTAATGCACCATGTAGCAGAGCATCCTGAGGAAGAAATCCGGGCTATCGAGTTATATACATTGTTGGGCCGGGAAGGCGTGCAGGTGCGTCTGAACAGTCTCTCTGTTAAGGCTATATCTCGTTGGGAGCAGGCTCTACCTTTGCCTCCTGATTTTACGGGGACACCATTTGATTTTCTAACGGATGCTGAACGCGAAGAAAGGCATCTTTTGTTAATCGGACAGATGCTCTGCATTGATGAACAGGCAGAGGCCCGCGAGCGTATCAAACAGCGTTTAGCCAGTCGTAGGAAAGGTAGCAGCCAGCAAAGAGCTGACTGAACCAGTCAAAGCAAATATATGGGACGACAATGTTAGAGAAAATTTATTACCTTGCCCTTTTTCTGATTGCGATTTGCATTATTCGCGGTTTCGTTTTCGCATGGAGCAGACGCAGTCCATTGGCCCTGACGTTGACCATCAGTGCCCTGGTGATTTGTCTGGCTTTCCATACTCTGAATAACTCCGTAGCAACAAGTATGGATCAGATATTGTCCGGTACCAGGGACTTTACACAGTGTGACTTCATTGACCAGCAATCAGCTGAAATCAGCGGTCGTGGCTATCCGGTCATTGTCCTAATGTGCGATGACGGTCAACAGGTTGTTAATGCTGACGTTTATTCACGACAGCTGATGCAGAATCAGGATTGCAACACGTTCAGGGCGGTGACAAGTTGTCACTTACTGCCAGAAAAGTAACTTTCGATAAAAATAATTATCCGCTGCGGCATTTGTAGCGGTTATGCGAGGAAGCTTACTTTCAAATCTGATAATCTTTCTGAAGTAAACATGCAGCGAACGAAAAACCTTATTAATCATAGAGAAAACAATGAATTTCAACGACGAGCAGAATAATGCCAGCGATAAACATGCAGATGATCCTGTGCAATCAGGACAGAGCGAACAAAACACAATTAGGATTCTTAAACCAGGATCAAATAACGACCTGATTGACCAACTTCGTGGTGGGCCTCTGGACAAAACATCCGTTAACTATGAATACCACTCACCGGATCCTACTGAAACTGCCCAACGTCTTGCTTTAATTAATTATTTCAATGCCGGAGAAGAAAAAATGGTGCCTTTTAATCCTGTTAATTTGCTTCAAATTATGTCATCTCACAAGATGGAGACAGATGATGTTGCGCTAATCGCCGGTACCGATTCTGTTGCAGTGGAGTCCTGGTTCAAGGATGGGGTCGCCAGTGAGACAGCACTGCACAACATCGCATGTGCGGTCGGGGTATCGACGGAATGGATTCGGGGCTTTGTCTCCGGTAAGGATGAAACCCTTAAGGCAAACAGTGAAGGCCTGACGAAAGAGTTGCAGAATCTTCCCCCTGAAGAAATCGCCGTTCTGGCAAAAAGCTTCAGTTTGCGTTTGAAAGAAATCAGCGAACTCGATAACCACCAGCAGAGCCCAGCCGGGTCGATCGTCTCACTTAATGAGGTTTACAATAGTGATACCGAAGAGATCCTTGCTACTTATCGGCTACTGCCTGAAACAGAAAGACAAAATCTATATCGTGTGGTTTGTTTGAGACACAAAGAACTAGCACGACTTTACGAACAATATATTTAATATTAACAACCGATTAAAAAATGCAGTCTGGCTCCCGAACTGGACATTTGGTTGCAGGTGTCCATTTTTTATTTACACCTGCTTGTTTTCAAGGGAGTTCACAATTAGAAATAAACACTGGAACATCACAAGTAATCTCCATTTAAAATCCCCCCTTAGTCAGGGGCTATGATATTGCAATCAAAGAAAAATGACTTTCCGGGGGGGGGTAACCACACTCAAACATTGGATGTTTATTAACTAAATATGTCCTTTCCGTATTATTTTTGATTCTGATGAATTCGCCCCTGGTATTCAAGATTAAATATGAGATAATGATTACACGAATTTCACAGGGGTATGTTATGTCTCTTCTGAATCTGGATTTAATTGAAGCCATTTACTCTGATGCCGAGCGTGAACTCACCAATGATGAGTTATATAGGGAGGTACAGTCTCGCCTTTCAATTTCAGATAATGATTTCAATAAAAAAGAAAAATTCGGTTTGGCCGGTGTGCCGCATAACAAAATAAAACACCGTATCCGTTGGTTCCAACAGACGCTAAAAGCTATGAACGTCATTGAGCGTATAAGCTCAGGCCGTTCTCTATGGCGCCACTGTCGGAAAAACAAGTCAGGGCTTTCCGAAGTCAGGGAAGGGGCTTGTTTAGTGGCATTCAGTACAGATCTCGGCGTAGCGATTTTAGGAAATTCAACAATGGTGTTACCGGGCAATACCGAGCCGGTTCATCTCTGCCTGACTTCACCACCTTATCCGCTCAGAAAGCAGCGGGATTATGCTGCAGCCTTCAAAAACGACTGTGACTATATTGATTTCATCGTAGAAGCCATTCGGCCAATTGCCCACCAGCTGGTTGACGGTGGTTCTGTCGTGCTGAATATCGGACAGGATATTTTTAATCCGGGGCGGCCTTCTCGTTCCCTCTATCCTGAGCGCCTGTTACTGGCCTTGTGCGAAAAGCTTGACCTCTACCTGATGGACCGGGTGCCATGGGTTAATATGAGCAAACCACCTTCTCCGACATATTGGGCCTGCCGCAAGAAAATTCACCTGCTGGCCGGGCATGAAATGATTTTCTGGCTGACCAATAATCCAGATGCTGTCCGCTCCTGTAACCAACGTGTTTTGCAGCCCCACACCGAGAGCCATAGCGCGTTGATTTCCAGAGGCGGAGAGATGCGCAAGACAATTTACGGTGACGGCGCTCATGGCGTGAAACCAGGGGCCTTTGCGCACCACACTAACGGGGCTATTCCCAAAAATGTGATGATCAGAGGCCATGCATGTGCTGACACTCGTCGGTTTCATCAGGAGGCTAAACGCTTAGGGCTTCCTGCTCATGGGGCGATGTTCCCTACGGCCATCCCCGATTTTTTCATACGGTTCCTGACGGAGGAAAACGAGCTTGTTGTTGATCCTTTTGCCGGTTCTCTCAAGACAGGCCTGGCCGCCGAGCGGCTCAACCGCAGATGGATGTGTTTTGATAGTATTCTGGAATGGTTACGAATTTCAGCCACCGGCTTTTTTTCTGACTTCCCGGGATTTGAGATGAACCCGATTATTGATAACGGTGAGTTGTTCGCGTAAGCGGCCGTTACGAATAAACATTATTCACTCTGTCTTTTGCGGAGTGAACGATCACAGGAGATGGCGATATGCCTGACATTATCCCGCACCAACAACAGCCGGAACGTCTTCATAAATTTCACTCCCTCAAGGGAGGGCAATACTGGCGCGCAAAAAACGATATTCCTGAGCAATGTATTGAACAGGATGAAGTGTTGCTGATTGAGTCGCTCCGCTGGGTTGATAATGCACTCCATACTGTGATCCTCCGCACCCATCCGTCAAAATACGGCAAAGACTTTGTTTTCAAATTTACCGATGCTGCTGGCCGTAGCTGCCGCACCACGAAATCGTTTAAAGAGCATCGATTTCTGTTTAATGACTTTCTGGATAAATTTGAATTTGCAGATGATGGGCAGGATATCCGGAGCCAGGAACTGCTTGCAGCTCAAAACCGGGTTAGCCAGCTGACTCAGCAAATGACCGAAACCATGTCTGATCCTGAAGCACTGCGTACGGAACTCCTCGGCAGGGTTGAAGCAAAGAAAGCCAGTTCATCGACGCCAGGCGATGACAAAAAGCAACTTCCTATGGTTATGGAGCTGTCTTCATCAACTGAGATAGCGTCTCTTGGCACAGCTCTGTCATCAGGTATCGATGAAGCCAAAATAGCACAGCTCCAGCAGGCTGTTGAGTTCAGACATGAAATCGCACAGGCGCAAATCGACTGGATTAAAGAAAAGAATAATGCGATTTCGAGAGCCGTCATGGCTATTACTCCCTATCTGGAAGAGTCGGCTGCCGCCCAGCTTGCCATTGCCGAAGAAAGTCGCGAAACGCTGAATAAACTGATGGACGGTATAAAGTCCCTTGACCTCTACATCGGGAAAGATGTGGTGGTGAACACTATCAGGGAGGGTGAATCAGCACCGCCACACATTCCCTTGACGTTCGTACAGCGTAAGCTGGCCGTCGATGAGGAAACGGCTGTTTTTCTCGATATAGGAGAATGGTTTGATTTTGAAAAGTTGCCACTTTTTTTCCATGCATTAAACAACCATCCAGGGCTGGTGGAGCAGATCTTCCCGTCACAGCGCTGTGTGGTATGTATGACCACTACCCGTCGCTATATTGATTATCAGGACCGTTGGGCTAACTGGGAGCTCAATGCAAAAAACCAGACGGTCTTTCTGATGGTTCGGGACGGCGAACGGCTGTTCCAGGTTTACTCCGGAGTAGAGTCTCACCTCGGCGCTCATACACTTTTTCCAACCACCGATGAACAGGGAAATATCTTTCGAGGCATTGACGGTTCGCAGGTTACGTTCAATGACGTGTCATACACTGACAAGCTTAAAGCGCATGAGATGGTTGCTCTGCATTATTACCGGTTTCTTATCCTGTGCTGCGGGCTCGACCACCGGCTTAAGCTGTTTGGCGAGTTCTACGACCCTCAGGACCGCTTAAGTTTCGTCTCTATGGCGTTCCAGGAGAAGTATTGTCGATTCATTTATGATCATGATGGTACTGGCCTTCTGGACGATCCTGATGCGAAAGTGCGCCCCTCTATTGAGGAGTATATAACCCAGGCCAATAGCCATTTGCGCTCAGGTTCAAGGGTGTTCTGCGAATGGAGAGCTGTTTGTACACCAAATACCGCGCCGGGCGTTGTGAAAGTCGATACTGGTACCAGTTACCGATCCTATTATTTTACCGCCGATTTCATCAATGATGAGGGAATGGCGGTGGCCTTTACCCGCAACAATGAGATTTGCGTGGAGGTTCCGGTCAAAAAAGATATCTACCGTCGCACCCGGGCTAATGATGTACGTGAATTTAATGCGAAAGTATCCCTCACTAATTTTCAGCGTGATCCGTGGGATGACGCCTGCAGCGTGGGATTCCTCTGTCTGGACGCGGTTAAAGCCGATGATCTGGATTATTACATCCACAGCCGTTCCAGCCGTAAAAATTTTATGTACTACATAAAGCTCTTCAAACGCCTTTCAGCTGTCCTGAGAGCGGAAGAAGAGCAGGAGAAGCCCTATCGGCAAAAGCTCATCAGAGCGCTGGTGGATGGCAACATAGGCACTAAAACTAATCGTGCTGAAATCGTCGACAAGACAGTCATCACCTGGCGGGCGGACAAAAAAGGTCAGCCGCTTAGTGAAGGAATTGACAACGAGAAAAGCTGGAAAGCATTACTTGGCATGATGGACCTGATCGCCTGGCGCGGTTTGAGCCATAGAGAGGCTGCAGTGGAGATGGCCATCTCCCGGGGTAGCAAACCGTTACGTCTTATAGTCACGACAAATGCCAGACTGGCTCTGTATGTTACCCCTACAGCCGAGGAACGTGACGATCGCGTGGAAAAACATAAGTGGGCCATGCTGCTGACCTTTAAAATGTCAGCAAAAGGGCTGACTCTTGATTCCAGCAAACCTGCGTTGCTAAGCAAAAATAGTGTTTGCGAAACAACCCTCTATGAATGGCCGGAGGCCAATGAGTGGAAAGGGTTGAAATCAGTGTTCTCCAGCTTTCACGAAAAGCAAAGAGCGTTTGAATATATTGAGACAGGCAAAGAGGACCTCCGAAAACTGTCTCCGGCTAACCCCTCAGAATTTGAGGCTGGGGTACGTGAATGGATGACGGCCTACTGCGAAATGAATGATTACCGCAAAACCGGGGGCCAGGTGCAGCAGCCGAGATTGATGATACCGGTAGGCATCTACATTAACCGGGGAGACTGGCAGTATATCTACGTCACAACAGAAAGTGAGGCCGCTGGGTATTTTTATCACAACAGCAGCGAACGCCTGAAAAAGGAACTTTATCAGGAATATGTTTCACGCTTTGCTCACCCGGAAGGAAAGCTCGAAAGGCTTGAAACTAGGGGGAACAGGCTGGCATTGGGCATGACGAACAGAACTCCCGACATCGGCATGTTCTGTGCAGATCGCAATGTTGAAATGGATAGCGTGAATTATGGACCTTTATCTTACAGCGCCTACAGCCAGCTTCAGCGAATTGAAAACCGATTGTTTTTTGTCCTCGCTGAAGCGGAACGCGGGTTACATCGCAGGATTTATATTGCCGATAACCTTAAAAGCGATAATGGTGAGTTTATCATAGATAAACTCCTTGGTTCTTCACATCTACAGGTGCAGTCTGCCGTTGATGTATTCGAAGTCATTCTACCTAAATCGTTGTCAGAAGGGCCGCTGCCGGTAATCAAATCGAGTGGTGAAATCTACCGTATTCACCACTGGTTTGATATCTGTCCAAAAGGCGCTGAGGCTAATGTTTCATTGAGCAATATCGAGGCACCAGTAAATAAGGTTACCAGACACAGTTTCGATAGCAGGGAGACGGCAATCATGCATATCCTGATGCAGAAGGAAACCGTTAAGAAAAGTGTCTCCGGAGACAGATCAAACACGCCAGAAGGCGTTGACGAAAGGTGGTATTAGGGGAGCTTTATGTTTAGCAAGTTCTTTGTTTTGACCAGTATTGTTGTTTGGATTATGCCGGTGATGACTATCGCTGGCGCAATTTTCCGTAAGGACCTGTTAACCCGAAAAGAATGGATTTTTCTCGTTTTCTTTAGCATTGTCGGTGCATCCTACGTTTCTTATTCCAGCTGGCAGGACAGGAACATAGGCCTGGTGCCAATAGGGAAAGAATATTTATCTTGCCAGTTAAAATCGCGTAATGAACCCGACCCCGAAACTTTCAGGACTGTGACCCTTGATTGTGGCGGAGAAGAAAAAATGGCTAAAGAGGAATTGTATGATGCAGCTGTAAAAGCCGCCATAAAATACGGTTACGAGTAAATCATCATGAACCACTTTTCTCCATTTTACCCCTCTGCAATTTAGTATTTCGTTCTATCCACCAGCACAGGCCCACGGTCCCGGTAAACCCGGAACCGGGACCTGTGCCGTGAGACCACTTTAGACGGGTCACATCACTTCAAAGGGAAGCTGTCGCCGTCTCAGTCACCCGGTCTCAAAATTTTTACAGGCATTCAGCCTGCAAAAACTTTGAGCTGCGGCTTCCTTCTCCGCCCTTTTTCGTTCTGTTTTCCCCGTCTGCGTTTGTCTCACGGCACAGGTCAGGCCGCACACAATCCTAAATTGCAGGAGAATACGCTATGAATGCTTTTAATAATCTGTTTAACCGTCACTGTCAAAACACTCTGCTGGCTCGCGGATGGCCTGCCGATATGGAACTGAACTATTCATTAGCTTACTGCCAGGGAGATGGTGTGGCATTTTACGGCGTGCTGCATGACAAAGAAATATTGTCCTTATTGGCTGGTCTGGTGAAATATAATCATATCACTGCAAAACTGGCAGAAGAGGTTGCCGAAGTAATCAAAGACAGCGAAACAAAACTCATTCTTGAACGCAACGGTTTTGGGTACCGATATTCTCATGCAAATACCATCCGAGTCCTGTTAGAAAATTACCCGGAAGATATCGGATATGAAGATCGCTTTTATGACGTTCTGGATAGTATCCAGGGGAGCATTGAGGAGATATGTAGCACGCTTGAAAATGACGGTTATAAAATCCATGAAAATATGAGCCCTTCCTATGCAGGCGACCTTGTTATGTCACGTGCCACAGCTAATTTCGAAATCATTGTAACCGAAAGCGAAGAGGAATTTTGGGACACATCAGATGCCTGGGATGATGAATGTAAAGATTTATACATAGCTGATCTTCTTACCGGGAGATATGAACTGAAGAATCTTGAAATAATCGTGAGGGGAAGAACCACAGGAAAGGTATACGGACAACATTACGCCGAACTGGTTTCAATTAACAAAAATAGTCCGGTGCGACGTTGGTTTGACCGCGATTGGTTAAGGTTAGCATTTGAGGAAGCGCGGGTAAAAATTGAAGATAGCCGTAAGGAACTTACAAACATAAGGTTATAGTTTCTCCAATGAGGGGCTGCAGCAGTGCAGCCCCAACCTTTCAGGTGACCGTCCCAGGAGTAGTGCGATTCATGGTCCGGTGGGTTCAGAAAACATTGCCAGATAGCGTTTGCTGTCTTCTGCGCCCCTTGCTGTACGAAATCTAAGGCCCGAACCATAGCTTTCGTAGCTACGTTTATCCTTGAAAGAACCATTTTCTAACGACATCAAACCATCCACAAAAGCCCAATTTTTGGATTATCGTCCGGAAGCGATCGTGCTCAGGATCACGCGGATCCTTTTCTGGATCGTTAAGGGTAAAACCTTTCAGTTAGTTCAGCCTGCTAGTTAACTAGCCTCTCAGAGGCCCGTAATCGCTCTCAGAAGCCGTTTCTTAGAAAAATGGTACCTACCTACGTATAATATTTGCGACTAATCCTGGTGTGTTTGACGACCATTCTGCGCTGGATCCGATCATTACCACTGTTCGAGGTACCGAAACTCAACCACCAGCACTACCCTGCAGAGAGGCAACCCCCACTGGTTTTGTTCTTATCATACTAATAAATAACGAATTATTAAACTGTATGACAGTGATCTACGTTATGTCTTCGGCATATTTGTTGTTGTTTATTCCGATCTGGGATCCAGCTTCGGTAAGAGTTAGGGGTCAAATCCCCTAAAAGGAGAGAAATGCTGTGTTTGTAAACGATTTTGTGGGTCCAGCCACTTATCCCCGTTATCCACACCCTATAACCAATAATTGATCCCAATATGATCCTAGATCTAACCCATAAAAACCAAAAGGATCCCCGGCGCTGTATCCAATTGAATTATATAAGAAAATCGACACTTTTGATTAACCGTCGTACGTGTTTTTGTTAATGTTCATATGGAGTTTCATTAATGTATGAATGATTTTAGTTAACAGTCGTATGCTGGATGATCTACAGTAATGGGATTCAACATTAACGGTCGTATGTTTAGGATAGGAATGACTGTGAACAAGAAAACGGAAAAAATTAACAATGAAATCAAAGAACAAGCCGCATTCTCATTCAATGTCGTAGGGGGTACGGGTAAAGTTACTAACTTTACCCCTGGTAACAATGGTACCGTTCAACCTGTTGCTTTGTTGAGGCTTGGGGTATTTGTCCCGGCCCCTCCGGGCGTAGCAAAGAAAAACCTCCCAGAGGGTTTGGTTACGATGGATGTGTCACGCGATTTACAGCATATGCAGATCGCATCCAGTGAAGGCTACAAAGAAATATCGCTATCCAGCCCTCGTCTTGATATGGGGACAGATTTCCGTGTATGGCTTGGTATAGTCCGTTCTTTACATGACCATGGCCATTACTCAGGAAGGATTAAGCTTCCTTTTAGCACCTTCCTTAAAAATTGTGGGTTTGACCCCTCGAGGTCGAATAAGCCCATGAAACAACGTATCGATGCTTCGATGATTAAACTGAAAATGGTCACTTTTCAGTTCCGCAATGAAGATTCAACCCTCACGACCGGCCTCATTAACTGGGCACGGTACAACTTAAAAACCAATGAGATTGAGATAGAGGGAGATCCCCGGATTCAGGAGCTCTATCAGATTGACTATAAGGTTTATCTTCGCCTTAAGGCTCTTGATAACCTGCAAAGGAAAGAGTCCGCCCAGGCCTTGTATACCTACCTCGCCAGCCTACCTAAAGACCCCGCACCAATCTCAATGAAACGCTTTCGCGACCGTTTACGGCTAACGTCCCCAGTAGCCTCTCAGAACATGATCATTCGCCGTTCGTTGAAGGAACTTGAGCAAATCGGTTACTTGCAATACAGAGAAGAGAAGATTGGTCGGTCAATAAAGTTCCACATACTTAAACGAAGTCCCTCGCTGGATGCCAAAAAGACCATCCTGGTCCCGGCTGCACATAACCCAGCTGATGACGATGCACTGATACATAAACTTAAAATGCTGAAGGCTGCAGGTTACTCAGAAACTGAGATTGCTGGCGTTCTGGATGCCCTCGATAAGTTGCAGAGGGAAGGAAAACCGGAATCCGAAGTCGAAGATGCCGATTTTGAGGAGCTTTAAGGTAGCAGCATTCAGGAAATCAGGCGTACAAAAGAGGGGGATGACTCTCTGGAAGAATAGTCCCCTTATCGAAAAGTAACTTTTATCGCTGTTGCTGCACTTTTAACTACACGTCCATTGTTGCCTCTCTACACGAAAACACAGTAACTATCTGATACTACAGCAAATAAACTTCATTCAAGACAAGTTCAATCAGAAACATTAACGGTCGTATGTTGTCATTCGTATCCGACCTCTCAAGCTCAAAACATTAACCGTCGTACGTTCCTATGGACGTGCAAAGCCCGCAGATTGTCACTTTAATCTGAAAGAATTAACGGTTGTACGTTCACAGTATCAGGGTAACCCCAGAAAGATAGTGGCGTTTTACACTATAAAACAATTACTTAAGAGCTATTCAAGTAGGTTGGCATGGTTAGATAGCTGTTGTGCTCATCCTATGAAAAG
The DNA here is from genome assembly GCF_040064295.1 of Klebsiella sp. JB_Kp031. Lineage (NCBI taxonomy): Bacteria > Pseudomonadati > Pseudomonadota > Gammaproteobacteria > Enterobacterales > Enterobacteriaceae > Klebsiella > Klebsiella sp. JB_Kp031. The sequence goes on from NZ_JBEAJW010000021.1 coordinate 38,392, forward strand.
TGAAAAGATTAACCGTCGTACGTATCACCATGCATTTTTACAGGGATGCGAACTTACCGTTAGTTGCGATGTTTGTTACCTCGTAAGCCATCGAGTGAGCCCAGATCAACGGGGCCTTATGTTGCATGCTAAGTGTCGATTATCGTAAAGCTACTCTCCGGTTTTACTTTCTGGTCACAACGCAACTTTGAGAAAGTTACTTTTATGCCGGAAAGTGTTCTATGCGTTGTGCGGTTCTGGTTCCAGGACAACGCTTGTATGCTCGTTCGTTCTAAGAGATCGCTTTGCCCAGGTAAATAACCAGGACGGAAAGTTACTTTTGTCGATAAACCCTGTTCGGAATTGGTTTCGCCAGGTGTAAGCAAGAGCCTATAGATGAAGAGAGGGACAGAGTGGAACGAAGGCAATTTTCTTTGTGCATCCGTTCGTACATCTGGCCTACTCTGACCTCCAGCACTGACGCAAGGTTTATCGCAATCAAAAGCAACTTTGTTAAACAACCTCACCAGATTTGCTCCGGTAATCCGTTGCTAATCACAGGCAGGACAATTTTACAGAGTCAGCGAATCATTTTTCGTAACTAAGGAACGTTTTTTGGGGATGTAAACAAAAAAATGTCATTACATATCAATGCTGTATAAATAAACAGTGTGACAACATAACTGCGGCTGTTTTTTGACCGATGGGAGGGGTGGGGGGTACGAGGAAAAGAGGGCAGCGTCTAAGGCATAGTTATGGTTTTGACCGAATGTCTCTAATGAGTCGCATAAAGTTTAAAAAGAGATGAGAAGACTACATCATAAATATGAAGCATATTCCTCTTAGAGATATCTGTGTTGTGGGGGGATGAGCTGTTGTTTATGACCATGCTGTACTCCCGTAAAAGTCACTTTTCCGCTTTTCTCACTGTTGTCGGTACACTAGTCATTTTTATACTTGCACCGGCACCCTACACATTTGTGCTGGTGGGCCATATCGAGACCAGAACAACATGATCAATCACTCACGCCTCAGTCACCCTCTGTAGCTCTTTCCGTAATTATTGGATGTTTATGATATATATAATGTTTTTTGGACGGAATGCTTAAATAGGGGCTTTACACAACGTTTCAATCTGTATAATTGTTCCTGCCAGACACGAATACAATAGGGGTTTTAACTGCATATGGGTGAACGTGGAAGTTGCCGAAGAAATCGAAGCCTACGCTGCTTGCCCTGCTATGAAAAAAACTGGCACCGTTTAAGGGCGGGTCTGGATCATAACGGATGGGGAGATGTATCAGTACTCGCAACTAAAGGTACAGGTTATATGTGTAAATGCAGGCAGTGCGGGCACGAATACATATCCTATTCCCTGGCTGCACGCCGCCAGTTTCAGTACCAGATAAACAGAAAATTCGCCGTATCCAGCATGCAGGAAAATAAATTTTATTCAAAAGACAATTTATCGTCTTAAGCCAGAATCTCCACTGCATATCAGGATACACTTCAAGTATATGGTGGTTATGTATGGAAGAGTGAATTATGTTTCGGACAAGCAGAAGATATCTGGTTAGAAAGATAATCAAAAATTAAGGCAGGTCAGAGTAATGAAATCCTCTATTCCACCGATTCTGTATGGAAGAAATATATCCGATATTTCGGAGAAGCATTTTGCCCCCTGGTTCTGTCATGACGATCAATACCCTGCTTTGGTGCTGGCTTCAACGAAGATAGTTCCGGAGTCACCTTCCCAGGACTGGTTCCTTGGCGAAGAACAATGCGGAGGCCACAGTTGTAACCAGTTCCCGGCAGCGGTTTTACCATTGCAGATCATGCCTCAAAAACATGGGGTGCTGGAGAGCATTGCAGATGAGGCATTTGAGCCACGCTCGCTCGATTATTTTAACTGCGCGGGCGACGAGGAACAGAAGCGGGTACGGCTGAATTATCAGTCATACGTTATTTCTCTCGGGTTAACCTGCTCGGATGAAAATGCTCTCCTGTTGACACAGGCGCTATACCCCCTGGATGCGACTGACGCCAATCTCAGGGCCTTAACCACAGAACAGACCGATCTCAGAAGCCTTAATGTCACCACTGGGCTGGTCCTTTTTGTAGTGGGGGTGAACTGCGACTAGGAGAGAGAAGTAAAGGATAGTGTCATTACTATGCCACAGGCACAAATTAACCAATAAAAGTCACTTTTGAGGTAGAAATGAAAAACATTAAACGGGAAGCATTACTGGTACCCATCATCGGGCTGTTGATCCTCTCCTACCACATGGGCTATTTCCTTTCGGACTGGCCTTTCTGGCAGGTATACGCCATCCTGGCGCTGGCCTACTTTGCTGGTCGTTTTGGACTGAAAAAAAGGGCGTCTTCTAAAGACGAACCTCAGGAAGGCAAGACTACCGGTCAGTAAAGCATTACGTGTACTGGCCTGTTCCACTCTCTACATACAGGCCACTCAGTCAATTTACGGAAAACCATAAAAGGAAAACACCATGAGTAACATGACCGTGTCGTTTTACAGCAAAAAGCATCATGACACCGTAGCAAGCGCTATTAAGGCCCGTGCAACATCATCAATTGAGCTGCTCTGTTCTCCTACGCTGAATCAGCTTCTGGATCTGACAAATTCAATCTGCCAGTGCGCAGGTATTGAAAATCAGGTTGGCATTTTTGTTGCCGACTCAGACACTGACGAATCCGCTCCCGGTGAACAGGTATCTAATAACCATGCTGTCTGGCTATATAACCAGAAACGGCATAGTGCTGCCCGTGATGCGATAGTGAAGAAAGACATTACGGAAGTGAAGATTGATGAGCCGCTGACGCTTAATGAGCTTATGGCGATCATCGATGTGGTCAGCCGTTGTGCAGGTATTGATGATGACGTAGTCGGTATTGCCGAGCCGATGATGACGGTTATTGATACTGGACATTCCGGGCAATCTACAGCTCAGGAATTGATGCTGCATTAATAAAACTCACTCGCAAAAGTAACTTTTGCAAGGAGGTGTTTATGCTGTTTCGGAAACTGGTGTTGTTGGGAGGGGCCTGTACCTTACTTTTGGCCTATCACGGTGGTTATTGGCTTAGCGACTGGCCGTGGTTGTTTTATTATGCGTTGATCTCATGGTGGTTTGCATTTAGCTGGTATATTTTCATTACCCCTAAAGCAGCTTCTGTTCCGGGAAAGAATAAGAAAAAGGAAAAATCATTGCCTATCGTTAGTCAATCTCCGACTCACCGGTATAAACAGAATGATAGTGATGATTCTTCACTGATTTTACACAGCATTTATTACTCATCAATAAGCAACGTTCAGTCGGATAGTATCGTTAATAATGGAGCAGATTGTAGTTATTCGGACTCGACAGATTCAGGTTGCAGTGGGGGTGATTAAAAGTCATGGATAAATAATTACTATTTTTACAAAAAAGTTGATGAGGAGGAGATATGGTACACACAGGAATAACCGATCACGCCAGACTCAGACTTATGCAGCGATCTAGACTTCCTCTGCATGTGCTCACTGATATGATCGACAAAAGGGAATATGTTGATTTGGGTTCGAAACCCGGGATATTAAAAGAACACATTCTGATTTACAGTCGACTGGATGAGAGGTGGTACGTTCTAATCAGGGACATAATATCAGGATGTATCGTTACGGTGTTACCAGAAAACTTCCATGATTCTTCATTTATAAAAATTAAAGAATCAGATAAGAAATCTGCTTATGATTTAGCAAATAAAGTCAGTGCTCCTGGTTCTGAATTTATTAGTATAAATCTATGTTATAATGATTTCGATGGTTATCGACATTCAAAGAAGATTTATTCGATACCACTTTCACAAATTGATGTATCGCAAGATACTTTTTTAAAGTCCAAATTTATCAAATTGCTTAAAAGACAGATTAGGGAAAACATTGCACGAGGGCTTTCATTTGATGAACAGATGATTGAACCTGGTTATACACCGCTCTTCCTGAACGTAAAGTTCAGCCCGGATACGTACAAAATACTCTATTTTTGAATGCAGGAGCATCTGAATGTCTGACAGAACGGTTTTTTTGAATTTCCTATCGCAAGATACGACCCCCTTTATTACTGAGGTTGAAATGCTTATTGGTGGAGTTCCACGAATCATGTATCCAGATGGCACGGAACAGTTTGCGGATGATGAAACCGATACACTCCTGATTTACTCCCCTCGACTGACCGAAATTGAACTTGAAGCTTTTTGCGAATTGAACATTGAGCATTACCGGACTTTTCACGATACCAATGTAAAGCAACTGATCAGGGGAGACCGCGTACCATTAACACCATTCTGGGCAGAATAAACTTAGCTGCTGGGACTACAGCTTTTTTGGGGGGATCATGTATCTGCATCTTGTTCCAACGCTATACCACACCATTTCAAATAAATGCCGACTTGAATCAGTGACGATCCCGGAACTGGAGTTTGAGATTAAAGGTGATGCCCTTTCATGCGGAAGACCGTTTCCTAATAAACGGCTTACTGTGGGTATGCAAAAAAATCGTAAAGCCATGGTTGGCTTACTTCTTGAGTATGAAAAGAAAGTAAGTCATTTTACAACGCAATATAAATGGTACATAGGAGACATTGGTTTTGTTCAGCACAATATTAAAACTATAGTGATGGATTCTGAATTTGACCTTATTTCACAATATATAGGCTTGAATATTGGTCTTGATGAATTTAAACCAAGGCTCCATCCTTCTTATCACAAAGTCGCTCCGGTTAAAATACAACCGATGATGGAATCATATCGAACCGGCGAAGCGGTTAATACTTTGCAGCATGATGTATGGGAGAATAATGTTTTATTGTCCAGAACGGAAACATTGCTCTTGAATACTTTGGAGTCTGACAGGCTTTCCAGATACAGTATTTTAACCGACAGGCTTCCCCAGCCAGACTCTGCAATTTGCATTTGAAAATTCTAAATGCAGCTCCGGTTTAGTTCCGGGGCTTTTTTTCAACAAGACATTCTTAACTATTCTTGCAAGTTCTGTTATAGGAATCCTGAAATACAATCAGAAAATGTATGGTGCATGTAATTTACGTTTTTACGGTTTGTTTCAGTCTAATATCCTTCATAATTACTAAATGATTTTGGCTTAAGTTTCAGTCTTTTTTAATACCCTTTGTAAACACTGGAGCATTATGAATTATAGTCTTTCGATCCAGAATGTCAGGCCCTGAGAAAGTTACTTTTTTTGGGGAAATTTAAAAGATGGGGGTTGATGAAGAGGTAAAAAAAGGTATCCTGGTTTCAACGAAGAAAGAATTTTCGTCCTAACCTTTTCTTTCAGGGAGTTTCTATGTCCATCGAAAATACATTGATTGATGAATTAAACACATCAGAGAACACAGGAGATATTATTCCTTCTGTACCTATTGATTTAATCATTGCTCAACGTACTGCTGGCATTGCGGCGTTTATGGAAGGTTTAGAGAAACTCAGAGAAGCAGAATTGTTGTTCGCAGCTGCTGCTGAAAAGGATTGGTTCTCAGGGCTGGATGAGATTGTGGCGTCAGGTAGGCGTTGCCGCAAAGAAAATGAAATAGAGGCTTTACGCCGCAGGGTGGCTCGTTGTGTTGATAGCAGTATCTGGACGCGCCTGATGACCCGGACAGGGATGTTTACGTTTATGAGTAGTGAGCAACATGATAAATGGACTGACCAGGTATACAGTGAAGAATGCCCTGAAGTTACTCTGGACAATGTCATCAGTACGTTTCAGCATCTTCATGCCTCAAAGAACGAAACATTTGTAACTGGTATTATTGACGTTTTCCGTAAGCTGTCCTGGGACTACAAAACAAATAATCCTTGCCGTCTGGGCAAGAAAATTATACTCGAAGGTGTTTTATCCATAAATGTCTCGCGAAATCGATACGCTTCGGTCAGGACTAATGCGCAGAACTGGATTAATGATCTCGCCCGTGCTTTCTGCCTTATCGACAAGAAAAACGTTCCAGATTCACGGATAGCGGAAGGGAGCCAGTACAGGGATTTTATCAACTTAAACAGTTATACGTTAAACGGTGTGTTTACCTGTGAGTGGTTCACTATTAAATCTTTCTGGAAAGGGTCCGCTCATGTGACGTTCACACGTCCAGACCTCGTTGACAAAATTAATGAGATTGTGGCCAGTAGATACCCTGATGCTTTACCATCCAGAGTATGACAATTAATTCTAACTTTATACCCGTGCACTACTATTTATAGAGGTAACATGACATGGCTATTGAAATTAAAGAACGCTATACCACTGCTGTTATCAGCACAGCTCACATTTCTAAAGATGATGCAGTGTTATTAACTGAAGCCAGCTATAATCCTCGTTCTGAAAGTGGTCGTAACTGGATTCATGCAAATGAATATGGTTACATTATTCGGATAACTTGTGATAATCAGGAATGGAAACAACATTTACGTGATGATGGTATCTCCTGGCCTACAATCGAAAATATCGAAAAAGTACTTAACGCAGGGTTCGAATGTGTTCACTTTGATCGTGACGCAGATATTGTGGATGAACTTATTGCGTGGGACTGGTAACAATTCTTTACCAGGACCTAACAACCTGTCGTGGCGGGGCCTATATATAAGACGTAAAGCAGAAAATCAAGGAGTCGCAAATGGGCATAGAAAACGGAAATAGTTCGGTACAGCAAGATGTTCCTGCAACCGACAATGACGTTCGACATGAAGTGATTGTCACCGGCTGTGTGACAAAATATGGCAGAGGGATTCATTTCTGTAATGATGAGCTCCTAAGTGGTGCTAATCATAATCTCTGGTTCCCGTTGAGCTCTGAGGAAGACTGGTTTTCTGGCATTGAGCGCGTGCTGATGATGAATGGACTGGCGGAGAATGTCGTCAAACTTAGCCCTCTTAATGACGGGAAAGATTATCACGACTGGAAAGTGACGTATAACCGCCGGAACGTCTGACTACCTGGAAAGTAACTTTATACCTTTTTATAACTGTGTGCGGGTTCAATAGCGCTATTAAGCGGGACGCATTTTTTTTGAAATAACATTGTTAATATCATGAATGCCGAGGGAGTTTTAATGTTTAACCAAACTGAAAAGTCTATTGCCCAGATTGCGGAATATATTCCCCGTGCCTGTCGTGATATGAAGTTAAAAGAAGCCAAGGCACGGCTTGCTACAAAAATCGCACTTTATATTACTGATGGCAGTGATGCCGAGGTGCTTAATGCAACCTTCGCTCGTGCACTTAACAGCCACACCAGGGAGGCGTTCTTTTCTAACGTATCTGCATCTATTGATTATAAGGATCCATCATTACAATCAAAGTAAACATAATCACGTAATTAATGTCATGCTTTATTACATTGCTGCTAAGTGCTCCAGTGATTATGAATTAATGACAAATAGGGTGTTTAGAGGGGTTGACTGGGAGTTCTAAGTTGCTATCCTGGTGATTAATGCGAATAAAGTTTACTGGGTAACGGAGGCTGATAAATGGCCACTCACATTCGTAATTTTGGCTGGAACCGGGTAAAGCTTTCGACGCTCACATATGACCAGTTAGAACAACTAAAAAAGAAAGTTGAAGAAGAACACGCCTGTAATAATGGGATCTTCCTTTATGACAAGGCTGGGTTGAAAAAACTGGATGCTTTGAGCTGGGCTGTATATCACAAAATGAAAGCAGACAAAAAGTCCGGCCAGGTAAGTTAATTTGTCTGTCATAAAACTACATCCACTTCTTGCCGGACATAGCCTGCAAATTTCTGCAAATCTAGTGTGAAGTTCTTTTGAGGAAGCGTTGTATGAAATTTTCCAGATTCTTTGAGCTGATAACTGCCATATGGGCAAACAAAATCAACCAGCGCCGCGATCCTGAAGTCACGATCATCATCCACTCTCCGGGAAGTGTCGGAGTTACTCCATCAGTAGAAGTCGAGTCCATCGAGGCCGGGTTCGACTGGAGTGCCGGTCAGGTGTTGATTTACCCGGCACAGCCATTGACCACGCTTACGCCAGACCAGGTAGCAGACATAACCACCAGCGTGCGCAAAGGCCAGTCCTGGCATGCCTATGAGGCTTACAAGAAGCATAAAGCCGAAATGGCTACCGCCGCGACTGAGTATTCGAAAGTAGCAGGACAACGTGATGAATTATTGATAGCCCTTGAAGCCCTTTCTGCTGCTTGCGACACCGGCGAACGTGACCGGGATGGAAAGCAAAGCGGAGTAGTTATTCCTGACAAACATGCTGTATGGGCTGCGCGTGAAGCCATCGCCCGCGTCAAAGGTGGTATAGTATGAAAACTGATATCACCGCACTGCCACCCAAAATCAACAATGGCGTACTCCGGCGATTAAATGCTCAGCGCGGGCAAAGAAATGGCAGAGGCGGAAGATATAAGCGTTTCCCATCAGTTCAAAATATAAACGATTGGGTCGTGGAACGTTTGATTTCAGAAATTATCGCAGAGAGCAGAGATGACTGATTTCACCTAACTGACACAGTCAGAAATAAACGGTGCTTTGTCTCAGCTAAAGCAACTCAGCGAGTACCCCACACCCGTCACTCAATTCGCACGGATTTTTCCCAATATATTTTAAATATGGTGGGGGCAAAGAAGAAGTCTAATTCAGTAATGAGTGCGGTCGTAACCGCAACTCGCATCCGGAGAGTCAGACCCTTCGATGGAGATGAGTAATGGCTAAGCGCGATTTTTACCCAACTGGTGCGACATGCTGGCAGGGCGGGAGTTGCACACGCAGGGGGATCACACGTCGTCATCGTTATGTCACTGGTGGGGATGGACGAAAATTCGAATCGTGTCCCTACACTGACGACTGGTACGCACTCGGCGACACGATTGACACCTTTGGAAATCCATACCGGTATAGAATTACTGGTGAGAAGGCCAGAGTTCTTACTCAGTTCTGCATAGACAATTTAAAACATGAGAAATCTGACAATGACAAAATATAACGAGCTTGACTCAAAAATACTGACTAAAATCAGCGGGCATCCAACGCCATTTTCCAGTCTGTACGTCAAAGATGTTGCAGAAGAATGTATCCGACTTGCAACGGAGGAGAATAAACCTGAACCCTTTCGCATTCTCGATCGCCGACTCCAGGCGCTACGTAAAGCTGGTGTAATCCGCAGCACAACTAAGGGATGGGTGAGGGCTAAATCATGACAACAGAAACCTTAAGCAGAGAGTGGTTACAGGATCAAATTTCAGCAATTGAAGGCGCTGGCATCACTGACAGCAACACATTGGCTGCTTTCAAGCTTGCGCTGGCCGCGATGAGTAGCAAGCCGGTAGTGGCGGATGAGGTCGAGCATGTTGCCGCTGTATTAGAGCTTATCGGTAGCTTTGAGGCTACTGCTATTGATAGCGACACCGTAGATTTACGTTTTGAGATCGCTGATGTCGACACTGGCTCTGACGTATCCATTACTGAATATGCCGCACGCGGTTCCGCTATTATCCGCTTGCTGACTGGCATCTCATCGGAATTACCAGATGGTTACGTTCTGGAGGCGCTGAAGAACACGCAAACCGAGAATGAACTGGCACGAGGCCAGTTAGTCATTCTCCAGCGAACGCTATTAAATCAGCAGAGAAAGATTGCAGAGCTGGAGTCCCGCACCGTGACGCTGCCGAAACCTAAAGATTCTGACCCGGGTTGGAAAATTGATCCAGAATTTATCAGCAAAGTTCAGAACGCAATAGGGTACGATGACCAATGCGAATGTTGGGAGGGTACACCTTCCATGGAGGTAGTAGAGGCCGTTTTGCTGGCCGCCGCTGGCATCAAGATGGAGGTTGAATAGATGGCATTCATATCTCAACTGGGAACAATACCAAAGCGTAGCGGAAGAGTGCCAGGTTCTAAGTTCGTTTCGTTTAGAAAGACAAAATCTGGTGCTACTGGTGGGCTTATTACTAAGGACACTGGACTGCGCGGAACCAAAATAGACATTCAGATTGATGAGGATAATAAAACTATCCGTCTTGGCGAGTACGAGAACGGAGTGACGGTAACTCAAAGACAGGGCGTATTCAGTTGCTCGGTTAGCGTATTTAATGCAGTGGGAAAGTGCCGAATATCCCTGACTGATGGCGGGGACGGGTGGTGGTACGGAAGTTATAAATAAGTAGGCAGCTAACCACTATTATCCGGTTTATAACAAAAACCAGGTTCTCCCCCTGCTGGAATCACTTGGACTTAGATTTTTTAGGCGGATGCATGAGTAGAGACGAAAATATTCAGGCTGTATTTGATCTAAAAGCTGGTTATACACTTGGGCTCGCCGACATCGAGATTCTTAAGAGAGTGGCCCGCATGGCGCTGGCTGCAATGGACGGCGAGCCGGTAGTGTTTACCGACGAACGAAACCTTCATCATATTGCCATGGGCCGAGAAACCTCTCTGATTTGGGGTAAGCAGAACTCAGAGACAGGGGATATACCGCTCTATCGGCACGCGAAGCTAGTGCCGGATGCATTGATACAAGCTGTAGCATTTTATGAGCAGGTTAAGCGTGAAAATCCGCCAGTAGAAACGGGAGCTTATAAAGATGCCGTTGAGTGGGTACTGCGAGAAGCCTGCCGGGCTGTCATAAAGGATGAATGATGTCACAGGCAGTCAGATAGAAAGTTACTTTCCTACTCTCTGTTAGAGAGAACCCCGCATAAGCGGGGAGGTATTCGTCGATAATGAAGATCTTCATACTCACCTTTTTGTAGTCATCATACTGATCGCGAAACTATATTATTCTTCGCTCATTATTTCCCAGTGTTATGGACATTCCTTATTTGCTTTCCTGGAACCTGCAAATAGGGGCTTGCACATGAGTTCCAAAGTAGTATCCTGGGTTTAAAGAAAAAGGATATTAACCGAGACAATCGCTCATGAATGATTCCACCGTTGTAAAAGAATATAGAAGAGCAAAGTTACGAGCTGCTGCTAGTGCAATCGAGTTGGCCATCACCGCAATGGAAGATTTAATTAACGACTACGACCGCGAACATACCAAGTTTAGCGGATGTCATCCGAGGCAGGGTCATGCAAGTACGTTGCGGCAGATGCAGCAAATTCACAAGGCATTGAAACGGGGGCGAACATGACGGATATCACCGCACTGGTAGTATCCGGGTTCTGACGTCATTGTATTTTATAAAGCAGGAAACTTAATATTGGAGATATGATCATGAGTAATGTATCTGTACCAAAAATTCCTCTATCAAATTTTGAGTGCGTTCATTGCGGTCGCATTTATCATGACGCAGACCTTTGTTCTTCAGACGATTGCCCTGGTAATGACATAGCTATGCCAGAACTTCTGAACCACTGGACAGTGGATGAAGTAGCTGAATGTCTCGATGGGGTGGGGCAAGAACTTTACAGAAAATTATGGTCATATAGGCTTTGTTGAATAAATCGAACTTTTGCTGAGTTGAAGGATCAGATCACGCATCTTCCCGACAACGCAGACCGTTCCGTGGCAAAGCAAAAGTTCAAAATCACCAACTGGCCCACCTACAATAAAGCCCTCATCAACCGTGGCTCCATAACTTTCTGGCTGGATGATGAAGCTATTCAGGCCTGGTATGAGTCGGCAACGCCTTCATCACGGGGAAGACCTCAGCGCTATTCTGATCTCGCCATCACCACCGTTCTGGTCATTAAACGCGTGTTCAGGCTGACCCTGCGCGCTGCGCAGGGTTTTATTGATTCCATTTTTACACTGATGAATGTTCCGTTGCGCTGCCCGGATTACACCAGTGTCAGCAAGCGCGCAAAGTCGGTTAATGTCAGTTTCAAAACGTTCACCCGGGGTGAAATCGCGCATCTGGTGATTGATTCCACCGGGCTGAAGGTCTTTGGTGAAGGCGAATGGAAAGTCAAAAAACATGGCCAGGAACGCCGCCGTATCTGGCGTAAGCTGCATCTCGCCGTTGACAGCAACACACATGAAATCATCTGTGCAGACCTGTCGCTGAACAACGTAACGGACTCAGAAGCCTTCCCGGGTCTTATCCGGCAGACTCACAGAAAAATCAGGGCAGCATCGGCAGACGGCGCTTACGACACCCGGCTCTGTCACGATGAACTGCGGCGTAAGAAAATCAGCGCCCTTATCCCTCCCCGAAAAGGTGCGGGTTACTGGCCCGGTGAATATGCAGACCGTAACCGTGCAGTGGCTAATCAGCGAATGACCGGGAGTAATGCGCGGTGGAAATGGACAACAGATTATAACCGTCGCTCGATAGCGGAAACGGCGATGTACCGGGTAAAACAGCTGTTCGGGGGTTCACTGACGCTGCGTGACTACGATGGTCAGGTTGCGGAGGCTATGGCCCTGGTACGAGCGCTGAACAAAATGACGAAAGCAGGTATGCCTGAAAGCGTGCGTATTGCCTGAAAACACAACCCGCTACGGGGGAGACTTACCCGAAATCTGATTTATTCAACAAAGCCGGTCATATATTGAAGCAACAACTGATGGCGAAGCGCCACTGGCTAAAGTTGCATGGGGTGATTTAACTCGTGAGCATAAGATTGAACTGGTCCATGCCATCCAGCAAGAGTTTCCTGACGACGATATTTAATTTTCCCACCAGCGATAATGAAGCTTTCATTTTATCTCATTCCGAAAAAGCAGGTCGAAGGCCTGCTTAATAAAAAATGCTTTTATCATCCGAGGTTTTTTTCGAGTGTTTGCCTTGATTTTTAAAATTATCCACTTAAGTTAATACTTCCTCCACACTACAAAGCTTCGCATTTAGTCAACCAACTTTACAGAAGGTCGCCACCTTATAAATCCAGAAAGTTACTTTATAAATGATAAGATAATAGGAGTTGCAGGAACGTTTTAATATGATAACCTGGTTTACAGTGACATGTTTCTACTTTTCTAGGTCGCACGTTCTCATACGGAATATAACCATGAACAATTCATTTGAGTGCAGCAAGAGAACCGATATCACCGAACAACCGCAGAGCCATGATCTACTCATCGCAAACGGAAATGAAACGGCCAATTTGCTACGCCACCTGGCAAATAACGAGATCGACTCCGACTATTTTGCAGTTGTCTCGGAATGCGAAAGCTACGGGCAAGAAACTGACGCAGAGCTATCAATCACGGCGTTTGCCCTTCGTGCCGCTGGTTACGTTGATGCGCTGGTAGAGTCACTGGAGAAGGCCCTGCAGCGTATTGCTGAGCTGGATAAAGACTGCAGAGTATACGAAAATAACGTAAAAAATCTTCTTGAACGTGCCGGTTCAGCAGAGTCCTCGTGCGCAGAGGCTGCTCGGATTCTTCAAAGTGGTGAGCGCATGGCATTAACTCGCGCCATCACTATTCTGCTGGCAAATGGCATGAAGGTGGAGGCTGAGCCAGTGGCGGTATGCACTGTAAAGGGCGGTCAAATGTGCCCTGATGGTGTGCACGAACTTTTCGCCGCCCCTCAGCCAACGCTGGTAGTGCCGGAAGAAGCTACTCCGGACAGTATCGAGATTCTTGCCAGCGCCAGGCGTCGTGACCACGCTGTATTCCAGTGGGATGAAGACCAGCGAAATGCGGCCGCTGATTCCTGGAACGCTTTCCGGGCCGCTATGCTCCAGGCAGTCAACTCTCCGGTAATTGGCATTGACCAGGCAACAGGTGCTGACAGAACAGTGGAAGTTCGCTACGTAGCACCTCCTGGTTACGTGATGTTACCGAAGGAACCGACAAAAGAGATGATTGATGCCGGGTGGCTGCACTACATGGCCACCAAGAACCCTTCATCAAAAGGCACATACAAAGCCATGCTCGCAGCCGCCCCACAGGAGGTGAAATGATGCCCTCCATTGAAGAAATGGGCAAGCGAGCAGCACTGCTAAAATGGAAGCGCCAGTTTGGGCCATTCGAAAAATGCCCTGAGTGTTACGGCCTTCTATCCGGTTGTATGTTATGCGGTGGTAACGGCAGGGTGATTCAGGAAGATATTGATGCCTGGAATAACCCTATTTCGAAGATGAGGCGACAGATATGACCGCACATCACTCTTTTCGTTGTATGAAATGGTATATACAGTGGGATAGAGTTTAGCTCCTGTCAACTCTCTATTCTCGTGACGCGTAGTGTATAGTTCACTTATCAAGTGGAGTAATAACAAAGCAAACGGTAGTGCTGGTATGTTTTTTGTGCGCGTATGATAGCACTAGCGTCGCAATCAGGAAAAAGTTACTTTTATTACTAATTTTGGTCATCGCCTGTAGGTTGAAGATAATTCAATAATCTCAACATTGGGCGAGAACAACAGATTGTACATAAATCTTAGAGGATATATAAAAATGAGCAATTTACTTGAAAAAGCTTTAATGGAACTTTCTGACGGCTCGCGAGAGAAAATGACAGACTTAACTAGTATAACCAAGCGCATGACAGATTTAGCTAGTATAATAACCAAGCGCATGACTCCTTGCCCCAACTGCCGTGTCTTACTTCCTCCTGATGCTACACAGCATGTTTGTGTTATGGAGGTTATTACCTTTGAGTAGAGTCGGAAATATATAATTATTGAGAATAATAATTCTGGCTTCTTTTTTGGTTCTAAAAAGTATCAGTATCTCAAGGATTTAAGATGAAGCTTACTAACGCACAGATCTACACACTGCGGCGATTATCCGGTGGGAGTAAATATCAACTCCGTGGTGACGGAAAAAAGGCGCGGGAATGCAGGCCAGGATCAGGGATATTCACCGATGATATTTCTGCACCATCTATTCCTGTCCTGTTTCGTCTCGGGCTGGTGGACTATGTACATAAGGGGGGGAGAGAACACGCCTTGTTTTATGCGGTCACGCTTACCGACACGGGGAAACAAGCCGCTGCCACCATGAATATCAAGGATTGATATTCCACAATGAATTTGTAAGCAGTAAGGAAAAACAGAGAGTCTTGAATGTTTAGGTGGAAGATGAAAGTCACTGTAAAATCAATGAAAGTATTACTTGCCAGCACCGGAAAAAAAATGAAGTTAACGGGCAGTAATAAAAACGGGGACCGCTTCTATGTTGTGACAGGGTGGAGCGGTGAATACACCATTCGGGGCATCGCCTGGCAACTGGGATTGGTGTGATCAGGACTGATGCACTATTGCCATCATTAACAACCATCAAACGGGAGAACTGTAAATGGACCAGGATGACGTTTTATCAAAAATATCCAGTGAAAATACAACAGCTCATGAGCTGTTAAGCGAAGCTATGCCAAACGCAGCCTCTCGATTCTACCGGACCGCAAAAAACCTCTCCCGACTTCTGGACGAGGTCCGCGAGCACTTCCCGGATGCTTCGTATTATGCGGCGTCTGGAAGTTTAAGCCTGCTGCTTGGGGAAAGTCATAATAAACATGACCAGCCCCAGCAGGAGTTACTAGCTCATGCGGCACCGGACCTAAGAGTGGAGGGCGGAGACTGGTAATATTTGCCGGTGAAGGCTGACTACCCTGTTGAGCATTATTTATCTTGAATTGATAATGTTGACAGGTACAAAAATCAGGAATAGAAAAACTTCTGAAACAGGTTGAATAAACAATCAACATTCAGGGAAAGGCTGTATATTCGTAAGAGCTGAATGTGCAGCATTACCCAGTTTTTTTGACTTATGATGGTTTTTAATTAACACTTTTATCACCTCCAAGATTTTCACAGCTTTTAATTATCATCCAGAAATTGCAATCTCTCCCAAAAAATCTCTTTCTTTTTCCTGACATTAAAAATTGGGTCTTGAACAAGCGTAATAAAATAGTATTCTGGTAGTATCAACCACCTGCTTTGTATTTCATTTGCTAGTTAGGTTTTCTTTTTTTTCGATTAAATTCCACTTGGGTTTTTATAGGTTTTAGTCTGTGTGCATGCTCACCGGAGGCTTATTATGAAACAGAATTTAAATCACCTGAAACCGGGTCTCTATGCTGTCTGGTATTTCGATTGCTGGGATGTTGATGGTGATCTGTATTATACCCTCGCGACCCAGGACGCCAACCAACTCTGGCGTGAAGAGGGAACAGGCCTCGATATGTTGCGACACCAAGGCGATACATTTTTAAAAGCTTGGGCGCTGGATGATGCCTCAAATCTGCTGGCACAGAGCAACAATAACCTCCAGCTCACCCAGCAAAGTCTAAAACCGGGCCTCTATGCAATCCACTATTTCGACAACGGGGATCCTGGCAACGAACCGACGCATATCCTAGTGACACTGGATGATAATCAGAAATGGTACAACCATGAAAATGGACGGGAAATGTTTATGTCTGAAGGCGATATGGTGTTAAAAGCCTGGGCACTGGATGATGCCTCAAATCTGCTGGCTAAGACGGTTGACCCCAGCCAGCTGGTGGACATCATTCAAAAAAATGAGATTCAACAACGCTTTCTAGCAGACCTGGATATTTAAAGGCAAAACGATGCGATTAGCTTTAACCTTCGGCGTAGTGATCGAAAATAACTGGAGCACACTATGAGCCACGAAAGTAACAAAGCCCTACTCAATATAGAGACCCACACTCTTCCGGATGATTATCCCTTTTCAGTCGATGAACTGGACCGGATAATCGCTGGCGAAGTGGTTTCACCCCATCAGGCAGCAATAATGGCACGAGAGTTAAAAAAACGACGTCAGGCCGAAACTTCTACGCCAGTTGAGGATGATTACCTGGCGAACATGCTCTGGTATGCGGAAGAATCGGTTTGTCACCCCGACCCAAATTATCAATGCGAGTTTGGCCGTCTGGCTGCGCCTGGTGTTATTGCCGCCGTTATCCGCGAACTCCTGCAGCATCGCGGGTTTGCGAAAAATAATAGGCCGGTGGTATACACATCCCGCACTGAGCTTCAGTGCGAAGATGGTTTTGGGGAAATCTGGCCTGAACCCATATTAGACGGTTCTGATATAGCACTCTATCTCTATGCCTCTCCATCTCCTGAACGCGACCAGATCCGCCGTGACCACGCCGAGTGGTCTCAGGATACATTCGGCGATGTTGGCCCGACTGGCCCGCTGAAGCATCTCAGTCTCGAGGCGCTGGAAACCGCAGAAGCGCCCGGTAACTATGCTGAATGGGCTGATATGCAATTTTTACTCTGGGATGCCCAACGCCGAGCCGGTATCACTGACGAGCAGATTACCCGGGCGATGATCGAAAAGCTGAAAGTGAACAAATCCCGGAACTGGCCTGACCCTGAAGATGGAGAACCACGCTTTCATATTCACACACCGGCGGAATAGACTTCGTAAAAGCGAAGAGCATGCTGGACTGTTTCCCTCCCTGCCAGTAAAAAATATGGACCAATTAACCGCTAACATTTCAATAAAAAGAAAACTGTTTTCAGGATGTTTTATCTGGCCGGTCTACATAATGCTTCAGAAATTATGAATTATACCGGCCGCTCCCGGTGTGATTAATATTAATTACGGTACTTGCGCTATCTGTTTTATTTAATATACTTATCGCGATGCGGATATTTAAAAAGAGGGAAAGGTATGAAACCTTATGGCTTGTCTTATTCTGTAACTGGTTGCACCTGTGGATTATGTCGTTCCAGGGGATACCGTAAAAATAATGCCTACAGTAGTGTACTACGTGCCGATAAGCATCGCGCACGCCAGGCAGCGAAACGTGACATTAAAAAACTTATTCTTGACTCTTCAAAATCATTCATGAATTAAGGTTAAGTCATGGTAACGGAAAAGGAGTTGATTGAATTTGACCTTCTCAGAAAGGTCGGCAGTCGCTGGAAATACCGTTATTCCATCGGCGCAAAATATCTCTTTGCCAGCAGTAAAGAAAGTGCTGTCGAACAAGCAACACAAGCATTCAGGAAAGCCCGGCCAGGTGAGCTTTTAACCCGTGACGAACGGTATGAGAAAGCAAATCAGGAGGAAATCAGGTTGTCAGACGTTCGCTGGAAACACCTCAGCCTCGACGATTTGTACGCGCTCCTGAACCGGATGAATGGCGATAAGACAACGCTACAGGACGCATCCTCCCGCGAGTTCACAGGAAATGGTGGACGCCGTACATCAGCTGCCGTGGCTGCTCAGGGAGCCCGTGATACGGCCATCATGTGCGGATGTCTTGAACGTTACATTGTGTGGCGGCGGCGAAATACACATTTCAGCGACTGATATTCCTGCAAAAGTAGCCGGTTTGTGGTAATTTCCGGTAAGTAACGCTCCGACACTACAGGACTGAAAATGGGAACTCTTTTTTACGATCTCCCTGTTACGGACGGTAAATCCGGATCGTGGACATTGGATACATTCACCATCTCTCAGGAGAAAGCGCATATGCTCTCTCTCAGGGCCGACGTAACAGGCAATCAGAATGAATACATTCCACCTGGTAAGTATCGTCGTCTCTCAAATAATGGCGAAGTCGTCATGTCCAATACACCGATGGAAATTAACACGTGCATGGAATTTATTGAGCGGGCAACGGGGCGCGTGCTTATCAACGGGCTTGGACTGGGGATGGTTCTCCATGTCATTTTGCAAAAAAAGGATGTGACCCACGTAACCGTTATTGAAAAAGAGCAAGACGTTATCAACCTTGTCGCTCCGGCCTTTATAGATGATAAGCGTGTGGACATTATCTGTGCAGATGCCATGACGTACCAACCACCCGCAGGGGTTACTTATGATGTATGCTGGCATGATATATGGACGTATTTTTCAGCGGAAAATCTTCAAGAGATGGAGAACCTTGAGAGAAAGTACCTTTTTCTTTGCAAGTGGCAGGCATCCTGGGGAATGCAGGAATGCATAAATGCATTTATCAATTCCAGGAATCAATCTGACGCCTGAATATTTGAATGCATATTGTGAGTGCCGCATAAACAGTGGCTTAAAATATAATGACAAGCATGATAGCAGAACTCCTGAAAATAACCGGCTTGCTGTTTCTTTCCAATAATATTACCCCGTTGTTTATTTAAGTGGTGAATTTTCAGGTTGCAATTAATTAACTTTTCCTGATTGCAAAGGGTTGCTTTTTTGAGTTGAAAATGTATCCTGGTTCTGCGGCATGAATTCTTCATAATTTAGAATGTCTGTCTTCACCCCTGTTATTAATTTTTTGGCCGGAGCTAAATATGAACATTCAGGATTCTTTAGAAATTCTTCTTCGCTGGCTCGAAGATAATGTTGAAATGGAAACCGATATTTTATTTTCCGATAACGTAGATTCCGCTGCCATGATACCCGCCGTTCAGGCAGCTATCGCGTTAGCGGAAAATGCAAAACACGGCACCGCTAATGCCGATGAGCCAGTATCTGTCCTCGATAACGACTGTCAGACAACCAGTGGGATAGACGACCAGGGCAACAGCATTGATGGAGGCAAAGCATTACAGATAGCCGATCACGAGCGCAAGTTAGTGGCGGTTACCCATGGACAGGTCATTACAGAAGCTCTGAACGCCACCTCTGACTTTCTGGATACGGATTGCGTCATGGACCGCCTCGGGATATCGTACGAGGACGCTGAGCTTCGTTCTTCCGGCGCGATGGAACTGCATAATGCGCTTATCGAGTGGTCGAAAGATTGAGTTTGCACTCAGCAAAAGTAACTTTTTAAAGATAGTAAAAAGGTTGAAATAGGCGGTCTAATGAAAATTAATGAACAATTACTAAGCGCACTGCTTGCGGCTCTTGAGTGGATTGATGCCGTTCCTTCCGATACGGTTTTGCCCGCAATGCCAGGATTTGACCGCGATGAAGTGAACGAGTTGATCGCAAACGCTCGCAAAGAGCTGCAAACAGAGACGAACTAAACAGGGGCGCTGGTCTTCTCATAGCAGGACAGGATACCTGTACCTGCTATGTATCCGGCAGCGTGAAACAGCACAGCACCTGAAAAGTAACTTTTTAAACCCCGAACATTTGTCTATCTGCGTACGGGGATCAACATGACGGGCTGAGCGTCTATGATTTGCACAATCAGATAAAAATAGTTTCTTCCTTCCCCCCGCAAGCTTTGCCTCCTTCCCCGAACGCAGGTTTTATCAAAAAGTAACTTTTGAAAGAGTGGGCTCAGCACTGAAAAAAGTTACTTTTCTGTCCTGAGAAGCGTGTTCAAGTGTCGTTATCACCCTCAAAAAAGTAACTTTTGACGATTTATGTCCTAAAAATCAATGAGACATGCATCGTCTGCAATCACCTTCACTGTTCGTATCTCCTTCAAAATTATCCAAAAATTATGATCCCCGGCATACCACTGAAAAAATTTTCTTCACATAAACACCGAAATCCGGCTCCTGGAGCCCTTGCCACAGAAGAATCATGTGTAAAATTTTTGCCGTGAACAAAAAAAAGTAACTTTTTTCACGCCAAAGTGAAAATAGGGGCTTGATGGAGCGTTTTGAGAATGTATCCTGGGTCTAACAACGGCAATGACCGTTTACCCACATACAACAGGAAGAGGAAAATTCAATGACTACTGCAACTATGGCAACTCCAGCTAAAGCCAAAAACGAAAATGTTTCTCTGCGTACCTTCTTAGAAAAAAATGGTATCGGTGGTCGTCTGGGCAATGGTCTTGTTATGGACCCGACGCATCTGAACATCATCCCTGGCTTTAACACACGTACCGCTGGCCTGGGTGAGGCTTACTGGGAACTCCCGGAAGTTAAGGACCACCTGGCGCGTCTGGCTCAGCAATATGCCGATAGCCCTCTGGAAATGGCCCCTATGGTTGTCCAGGTTCGTGATGGTCAGGTTGTCATTCGTCAGGGACACTGCCGTCACCGTGCAATTCCACTGGCTAATAAAATTCGCGCAGAACGGGGTGAGGGCCCGGTTGATAAAATTCGTGTTGACGAATTCCGTGGCTCTGACAGTAAAGCAGAACTTTTTAATCTTAAAGGAAACGATCAACTTCCGGTCTCGATCGTTGCTCAGGCTGAGTCCATGTATCGCATGCACAACAGCGCAGAAGAGCCTATGAGCATCGAAGAGCTGGCCGCAGACCGTAAAGTCTCCGTAACCCATGTCCGTAAATTGCTCAAAGTTCACACCGCCCCGGAGGCGTTAAAAGGTCTGATCGTTAAAGGTGTAGTAGCATACTACGCAGCACTCGACGTGATGGAGAAATACCCGGATAACTGTGTCGCTATCATTCAGGAAGCGTTTGATAAGTTTGGCAAAGCTACCGACAAAACCATTGGTCAGGTCCTTCTTGCTAAGCGTACAGGTGAAAACGACACTAATGGTGAATCTGATGGCAATGTGACAACCATTACAACGACTGATGCAGGTAACGGATCTAATAGTGCCTCTGACGCGGCTGGTGGTGTCATTGATAGCTCTGCAGGCAATGATGCAGGTGTTGCGGGTGGCGGTTCAGAAGAAGGGGAAGGCGGTGAAAAATCCGAACCGAAACGGACCCCTGCGGCGAAACGGGAACCTAAACAAAATATCAAATCTCAGCCGTCGGTGTTCGACGTGCTGCCGAAAAAAATCTCCAAAGAGATTGTAGATAACTCTCTTGATGTTATTAACCGTATCGTTACCGAAGCGAAAGAAATTCCCTTTTTGGAAGACGGTACAGAGGTTCTCGCTAAAGCCCAGTATCAACTGACGTTAACCTATGAAGAGTT
This sequence comes from Klebsiella sp. JB_Kp031, assembly GCF_040064295.1. Classification (NCBI taxonomy): domain Bacteria; kingdom Pseudomonadati; phylum Pseudomonadota; class Gammaproteobacteria; order Enterobacterales; family Enterobacteriaceae; genus Klebsiella; species Klebsiella sp. JB_Kp031. Next base: position 60,074 of record NZ_JBEAJW010000021.1, read on the forward strand.
TTTGCAGCTGACTGCAGCCAAAGACAGCTACGATAAACATCTGGAAAAAATCCAGAAAAAAAACTCAGAGCAATAATATTTAAGGCGTAACCGGGGAGTTTTCCCCGGCTTGCCTCATGATTTGTGAATTGGTATAGAAGGGGATAAAGATGGTTTTTTTTTTAAATTATCTTACAAAGATCATGCGAAGGTTTTTTGATATTGTTCTGGGTAAAGACCCACATCGCTTTATCGTGGTGTTAATCCTGAGCCTTACACTCGGCTTTGTTTTTAACTTACTCATAAGATATATTTCACCTCTGGTTGCATCGCCGGGATTTAATTGCGCGTAAGCGGGAGAAAGGCTGAGCAGGAATTTTATCTTTTGTATTATCTTTTATGAGGCTCGATAAATCTTTTAGAAATTACAGAGGGCTAAATTCAGTTACTTACAACATAAGTTACTTACAACATAAAATAGGTTGAATGATTTTTTGGTTTAAATGCATTGTTATTGTAAGTTTTTGTTTGGCCAGCAAAAGAGCATTTTCTAATAATCTTGGGTGATTTTATGGCATTTATAAAGGGTTCTCTTTTTTTTATTATTATGGTGCTATTGGTCTACGGAGCCACGGGATTAAACGCCAAAGAATCAATTGTGTTTGCTGCATTTGGATTTGGGATTTCAGCGATATTATGTTCCTTCGTAGGCATTATGATTGTGTTGGTTGTGACTATGTGGCTGTTTGCATTCGAAGAACTTGGCGCGTTGCCTAGATTATTTGGTGCCCAGATAATTTTAATTGCTTTGTGGAACCTTATATTTACCGTGGTTTTGCCGGATGAAAAAGCACGCACCATACTCGGTTTTGATCTCTACAATATTTCATCGTATTTGCTTTACGGTATGACCGTCCTTTTAGGTATAGGCTCGGCGGCAATGCTTTTTAACAAAATTAAATCCTGAGGCTAATTAATGAAAGGCATCAATCAATCCAATGGTAACCATTTAAAGTTTCTGTATGGAGTGACCTCTACAGATCGTCTTATTCAGCACGAACATGCCGATAAATTCATTGATAGCTGCATTACAAATATTGGCAGCATTCATAAAATGTCCCTGACTTGTTTTCGGGCTGTTGGACCATTTACTGAGCTGGAGCTTTTTTACGGTTCGGACAAAAAATTCTCAATCACCATTGGCGTTGGCGATGTAGATGTTTCCATGGTTAATGAAGACGATGTCCGAATTTCTCACAAACAAATCACTTTGCCTGATACGACCGATACATTAATACTCGTTACTCGCATTGCAAGACGTAGTGGGCTGAAGCCGATGTTACCTGAAGCAGAACAATTCAGCACAGTTTTAGACTTTGTTTGAAGATTGCCATTAAACTGAAGGAGGGAAGTATGACGCAGAGTGAAATTACTGTTAATTCCTTTTGGGATTGGGGAACGTCATTATTAACAAGTAACGGAGCAGTAATTTTTTATGCCTTGCTTGTGGTATTGGTTCTTGGCGCTGTTTTGTTTAAGGACTTTTCTTTACTGACAACATTTGCTTCCGGACTGGCTGGCATTGCACTCCTGTGTGGAGTTATGTCCGTGCTGGTGGTTTTGGTGTTGGCAAGCGACCAGAAGGAACAGGACTGGCGAGACTTTGCAGCTGAGCATTGCAAAGTTATAGAAAAAAGAGAAGGTGCTACCACGACGGGAGTGGGTGTTTCACTAAAAGGTCAGGCTGGTGTTTTTATTGGAGGTGAACCTGACCAGACAGGGTATCTCTGTGACGATGGTGTAACGTACTGGAAGAATGAATAAATACCGTGTTGTCAATTTTTCTATAACAGTAAATTTAATAAGAGGTTTAACATGAATCTTGATAAAAACTTACCTGCTTTAGTAATGAAAAATCTTGAGGATAACATGGGGGTCATTACTAAATATCTCAAGCAAACAGAAGATAAAGCTCTTGTATTTATTATTGGAGAAACCGGGTCTGGTAAATCCTGTTTGGCTGAACTTGAGGTTCCCGATGCTCTATACCCTACCGCTCAGCAATTTGAAGAATGTGATCACATTTCGGAGATGTTCACAGGTTTTGATGTAGTGATTGATGACATTTTCCGTTTTGATGCAGACAAAGTCCTGGAGTGTATTCTGGCTGTACATGCTTCTGGCCATAAGGTTCTGGTCATCGGACAACCGTCAGACCATGAATTGTGCATTGGTTTACTTTCACGCTTGCCAGTGGGTTATCGTGCTATGTTCGTGAATCTGATGGGCCATCAAGACCTGCAAGAGATGTCTGGCGATGGCAAGGACAAGGGTAATTCGGAAACAAAAAACCTCCTGCATTAGGACATAGGTTAACTGGTACACTTCATCCCTTGAATTAACGGAATAACCACAGGTGAGGGCATCTTCTTGGAAAGGAGTCATGATTTGAAATTCAATAACAATCAAAATGAAAAATGTCTCAATAAGGTGTTGAGTTATTTTTCAGAAAAAGATACTAACCTTATTGTCGTTATAATAGGGCCTTCCCGGTCAGGGAAAACCCTTCTGGCGAAGCGTGCATTATTTGATGGTTTATTTATTTCACCAGATGAGCCGATAGCTGGTGAGAATTTTATTCAGAGTTTATCAAATAAAGATATCATCGTTGATGATGTTGTCCTTTTTGATATGCGGAATGTGTTGAAATACGTTCTTCATTCACTTGCCTCGGGAAGGAAAGTGATTTTGACCGGGCGTCCGGAAGATGAGTCTTTGTATCAGAAGCTTCTGTTAAATTTGCCTAAGGAAATTTCACCATTATTTATTAAGCTGGCGGGTGAAAATTCCTTGTATCTGTGAGCAGGGACACTTAACTAATTTGCCATCAAAATGGCATAGCTTATTTTAGGGGAGGGGGAGCTTTGAATCATCCTGTAGAGTCAGTATATAGCGCTCTGACGAGTATTTTATTGCCCTATATGGGTGAGCCTGTGCCTGTGCAACGAAATTGCTCATGCTGCGGCAGAGCTCCCTCAGAGTTCGACGGGGTAGGCTTCGAGCTGGTCAACGCCTACAGGGAACGTGTTGTGCATTGCCGCCCTTGCCAGACATTTTTTGTTTCTGCTCCAGAGCTGATGGGCGTGGAGAACCCCAAAAAACCAACAACCGGCCAGAAATTTGGCATGTGGTCTGGTGTTGGGGCTGTTATTAACGTTGAAGACAATTCTTCGGTTCTTTTAGCCCCTCAGGGAGTGGTCAATAAACTACCTGAGCATTTTTTCGATCACGTAGAAGTCATCACGGCCACCAGCGGTCAGCATCTGGAATACCTGTTTAACACCGAACTGAAATTCCCGCTGATTTATATTCAAAACTTCGGCGTGAAAACCTACGAGCTTGTTCGCTCACTGCGGGTCAGTCTGAGTGCCGACGCAATTTATACCTGTGCCGATCAACTACTCACCCGGCAGAACGAAGTCCTTTACATGCTGGATTTAAAAAAGGCTAAAGAACTCCATCAGGAAATAAAAAACTACTCCAAGAAAGAGATGGATATCTTTATCAGAACAGTAACCCTGCTGGCCTATTCGCGGATAACTCCTGAAGCCGCCTCGAATGAGTTTAAGAAAAACAACCTCATTCCGTTACTGCTGCTTCTGCCGACTGATCCCCATCAACGCCTGAGCATTTTGCACCTCTTGAAAAAGGTATGACCATGATTTTCTACGATAATGCGTTTCGGTTGCGTATCTCTCACACAAGTGTTTACCGGATCCACCAGCACCTGGATTTTTTCATGCAGGAACGTAAGGGAGAGAAGCTGCCGTACTCTTTTAAAATTTTTCCCGGTACCGGGAATGATTCGAGACTGCTGGTCCGCACAGCCACAGCTCTGGAGCTGCCAGGGGAGAAAAAAAGAGAGCTTATTCTCTCTGAGGGCCATGAAATTAAGTTCATTACGTCAATGGCCATCTTTCATAAAGGAACAAAGTTAGAAGGCCATGGCCGACGCCAGTTTGCTCCATCTGATGAAGCGAGTTATCAGATGGCCCTCACCAAATTAGCGAAGGCTGGTCTTGACTCCCGTCAAATCGTCGTGAGTGGCCCGGAATTCGTCCATATCGACAAGGGCAATGCTCGCCGTGGTTTTATGCTTCCTGTCTTCACTGTTCAGGGGGCCGCCACTATCAGCAATCAACAGGAAGCTGAAATGGCCATCGTTTATGGCGTCGGCCCTAAACGCGTTTTTGGTTGTGGTTTCATGCATCTGGCAGGGGAGTAGTCATGAATACATCAGCGGTATTTGAGTCTGCCGGATTGTCGTTACGTAAGGTCCAACAGGATTATATCGAGGCTGCAGCTGGTGCACTGACTCAGGATCATAAAGTTGCACTGATTAGTGCTGAAACAGGTGTAGGAAAAACGCTGGGCTATCTGGTACCGGCGCTTCTGATTCTGCTGAAAAACCCTGAGGCAAAATTTGTGATCGCCACGAATTCTCATGCCCTGATGCACCAGATATTCAGAAGCGATCGTCCTCTCCTTGAACAGATAGCTGAACAATGCGGCATAAAAGTTACTTTTTCCCGGCTTATGGGGAAAGCAAATTACGTATCCCTGGAGAAAGTACGTGGACTGTTACTCATGGACGAATTTACCGATCTGGATACGGTTAAGGTCCTTGAAAAACTCGCTAACTGGTCAAAACCTCTGGTTGAGTTTGAAGAAGAGTATGGTGAACTGCCAGCGCAGATCACGCCAGAGATGGTCACCTACTCCATCTGGGATGATATACAGGACATTGATGATATTCGCCTGAATGCTCTCAGTGCTAACTTTATTGTTACGACCCATGCGATGGTAATGGTCGACTGTATGTGTAATCACCGCATCCTCGGTGACAAAGAAAATATGTACCTCATTATTGATGAGGCAGACATTTTTGTAGATATGCTTGAGGTCTGGAAACAGCGGCGCTTCAACCTCAGAGAGTTGACCAGTGCGTTCAATGAACATATTCCACGTAATGGCGTGCATGTCATCGACCAGTTAATGAACGACGTGACTTCGATAGCGGGCGATCTGCATTTTTGTAGTACGCCTGCAGCGGTTGCCTTGTTTGACAATAGCTTTAACGCCTTATCAAAGGTAGGGCGGGAAATAAAAAATGAAGCGGCCCGGAAAGCTTTCTTTGACTGTATCTACAGCTGGGAAATGCTCGGATTGTCCGGGGGGCAAAAGGGTGTAGGCGTTTCCAATAAACGTCGTGAACCAGCCCTGATCGCTGTAAACCCGTTTATCGGGATGAATGTGGGCAGATACTGCACTCAATGGCGTAGTGCGTTACTGACGTCGGCTACGCTCTCAATTACCAGTACCCCAGAGACCGGAATGGAGTGGTTATGTAAAGCTCTGGGGTTAACCAGCGATACGATTTCAATCAGGAAAATATTCTCCCCAGACGTCTATGGCTCAATGAAGCTGACCATCGCCGGTGCTGATTTTCCAAAGGTGTTCGATGACCCGAAAGAACAGATATTTTCAGGTCAATGGTTAAAGGCAGTAGTTGAACAATTGTCCTGTATTCACGGGCCAGCTCTGGTATTAACTGCCAGCCATTATGAAACCCGGATGATTGCCAATCAGCTGGGTGAGGTCTCGCAACCAGTTTATATTCAGAAAGCAGGTCAGGCCCTGTCCGAAATTATTAAACAGTATCAGGAGAAACCAGGAATTCTGATTTCTGCCGGTGCTTCTGTTGGTGTGAGCCCACGAGGCGAGAATGGGGAACAGATTTTCCAGGATTTAATCATCACCCGGATACCTTTCTTACCTCCGGACAGAATGAAGGCTGAAAGCCTTTATGGGTATCTGAAGGAACGAGGCTATAGTCGTACCTTTGAGGCAGTTAACCGGAACATCTACCTGGAAAATTTGCGGAAAGTTATTCGCAAAGCAAAGCAGTCTGTAGGGCGGGGGATTCGTAGTGAAAATGATACTGTCAGGATAATTATCCTCGATCCGCGTTTTCCGGAACCGACTGACCTTTCGTCTAAACATCGGTCGCTGGAACACATTATTCCCGTTCGATTTCGTCGTGAATATCGTTCGTGTGAAATTTTATCACCGGCGTATTTTGAAGAGGATATCCAGTGTTAAATTTTAAACCGTATCGGGTCATCATGTCTTCTCTGACACCGGTGGTCATCAGTGGGATAGCCCCATCGCTGGACGGCATTCTGTATGAAGCACTGTCTCAGGCGATACCCAGTAACGAGCCAGGAGTCGTATTGGCTCGTCTTAAGGAAATACTTCTATTCAACGATGAACTGGGTGTTTTCCATGCTTCATCTCTACGTTTTGGCATCACGCCCGAACAGGGGATTGGGGCGACAACAAGCGTACGTTGCGATTATCTCAGTCCCGAAAAACTGAGCACTGCAATGTTCTCTCCTCGTATCCACAGGGGGGTGTTTACGCGTGTCCTCCTGACCGGGGGCCCCACGAAGAGAAGGATGACAACCCGTCCAGCTTATTCTGCACCCTATTTAACGTTTGATTTTGTCGGCTCTTCTGAGGCTGTAGAAATACTGCTTAACCATGCCCATGTTGGCGTTGGTTATGACTTTTTCTCTGCAGCTAATGGAGAGTTTAACAATGTGACAATTCTTCCTCTCGATATCGACACGAGTATATCCAACGAGGGTATGGCATTGCGTCCGGTAACTGTTAATTCGGGTCTGAATGGTATCAAAGGAGTATCACCACTTATTCCTCCCTATTTCGTTGGTGAAAAGCTAAACATTGTCCACCCAGCACCAGTTCGTACTCAATTGATTTCTTCTTTATTGCGAGGCTAATTTCATGAGAACTTTAAACTTCAACGGTAAAATTTCGACTCTGGAACCACTGACTGTAACAGTAAAAAATGCGGTCTCAACTTCCGGCCATCGCTTGCCTCGTAACGGTGGATTCAATGCAGCCCCGTACTTTCCAGGTACCAGCATTCGGGGAACTCTTCGTCATGCTGCGCATAAGGTCATTGTCGATCGTGTGGGCCTTAATGCAGACGGAAAATCACCTTTCGACCTGGCAGTACATTTCATGCTGGCCCAGGGGGTGGATATCAATGGTGAAGCCGAAACCTTCGCGCCAGGTGAAATCAATGCTGGTGCTGAACTACGTAGCAAAAACCCGTTAATCAGCTTGTTTGGTCGTTGGGGATTAAGCGGCAAAGTTGGTATAGGGAATGCTATCCCGGATGGTGATAACCAGTGGGGGATGTTTGGTGGGGGTGCCCGCTCAATTATGTTTCAGCGTGACGAAAGTCTGATGGAGTTTCTTGAGACAGACCAGGTTGATCGTCTGGAACGCCTGCTCGAGGAACAGGCTGAGGCAAGTGTGGATATCTCTCAGATCAAAACAGAGCAGGATGCACTCAAAAAGGCGATGAAGTCGGCTGATAAAGACACCAAAGCTGAGCTTCAAATCAAAGTACGGGAGCTCGATGAAAAAATTCAGGCCCGCAAAGATCAGAAGCAGGAATCTCGCGAGTCAATTCGCCGCCCGATTGACCCGTATGAAGCGTTTATCACCGGCGCAGAACTCAGCCATCGCATGAGTATTAAAAATGCGACTGATGAGGAAGCAGGGCTTTTCATTTCTGCATTAATCCGCTTTGCAGCCGAACCACGTTTTGGCGGTCATGCGAATCATAACTGCGGTCTGGTGGAGGCTCACTGGACAGTTACGACCTGGAAGCCGGGTGAACTGGTACCAGTTACACTTGGAGAAATCGTCATCACACCGAATGGTGTTGAGATTACCGGGGACGAGTTGTTTGCTATGGTAAAGGCATTCAATGAAAATCAATCTTTTGATTTCACTGCCCGCTAACTCCAAAAGCTGGTGGATTTTAGTGGCGCTATTTAATATTTTATAATCAACCGGTTATTTTTAGAGTATTCCCCCCGTGTGCGGGGGTTATCGGAGCAACGTTTCCGGATTATATGGCTGGAACGTGTATTCCCCCCGTGTGCGGGGGTTATCGGTGGTGCTCTCAACCGTCACCCGCTGGCTGGAAGTATTCCCCCCGTGTGCGGGGGTTATCGGTGGTGTTGTCCACGGTTACCCGCAGGCTGGAAGTATTCCCCCCGTGTGCGGGGGTTATCGGTCGTGTTGTCCACGGTTACCCGCTGGCTGGAAGTATTCCCCCCGCATGCGGGGGTTATCGGAGGTATTTGACCTCATCCAGAAAGGCACAGACGTATTCCCCCCGCATGCGGGGGTTATCGGGCACCCTCACGGATACCTTTTGCACAGTGTTAGTATTCCCCCCGCATGCGGGGGTTATCGCCTTAGAGAAGCAAAAACCCCACCGAGGCAGGGGTATTCCCCCCGTGTGCGGGGGTTATCGGTTACTTTTTGGCAGTTGGTAAAACACTTTTGCGTATTCCCCCCGCATGCGGGGGTTATCGGCGAAAACGGCAACCTTCATAAAAACGTCTTTTGTATTCCCCCCGTGTGCGGGGGTTATCGGCCGAGATTGAGTAAAGCAAAGTAACGGCGGTGGTATTCCCCCCGCATGCGGGGGTTATCGGTGTGTGTTGGCGTTCGTTAAATATTGTTAGTAGTATTCCCCCCGCATGCGGGGGTTATCGGGCTGGATTTCCGTCAGTTGGTCAGCTGCTGCTGTATTCCCCCCGTGAGCGGGGGTTATCGGTTCCGGACTCCTGTTTCCGGCAGTGGATTAAAGTATTCCCCCCGCATGCGGGGGTTAACGGCACTACCAGATCCGAATGGACACCCGTAATGAGTATTCCCCCCGCACGCGGGGGTATCGACATAAAAACCGCAATGGTGGGGCTTTTGTTATGTGCCCCTACAAGCAGATGGGACTTTTTACAATCAAGGAAAGTTACTTTCTTCAGGATAACCCACATTCTGTCAAATCTTGCAGGTTGCAATCAGCAAAGGCCTTACGTCGATAAATTCATGCCTTGAGCTGGTAAGGAAGTATGACGTTATAACTCTGCATTTCTGGTTGATTAAGGTAGGGCGGCATTCCTGCTTTAAAAACAATCAATAATTTTGAACGGTAGTCGTCTTGATCCCAACTGCTACCTGATGGACTAGGCACCTGCAAAGATCCAATTTATACTGGTTATATATACAGTGTTTTTAAGTGATCGGAGGTTGTGCCTATGTTCTTAATTCCAATGGAAAATCCTGAGAAAATCGCCATCCCTTTATTTCTCGAGCGGTGTGCAGCTGGCTTCCCCAGCCCTGCCCAGGATTATACTTCCAGTGAGCTAGACCTGAACGATTATTGCATCAGGCATCCATCCGCAACATATTTCGTGCGAGCTCAGGGAAACAGCATGCAGGATGTCGGTATGCGTGATGGAGATTTGCTGGTGGTGGACCGTTCTCTGCGTCCTCAACATCGCGATATCGTGATCGCCGAGGTGGACGGCGGCTTCACTGTTAAACAGCTCCAGACCACTCCCAGACTGGCCCTGTTGCCTATGAACAATGCTTATTCACCAATTTACCCAGACCCCGATGAACTGACAATTTTTGGCGTGGTGACTCATTGGGTTCATCGTGCCCGGGGTAATCTGTAATGTATGCTCTGGCGGATGTGAACAGCTTTTATTGCAGTGTTGAGAAATGCTTCAGACCCGATTTACGCGATAAACCAGTGGTCGTCCTTTCTAACAACGACGGCTGCGTTATAGCTCGTTGTAAACTGGCCAAAAAATTCGGCATTCCTATGGGTTTACCCTGGTTTAAGTTGCGTGAGCAGCGCTTCCCGGAGCCCGTGATTGCCTTCTCCAGTAACTACGAGCTGTATGCCAGCATGAGCGCCAGAGTACATTTCTGCCTGGAGGAATTATCATCCCGTGTCGAAGAGTATTCCATCGATGAGTCTTTTATTTGGGCTGGTGGGATTGATAACTGCATGACGTTTGAGGAATACGGACATCAGCTAAGGGATCATGTTTTCCGCTGCACTGGACTGACGATAGGGGTAGGCCTGGCCCCTACAAAAACCCTTGCGAAAGCCTGCCAGTATTCCAGTAAGACCTGGCCCCAGTTCGGAGGGGTACTCGCACTGACTGCAGGCCAGCGTAATCGGATAGATAAGATGCTTTCTCTGATGCCGGTAGAGGAGGTGTGGGGGGTTGGTGGACGAACCACAAGTAAGCTTCATGCAATGGGCATAACCACTGCGCTGGAGCTGGCTCGTACTAACCCTGCATTCATAAGACGAAACTTCACCGTAGTTCTTGAACGAACAGTGAGGGAACTACGGGGAGAAAGTTGTATCGACCTGGAGGATGCCCCGCCACCAAAACAACAGATCATATGCAGCAGGAGCTTTGGGCAGCGTATAACAACGTATGAATCCATGCGGCAGGCAATTTGCCAGTATGCTGAACGTGCTGCGGAAAAATTGCGCCAGGAACGTCAATACTGCGGTCAGGTATCAGTTTTCATAAAAACCTCGCCTTTTTCAAAACATGAACCCTATTACAGCAAAGTCTCCAGCGAACAGCTCTGCATTCCATCACGTGATACGCGGGACATTATCGCGGCGGCTGGCCGGGCTCTGGATAAAATCTGGAAAGAAGGACATAACTATGCAAAGGCGGGAGTCATGCTCAACGATTTCCGTCCCTGCGGAGTTACCCAGCTATCGTTATTTGATGAAGGGAGGTCGTATGCAAACAGTGACGCGCTCATGAACGTACTGGATACGATAAACAACTCAGGCAAAGGCAAAGTATGGTTTGCCGGTCGTGGCATCGCACCGGCGTGGTCAATGAAGAGAGATATGCTCTCTCCAGCCTACACAACGAGGTGGGACTCGATACCGATCGCTACACTCTGAGTTATCGCAATCAGGAAAAATGCCTTCCGTCTGCTGGTGGTTGATATTTGCTCTGGTGTTACCATTTGGGTATAATATAATGACCAAATGGAGGTTTGCTATGAAAACTTTTAGTTTGTCCTCAACTCCAGCCAGACCACAGCGCCTCTGGCAGGTTGCCGGGTTAAATAATGCTGATGGTGTAGCGCTCCTGGGCCAAATCAATGAAGGCCTGGACGGGAAGGTGGTGAACCGGATCACTGACTGGGCCAGAATAACCCAGAATGACCTGAGAAAAATGTCCGGTATCCCGTCAACCACATTTAGCCGCAGTGTGAAGGCACGTTTTAACCCGGAACAAAGTGAACGTCTGGTACGGATTATCCGCGTCATTGATCGGGCGGTAGATTTGTTTGAAGGCGACAGGGAAGCCGCACAGAAGTGGTTGAACGAACCTAACCGGGCATTGAGCTGGAAAGTGCCAGCAGACCTGATGGCATCCGAAACGGGAGCCTATGAGGTCATTAAGCTGATTACGCGTCTGGAGCATGGGGTGTACTCGTGATCCTCTACAGGCTGACGAAAACAAAGTATCTTTCTACGGCCTGGACCGGATATGGTGCGAAAGAGGCTGGTGGGCGCTGGAATAGCGTGGGGGTGTCAATGGTATATGTCTCCGAAACGGCATCACTAACGATGCTGGAGACCCTGGTACACCTGCATGCGGCACAGATAATGGACTCTTTCACGCTACTGAGTATCGATGTGCCTGATGAACTGATACAAAGCGCAAACATGGATGAATTACCGGGCAACTGGGCTGATGAGGATGCGCCTCAGGAACTGGCTGATTACGGAGATGCCTGGTCATTTACCAGGAGCTCGGTTGCACTGCGTGTTCCCTCAGCCTTATCGCCGGTAGAGTTCAATTATCTGTTAAATCCTGAGCACCCTGAGTTTTACGGGATCGTGCAGAAGGCTCAACAGATACCGTTCCGGTTTGATAGTCGTCTTAAACCTGACAGGAAGTGAAGCAAGAGAGGATAGGGCGCTGTCATGATGCCTGGCGCTCCTGCCCGGTGTCACATAAAAAAGCCCGCCAGCGGCGGGCAAAGACTACACACAGCTATTACAGGATGATTCAGGCAGTTTCTTCGTAAACGTTGTAATCCAGTTTTGCTCCACTGTAATTCTGCAGACTACGGGCTTTATTCATCGCGCAGCTGAACGCATTCGAACGATCGCCTGCACTCCCGTTATGCCCATAGCGGGCAATTTCATACGGTTTCTCATAACTGCATTCTTCCAGCACAATAAAGGCTCCCGGTTCACTGGTCAGCAATTCGAAACCAAGACCTGCGGCTTTTGTATTCCTTAGCTGGTAATATGCAGTGAGTGTCATAATTGATTCCTTAAATAATACCGATACAAAGATATTTCTACAGGCATTGTTGAGTCTGTGAAATTGCTGATAGTTCAGAGTGCCTGTAAGTAATAATAACTTATTCAAGTGGCGCGTCAATTGGCTAAATAACCTTACCGTCATTGTATTTTGAAAGAAATACAATCAGGAAAAGTGACTTTAAAAATCTCTTTCGGATATGACGCTACTGATATCTGATATTGCCTGGAGAATTTTGTCATAGGCGTAGACCTCTATTTGGGCGTAAATCTTCAATCTGGTAGCTGAGTCGTTTGGTTAACATCAGACATGGGCGCAGCTGGCGAACAAGGGGGTTGTTCTGGCACTACATTGCGTCTGCACAGAACCGCTACACTGGACGGCGCAGAAGTGGTAACCGGAGCATATCGACAGAGGGGAAAATTCATGACTGAACTCCAGCAGATGCCGGGATGCAGGGCAGAAACACGGCGGAAACCATCTTAAAAGTTATTAACTTACCAGCTTATTAGCCCTGGGAGGATGGGAGTAAACACGGTATAATGGTGTCGGCGCTTGAGGCTTTTTGCCTCATGATGTTTGAGTGTTTTGATGTTGTGAGGCAGAAAGAAGAAAGCCCCGTAGGACGTTAATTTTCATTAACCAACCACACGAGGCCATCTGCTTGACTAGACACCAACAGAGTAGCCTCTTAGCTGCCGTAAGGCAAGGAGAAAAAGGCTATGAAACTGCCACCTAGTAACCTGTTATGGTGTGTATTAATAGTGTGTCTCACACTACTGGCATTCACCTACCTGACCAGAAAATCGCTCTGCGAAATCCGGTACAGGGACACAACCAGGGAGGTGGCGGCTTTTATGGCCTACGAATCCGCTAAGTAGCCAACCCCGGCGGAGGGCAACCTCCGCCGTACAGGGGCTGAACTGTCTGGACATGCCTGAAGCGCTTTATGAAGGGGTTACCAGTGCGCTGGTAGCCCCTTTTTCCTGACTACATTAAATAAAAAAAGCCCGCACGACGACGGGCAAAAAAACACATTCATCTTTCTACACATGGATTCAATGAATCGCAAATCAATATAGCACACTTCACTCCATGTGACACCCTGTCATCAGTCTGAAAACCGGACGGAGACACAGCTTTATCCTGACGTCTGCTCAATGGATGAGGGGGGCATCAATATATTAAATTACTGGCTAATTAAATCCATGAAACACAATCAGGAAAGTCATTAATACTAATTTTCCTGTCGGATTTTATACGCCGGTATGCTGCATGTTAACTGATAAAAACTCTGGATGATTCTGAATGCTGTAAATGATTAAGGCGTTTATAACCGGTTTGGTATGCATTTCCCGTAAGCTGGAAATAGCTTCCGGTGATAATAAGGGGTTGATGATCGTTATTTTATTGGTATCCTGGTGTGCATGAATGAAATATTCGCTTATACCTTGCCAATATTTTTTTAAACAGGGGTTCACGAATGAAAACTCAAAACACACCAGCCACTCACAGCGACATTCTTTTTACCCATATCGTGAATACGCTGGTGGACCTTGCTAAACATGAAGGCACTCTAATGACGTTTGAAGGCCTTCTGCGGCACGGTATCGAGGTAGATGAAGAGATGATGGATAGCATGCTGGGGGTGAGTCAGGACTCAGCTGCTCAGTGCGTGGTTCAGCTAAGGGATTGTGGTGCCATAACGAGCCCTGCGGTATATGAAATGGTTAAACACGTTGAGCAACTGGCCATGCGTTTAGCCCCAGACTGGTGGAAGCAAATCGTGCCATGGTCGGTCCAGCCGCTGCGTTATTACAAGAAAGAGGCTATGGCAAAACGCGAACGATTTATTGTCCGTCATAGGGAACGGCAGTACCCCTTCCTCGTATACGTAACTGGTCAGGTAGAGTATCCGGAAGATGACCCGCTGTATGGCACGTACGTTACAGAAGGTACGTTCCTAGTAGGTAAAGCGAAAACCATACATGATGCCCTTGAGTGCGCAAAAGAAGCTTTTACGCGGGGTGAATGGATTGTCCAGGATGAAGAAGGGCGGGATGAGTTCATTGACCACCTGACAGGACGTGACCAGGGGCCGGTGAGTTTTTCCGAAAGGACTATAGAGATCCGCGATAAGGGTGACAGGCTGGTGTTAACAGGCAATGCCCGCACACTGGAGTGGCACCGCCATTTAACCAGTCCTGATGAGATCGAAAAGATAAAAGCACAGCAAAAAGACCTCTATCAGAAAGCAAGCTATGAGAGTGGCTGGGACAACTACGAGACTGCACGACAGCTGCGGCGGCAAGCTGAACAGTTATCTCTCGGTTTTGTTGAAGAATGCTGGCGTAACCATCCGGAAGTAATTCAGGCGGTAGAGAAGTTCGAGTATCCGGTGTTTATAGATGAGGAGATGGCTCTTTTTAATGCAGATCAGGATGCTGGTATTGACTGATGGTCAGCTGGTGGCCGACGCGAACATTATGAACCGGAATCGACCGGAACAGGTGTTGCTGGCCGGTTTGCTGTCTATGGCCACCACTTAAGATCATTTCTCCTGAATGCAAAATCTCCGGTACTGTGACATCGGCCGAGCCAAACGAAACGGACAATCAGGAAAAATATGTTGTTCGTTACTTGTGCCCGATCAAGCTAATGCTGGGTCAAAAACTCTGTGGCATATTCAACAGAGTCGAGAGAGGCACATCCCGACATGCCAAAAAACCGGCGATCATCGACACCGTTGATCCTGAAAGGGACAAGGGTTCCTGAATAGCCTATCTGGACGTTCAGTTCTTCAATCACTATGTCCCGACGCTCCAGCTGTGGCTTAGAGAAAATGCGCTCTCTGTTCACGAGTATGTCCTGAATGACGGCATCGGTTGCCTGACCAGCTGTAACCGTGGGACAGGCCTTGATATCAGCTCTGAGCGCTGCTTTCGACTCAAAATAATACAGCGCGATAAGTCCGCACAGCAGCAACACAATGCCCGCCATACCCAAACCAACACCCTTCAGGAACCTGGACATACTACATCACCAATAGCATATGGATGAGAACAAGAAAGAAGCCAGAAATTTGCCATAAACATTCTGTGTAATCCAGTCCAGAAAATGACAATAAACAGCAGCCGGCTCCCGGCAGGCTTCTGTCTTATCAGCAACCAGGAACGATGGGTTTATCATTTTCCGCTATCTGTCGCGCTGAATTCAAAATGCCTGGAGAAGGTTGAATGGTGAATTAGAGTAAAGGAAAAAAATATCCCGGATAGGCAAAATCCAACAGTTAAGGGGATAGGGCACTACATGGCTACTGTAAAATGTTGTCTTAAACCCAAAAATAAGAGATTCGAGCATGAAGATAAATATAAAGGATGCCCCATCCAGGTCAGAAACCATAATCCGCAATATTGCTTACGCTGTAAGAGCAACGGCGATAATGACGGAATATTATCTGCGCTCATTCCCGGTCGTGTTTTTTTATGTACTGATAGGATTTGCATTAGCATTTGATTCCTCGGAGGTACCTTTGACTACCCTGCTGCAACAAGGAATGTTAACTAACATTCTGACCTGTTCGGTTTTGGGTAACCTCCTCTGGCTGGGTGTTAATTTGGCATTAAGAGGGGACTCCGTTTTCAAAAACCTGTGAGCGGCTGATCAACGCTCTCTGTGCCAAAAGTTACTTTCAGAATGACTCGTCAAAAAAGGAATAAATCATGCGCAGCAAAATTAGCAAAACCTCGATCTCACTTATTTGTCTGATGCTGGTGGCCACCTCTGCGGAAGCAGGGTATAAATCCAATCGGTCTTCCTACAAATCATCCTTCCGCCCATCGACCATTACCAAGTCGTACAACTCTTCAACCAGAAGCCAGGCAAGCCGCACGGTTAACGATACGCCAGCACCGGCTCGCACCAAACCACTGACCACCAGCCAGAAAGCGATGATTGCAGGTTATGGAGCCGCATTAACGGTCGGGGCAGTTTCCGCGTCCTCAGGGAATAAACCGTCAGAGAGCACCACCGGGAAGGTGGAGAACCAGGCTGGAGGGTATGCTGTTGTCAGTAGTCGACCTCAGGCCAAGGGAGATAACGACGCCGCTGCTGCAGGCACTACGCCAAAGAAATCAGTGAGCGGGTCGGAGCTGGTGGCTAAGAAAGGGACTATACCTGCATCAAGTCCAACATCCGAAAAATCGTCGTCTCTCCCGTCGTCTCAGAGCATTCCTGGAAGTTCTGAGCGGGGCTCTTCATCTGTAAATTTCATCCCACCTTCACAGAACCTTGTAAGTAACATCATAGAGAAAGATAAAAGTAATCATTTCGGTTTCTCGCATCTTGCGATGCTGTATTGGATAACGAGCAGCAGCAACAGCCATGCATCCTTGCTTACATCCAGCGACAAAGAGTGGATTCAGCAACAGATAGAAGAGCAGGAAAGTAGCGGTGCAAGCCGCGAGGCAGCTATCAATGAGCTCAAAGCTGCCGGGGTAGATACCTCATCGATGACGGTTGCGGATAACAGCCAACACGCGTCGACTGTCTCCTTCTCCTACGATATGCCGACAGAATTAAAGGCGGGTAAGGTCTGGACGTTCGTTGTAAATGCCACATGGAATGATAAAAAACAGGCTCCGTCATGCAAGTTGCAAGGCGCAAAATTTATAGCAGACAAAGACAAGTTATACGGCATGTGGAAAGCACCTGAAACTGTCGGGCAGAAAACGCAAATGAAGTGTAAAGCGTTTGGTGTGGAAGAAATTAAAACGCTGGTGTCTTCCTGATAGTTCCATCATTGCCAGCTGCTGGTGGGGATCCATGCGGTTCCCTTTATCGCACATCGTAAAGTAAGAAAAGACGGTAACTCCACATGAGTTATATGCTATACGAAACTTTTAGGATGCCCCGGTACGACGATTTCCTCAAACAGGAGCCGCAAATGTATAGCCGTTTCATGAACGATCCACTTGATGAGGAATACCTGGTTTCCCCTGGCATTGTGGGTTCCTATGCTGATGGTGAAATCCCGGCAGAAGAGATTGAGGTAAGGGAGGCGGTAATACGATTCAAAGTCACAGGCGATCAGGTGTTGTCCATGAACCTGTTCCACAGGCTGTTTCATTACCAGCGTTACAGTGAGGTTAGGGCATCATTCAACAAAAGCAGGTTAGCGCTGGTGGACGTGGTTAATCGTTCCCCATTCCACAAAGCAGCAATGCGGCGTATCTACAGTGATTTGCCAGAGCAAAGCATTGCCCGTAGGGTTCTGGTTGATTTCATTGGATAGCGTACGCTGACCGGGAGGAAGTCGTTGCACAATAACGATATGTTTATATGACAGGCATTCAGATAAATGGAGATGATTATGAAAATAGTATCATTTGTAAAATTAGATAGATTCAATGAAAAATTGGACGACGGTAAAGCCCTTATCCTCGCTGGTTCCTGTAAAGACGTGAAACCTCTGAACATAGCGAGAAACATCATCGTAAGGTCAACGCCGCTCAATGAGCAAATGGCAGGCTGGTCTGATGAAGAAAAAAATAAGATTGCACTTGCTGTATACAGCAACAGTAATTTCAGATTCGTATTGAATTGATTTAAGAGAAAGTAACTTTAATTGTCACCGACAATGCCTCATTCTCGCCGTAGTGATGCTGTTATGCATGCTAAGAGGTAAAAAAAACCTGCAGTTAGTGGATGGAAGTATCAACATCAGCATACAGTGCTCTTGATAGACCGGGCTCGATCGTAAGCACGTTAATGTATATCTGTCAGGACGTCGCTGTTCATTCCGGGCCCTCCCGGATACGGCGACTCCCCCTGATATCCCGGTCGGCATTCAGCACAAAAGGTACTTTTCATCAACGGAACTCACCGAAATAGTCTCATTAATGCGCCACATAATTTCTGGTTGTTTATGAATACCCGATCACCTGAATCTTGTTGCTAAAGACCCACCAAAAGCACTGGTAACAAAAACTCGCACTAAACATAGTTCCAGACCCGAATACAATGCCGATATAAGTCACTTTTTTTAGGGCGCGGGAAAGTCGCTTTGTTGCATGTTTGAAAAGGGGGCTTTGAGGAGGCTTTCGAATATTTATAATGGGAGCAAGTTCGAACTGCTGGTGGATATGACATGACATTTCTCAAATCTCTGGACTCGCCGCCGTTCATCGCAACATATCGTTGGGCGGGGTCATTCGATGGACGGTATATGCCACAGGCATATTCGCTTTTGCTGGAACTGAATCAACACACTTATCTGCCGGTAGTTAATGCCGAGTTTGATATCTGTGTCATCAGCTGCGGCAAAGAGTGGTGGTGCTTCAGGCTGGTGGATGTGAAATCTGATGAACGTCAGGAAGGAATGGTAGCCCGGACGGCATACCGGTTAAACCAGTCAATGGGGATTGCTGAGCAGATGGTTAACATGATCCGCGCCTGGCAGTCCGTTCCGTACCTTAATCCTCCTGCATCTGACTACTTTAGCTAAACAGGGCCAGCTGGTGGCCCTGTGCATATAGAACGGTGGAAAATGGATGCGAGCTATTCACGGTACTGCTTGTGGATGACCTCTGAGCGCTTACGCGAAAATAACTTTTTCAGCGCACGGAAGAACAGGGTGGTAGTCAGTAGCGTAAAATAGGTCACCCTGTGCGGTACAGATATTGGTTGTCGGTGTTTTAGTTTCAGTGAATAGACGTGACCCAGGTCGGTCAACAGCGTCTGCGGCAGCATTGCTTTACGCAGGTCATTTTCGATCCAGCCAGTCTCCTCAACACTAAACACGGGCTCAGCATCGTACGCAGTGAACTTGTTCCCGAGGTCATCACAATTACGGCACAACCACTCCGGTGCTGGGTCTACCATAAACTTACTGGAGCCCGTCAGTAACACAACATTAACAATACCCTCATCACCCCGCTTTATGGCCCGACACACTCCGGATATGTGGGTTTTGTTCTGAACAAACGGGTTTAACATCTTATGTTTCGCTTTACCGAAACCGTATACAACCGTCCATATTTTATCATCGAGACCACCATAAATGTCACCGGTATAGTTTTTCTCTTCGATAATGAAAATACCCTTCGTGCTGATAAAGATATGGTCTATCTGCGTTGTCTGGGAGGCGTTGAGCGGTAGGGTAATGTCAGATATGAGCGTCCCTTCAAGGTCTGCTAACACCTCCTTTAATGCATTTCGTGTGCGCTGCTCGCTGAACATGTTACTGATAAGCGGCCAGATGCACAGGATGATGCATGACAGGATCAGCATGACAAACACAAGAAAAATGGTCGACAACATGGTCAGGTCCATCGCTACCTCACTGTGCTGGTGGTGTGAAGCGCACTGGATACAGCTTCTTTAAGGTTCACGTCCAGTGACAATCCTAACATGCTGCTTAACGATGCTTTTGGCGCGTTGTAGTCGCGAAAACGCGTGGTGCCGTAGACAATACTCAGGCGCTCACGCACCTCTGTGCTGGTGGCTGTATCATCGATAAGGCCAAACTGCTTCGCACGGTCCCCCAGCCAGAAACGCCCCGTGTAGAGCTGTTCTTTATCCGCCTGTTCACGCGAAAGTAACTTTCCTTTACGACCGGCTTCGACATCATTGATAAACTGGTCATGCATTTTGTTGAGTAACTCACTATGCAGAAAGGCCTTGGTTTCGTCATCAATCGGACGCCAGGGGTCAAGCGAGGCCTTCCAGGCTCCGGCCGTCAACGGTTCGTTAGCCACACCAAGACGGTCCATAATCCTGGACACATCCCAGTGGTCCATACGTACGCCAATACTGCCAATGATGGCGTTGGGATCCGCATAGATCGCATCAGCCGGTGAGGCTGCGTAATAACAGGCGGAGGCGCACATATTTTTAATACTGACGATGATGGGGCGGACGTCCCGGGCGGCGGCTGGCAGTTTGCCATGCCCAGTACCCACGGCTTTCAGCAACGCCTGTTTAACCGCTTCAGAGGGCGCTGGTGGCATGTCCTTTTTATCCGGGGATGTTGTGGGGTCGGAGTTTTCAATTGTGAGCCCCGGTACTCCATGGAGGGAGTCGCGAAGCTCGTTTATCTCACGATAAATATTAATAGCGTCAGACGGACCACCGCCGCCAGATTCGGCCTCAATCAGGATCGCTTTTGCGTGCGGGTTATCCCATGCTTCACGTAAAGCGCGGGCAATAATGACACCGTCGCCTGTAGGCGAGCCAGTACCCATTTCACCATGGATACGGATAACCGCGATATGGTCTGCCCCTTTACCGTTTTTCTGTTTATCCTGATACATGGACCAGCCGCTAAAACCTGCAAACCCAATACCAATAATCGTCAGGGTTATTTTTGATAACACATGCGATTTATACAAACGGTAAAACTTCTTACTTTCACGCGATACCACGTCCTGAACCGAGCCTGTTTCAGGTTTCGATGGTCTTTTTTTAAACATATTCTTCCTCACATGAGTTTTTGGTAGTGCGCGAGAAGCCGGTTAATGGCAATAGCGAGCAACGCCAGGGCAAGTGGCGGAAAATACTGTGTCAGTCCATAAAATAAATTCAGGTTAGGGATGACCAGATAAGCAATTATCAAAACACCGATTATCGACAGCGAACGGAACCAGAGGCGATAAAGCTGAATTGTAACATCGCCAAAAACAAATCTCTTCATTTTCCACTGGTAATAACCATCTAGTGCCAGAGCTATCATCAGAGGGAGGAATGTAAAAAACCAGCCAGCCAGCAAATACCAGCGGTAAATCGCCTGATACACCATTAAGGGGATGTTTCGGGCAGCGGTATAGCTCGGGCTCATGAATTTGTTTGCCGCGAGATTCATTCCGCGTGCCGGTTTGGTTTTATCATCCTCAGGCAAAAGAGTCTTATTCAAGTAAGCTGTAATGTTTAGTTCGACAAAAAGGTAATTAAACGTCTTTTCCGTATTACGCGTTACCTCCTGCCATCTCTCCACATCCATAAGCAACTTACTGGCGTTCACCTCAGCGGTGATATCCTTATAAAGTTTGTTAGTGTCTTCCAGGTAAACGTTAAACAGAAAATAAATCAGCAGACCCAACCCTAATCCAAACCGGATCATCGTCATTCTCTGCGCCGACATATCCTTTCCAGCCATTTTACACCTCTGTCAGTCAGTTTTATTAGTGAACAGCTCTGCCCAAAGGGCTGCCAGGCGAATGTTGCTTTCTCTGTTGAGGTAATGATTTTTCCAGCCGTGAAGAATTCCCGAACACGCCAGGTCATCCGATGCGATTAACCGGGAGATGAGAGAAAAAGTTACTTTTCTGCGAACATCTTCATTTTTCCAGCGCACCTGTCCCGGGGTTGGCGTGTATACCATATCTTCTTCAACCGGCCGCAAGCGCGAGAACTGACTAAAGGGCTCTGCCCATGGCGTCCAGAGTGCGATAAGGGTATCGTCGTTAAAGCGAACGGGAAGAGTCAGCACCGAGGCGGAAAATTCATCAAGGAACGACTGAATAATGCTGCTTTTACGGTACATCGCGGGCTGGTGGCGGTTACCCAGAATGGAAAGATCTATAACACGGTTGAAAAGAGACGTGTATTCATCCTGTGGATCGCTCAGGTTTCCACTCCAGAAAAGTAACTTTTCTTTCAGACCGGATATCAAAGCATCCTCTTCGAAAATCCCCAGATCGTGCTGGTGGATGTCTGGCACCTTACCGTGTCGCTTGCGCCGCATAACCTGGTATTCAACCTGTTCAGGCATCTCAAGGAAAACGGGGAGGAAGCCTGCAATATCAATAAACTCAGGCAGCAGGTACCAGCCAAGACGCTCGGCATTGAGCTGGATAAAAGCCATGCGTTCCTGATTTTTATCAATCTGCACTTCAACCGTGTGGCTCTTCGCCATGCAGTTACTCAGCTGCTCCTTGAGCCACTCGGTAAAAGGGCCCTGGGATACAGACCAGTTGCAGGTGACCTCAGTATCATCGTGCGTAACGATAGTCACCGCATAACGGATAATAAAAAACTCCGCCAGCGTGCGGGCCAGCACGTCGAGACTATCAACCGTGTATTGGGCGTAGACCTTACAAATGTCACCAGTAAGCTTCTTCGCATAACGTGACAGTAGTTCCGGCAGGCCTTCGTCATCAACATCTATGCCATACAGTTTCAGTGTCTTGGTTGCACGTGAAATGTATTTGGGCTGGGAGGAATTCATACCGAATAACGATTCCCTTGATACCTGTTTGCATTCCATAGTTAGCCCACCTTCTGTGATTTGCTAAGTATTTCTTCCACATTGAGATTACGTCTCATTTTTAGTTTGTAGGGCGAAGTCGTTACCATATCAAAGACGGTTGTTGACCTACGCATTGATTTGCCCGGCACGGTTATAGGCATCTGGCCCACAATTTTACGCCCGTCCTGTAAGCAGGCGATGAAGTGAAGGGTTGGGATCATCGACAGTAATTCCTGTGGTATAGCATTTACCATCGTTGTCGACTTTCGCTCGGAAATGGAACCATTGAAATCTGTATGTGACTGTTTTGTACCAGCACTGGTGGTGTAAGTGACCTGGTTCATTGAGACATTAGTCTGGCCGACTTTGGTCAGAACAAGCTCCTGAGTCTTCGCGTCAGTAACACGTGTGGAAATGTAGTTGTTGCAAAGGCCCGTTAAACGGTCAGCAGTATCGGCGCTGGTGGCCGATACAAAATCAGAAATGGTCTGCGTAGAGATGAACAATGCGATCTTGGCCGCGCGTCCCTGGGCGAGAAGGTTAATCAGTTGCATATTAACTGCCTGATGAGCCTCATCAATGAATATGGAAACCCTGGGCACAGTGGACAAATCAGATGCTGTGTTATAGCGACTACCCGCCTCAGCGGCAATATCCGAAGTAATCAGCTGGGAGAGGTCCCGTGCTGTTGCCGGATCAGACAGGCCGTCCAGCGAAATGTAAAGCACGCCACCGCTGTTAAAGAGTCCATGGCTGTTAACGATGTTACGGTCAGGGTTCTCGACATCGTTCGCCGAAAGCAATATATCCATAGGGGTCTGGGACAATCGCTTGAGCATAGGCATCAGGCTGGCAGTGATTTTGTAATAGTGCGACTCATCGCCGGAGATGTATTTAAAACATTCCAGAACCGTATCCATGCCATGCATGTTTTTGGGAGAATTGTCTTCAAAGTAGTTGCAGTGGAAATATTCTTTCAGCTTTTCGATTTCGTCTGCAAAAGTAAGATTTGGAGATACCTGAACAGTTAAATGCCAGTCAGCCCCGAGATGGTAAGTATAAAAACCCCTGAGAGCGTTACGAGTGGTAACAATGAGATCCTGTTTAGAGCGTATGGCGTAGTAAATATTCTGGATAGTCGGTTTTGTACCACCCAGTTTCAGGGCACCTATCGCCGTTGTGACAAGCCCCTCTGCAATACGCACGAACGGATCTTCACCTCCTTCAGTACCTGAAATAATGCTCATAATACGGGCGGAAAGGTCTGTATCCTTAACATAGTTAGCGCTGACATCATAAGATACAGACGTTGAAGGATTGCCTGCGTGAAAATGCATAAAAGGCTTACCAAGACTTTCACATTCTTCCTTTAACCCTTCCTGCCACTGATAGTCGTTTTTAGGGTCAACAACGAGAACGATGTGTCCAAGGTGTAGCATTGAACTGGAAAGAAGGCGCTGGAGAACCGTTTTCCCGGTACCTACGTTTCCTGTAATAAGAGTATGGCCAAAGAAATTTTCTTCATTGACGAATATCGGGATTTTTTTATCAACGCCGAAAATCGCATAATTCCCGCCCAGGTCGAAGGCAAGTTTTCGATAGTGACGGGTAACGGGATTCAATATAAACGGTAACTGCACCTCATGCATATCACTGGAAAGGTTGTGCACCTGGTAGGTACGTTCAGAGTGCTCCGGTCCCCATTTGAAACCATTGCACAGAAACGTTGTACGCTGGGGGATCACAATCTTTTCTTTCTTACGAAGGAGCTGGTAAACACTTTTCTTCGATGGTGCTCCACCAGACTCCTGCAAACTGACCAGTTTCTGATATTTACGGTCATCAGCAAAAAAATGTGCATTATTAATCATACGAAAATCTTCTAGTGATAAAAAATCCATCGTGCGATGAAATAATCGCCAGTGAGCTATGAAGACCGGTACCCCGTGCCATACCCTCCATCCTGCCATCGCTATTAACCCCAGAGAGCAATAGAAGGGTATTTCACTGATACCGTACTTACTGGTCCATGAGTCTATAAGCACGTAAGCAGAAAAAAGTATGAGTATTAGCGCTGAACGAAATTCAAGGGCAGGGCGGTAGAGCATTTCCTGCGTATGGAGATTGTTACGGCTTCTACGTTTCATGGCTTACTTCCTGATGATTAAAAAACGAAATAAATTCTTCGTAGAAAATGTTATTGCGCAGAGCACCTTGTTGAAGGTCACTAAGGCGGATCATGTAGTGTCGAATTGGTTGGCCTATCGTGACCTTTAGCGAGGCTACAGGGAAATGAGACAGTGATAGTTTGAGTTGACCGATTTCTTCCTGATTAAAACCCCAGGATCCGACATCATCTAGAATTCGAAGACGGATGCAAAGATTTATATCAGTTACCAAAACCACCCGTAGCAATACTCTTACATGAGCAGAATTGTTATTGTACCTGACACGATTTAAGAGTGTAATAATCGTGTCGATATCGGATGAAAGCGTATCGCTATTACTGGTTTCAACTTGCTGCTGATCTGGTGAAGTACTGGATTTTAACTGCTCAAGGCTGTGTGCAATGACGACAGCCGGATCAGTGATAATTTGACTCTGACGGGCAAACAGCGCTTCAAAATCGCTGTTAATGTCAACGACCCCCTCAACAGAATCTTCCTCTTGCACTTCGTCTTCCGTTAGCTCGAAATCATGCTCCATCTCTGCCGGAGGGAGTTCGTGAACAGAGGTACTATTATCCGGCGTACGATCTGAAAGTGACTTTTTGTCCTGTGCTACATCAACATCAGCGCTCTCGCAGGTTTGATTTATCGGGCCTGTTTCACTGTTAATACAGTCATCACCGTATGAATATGAAGCGTAGTCCACCCAGAATTGTTCAACATCATCTTCCTGCGCATCGGGATATTCCGCTGATGGTATGTCAGTCGGTTCATGTTCAGTTCGATTCAGTTCAGGTGCCTGCTCTTCATAACGTTCCGGAGGGAGTGGCTCAGGATTCACCTTAGCCAGTTGCGGCGGAAAAGTGAAAGACACCCCTTCATCATCAGTCTTAACCCCACCAAATAAATCTGCAGAAAGCAAAGGCAGCATCTCAACCTCTCTAATATCAGGTTGATGACGTAACTGGACAAGCGATACTTCGTCATTTAACTGAACATATCGTTTCCCGTCATTGCACGGAATACTGAATTCTTCATCGAGACTTCCTGACCGTAAAGAAAGAACAAAAAGACCGGTCTCCATTAAGCGCGGCTCTTCAAGCGGAGCTATGGAACGAATATGAGTTTCTGATACATACAGAACCCCATCGATTAAAGCCAGTTCATTAGCATTAATGGCATTATTTTTGAACTGATGCAGGAGTCTGGAAATGTACTCATCAGGACTCACTTCACCTTTTTTTCGGCGGGTTTTAACAGATTTTATAGAATCACGTTCTTCTGTCTCAGGTTCAGCTGCATCTGTTCTAAGGGATGTTTTGTTAGTGTTTTCCTGAGCCTGCTGATTCTCACCGGAAGTCGCCTCTTCATTTTCAGAATCAGCAGTATTATCAGTATCTGAAACTGTACTGTTACTTTCCGCTGCGCGTTGTGTGTCAGCCGTAGAGACTGAAGCGTTATCAGTGGTTTGAGTTATTCCAAGACGGATTGATTTTGTACCATGCGAAAGAGGGCGTACATAAAGCGTGTCATTCCCCTTGCGGTCGACAAAAACATAGTCATTAGTCTCATTAATACTGAAAATACCCGGCGTACTTTCGGGTAGAATATCGTATTTGAACAGAAAACCAACCCATTTTATTTTTAAGAGAGAGAACCAGCTCAGGCCTTTGATACCCTCATCAAACATTCGTTGTATGTCATTTTCCGTAAAGTCACCGCGATGGAAAAAGTGAGCAACCCGTTGTTCACCGTATGGCTCTATATAGCCCCCACTTAAAAGAAGGTCGGTTAATGCTTTGCGGCCAAGATCGCCATCCGGGAAGTTAATCCCAAGATGTTTAAACTGATTCAGGATGAAATCAAGGGCCGCATGTTCGTTGATGTAAACAGAGCCACCGATAATCATAATATGTACCGGAGGCGGTGAGTTTCTGTCATGTCTTACTGACGATGAGTCGAAACCATTGATATTAAGAGTACTGATGTTGTCTTTCAGAATCGCGATGGCACGTGCAGCAGTATCAGAGGCCCGAATACCGGATTGTTTATCATACCGGTAGCTGGTATCGGTGCCGGTGGAATGCCAGTCGGCCGTTCTCATGCAACGAGAAATAAAATCATCACTGGTTGTATAATTACCCAATGCCGACAGCATTTTATCGTACAACCGTTCTTTGACTACGTCGCTCAAATAATTAAGGCACGTATCGTTTAAGCAGCGTTCCAGGAATACAGGTGCCCGCACGGAATGCTCGTTAGCCTGCCTTTTGCGCCAGATAACTTCATAGGAAAAAATACGGTTGGACTTTGCCCAGTCCATCAGGCTGGACGAGAGCGGACGCCATGTGCTTTTAACACCAGGGGTGGACGAAATAACGTCGACATCAAATATCTTCCCTGCGTCATGTAAAAGCCCACAAATAAAGGCTGCATAAAGATAACGACGTTTTCGGATCTGTTCTTCATCCTGCAGACCAATAGGGAGTAATTCAGTGCTGTACGCAAATTTTAAAGCGAGGAAAGCAGTTTCTAAACTGTGCGTTAACAGGCCCCCTGTACCGGCATGGTGATGGTTTTCAGACGCAGGTAAAAGATGTATCCAGCGTGTATATTCCATCAATGGCTTAATGACCAGATTAGTGAAGGTATAGGCCTCCTCACTCAGGTCTGAATTTGGCAAACCGATATACATATTAATTTCCTGTAACCGGTTAGCATGTACAGATAGAATCTCACGCTCTGAAAAGAGTGTTATACCCGCAGGCTTGCTTGGATAATCAAGATAGCTTTGCACATCCTTGTTAGGCGTGTGCGGGATATCGTACTCATCATCAGTATCAAAAATAATATCGTGGTCAGGCCCTCCGAAGAGGGCGACCCTAATTTTTAAAAAAAGCCTGGATATAATACTCATATCAACCTGTGAGTTATTGTACCGAAACAGGAGTGGCAGAAGGCTGTGTTTTGTCAGATGGTTTACCGGAGCCAGCTGCTTCTTCTGGTTTTAATGTCGGCTCACTGCCAGCATCAGCAGAACTGGTACTGTGGCCGGACTGAACAGGGGCTTTAGTTTCGAGACTGGCAATATAAAGTTCCACCGATTTAAACCGCTTAATGCTCTGGATGAATGGCAATGCGTCGTATTTTCCATTCACGCGGTTTTCAGCGTTCAGTATTTTTGTGATGTTGTCCATCGCAACCCGCAGTGAGCTCAGGAGTTGCAGGATAATTCGGTCATGAACCTGTTGTGATATCTGACCGTATAACCACAACTGATGTGCCTGACGAGTCAGGACGTTGATGGTCTGGATAATATCCAGCAATTTATAGGTCATTGGGTGGTTCCAGCGAATTTCAAATTCACCATAGTCAAACCCTTCGAATGATGAATCATCCAGAGGCAGTCTGGCGACATTTTTGTCAATCTGCTCTTTGAAGGTATTTACATTACCCGACAGTTCATCGTAAACACCGGAGAGCCATTTCTGAACTTTAGTGCTTGTCGCCTGGTCACCTTCTACCAGCCGGAAAATATTATAAATTGCATTGGAAATGGCGTTAAACTGGCGCAGGCAGGCTCTGTTTTTTTCATGAAAGTGCGTATAGAACTCACTTGAAAGTGGTTTTAATTTTGAAATGACCATCCCTAACGGGCGGTTATTGCCAGCGTTACGTTGATTGCGCGGTTCAGTTTTTGGGGATGCGTTGTCAGCCATTATATTAACCTCTTCAGTTTTTCCAGTCTTTTGATGTCGGCCAGTTTTCGTTGATGGTATTCCGCGAGTAGTTCACGGATCGGTTTAATTTTGTTTTCTGTTTCCTGGATCAGCTCCAGTTCCCAGTCCAGTGCATTTTTAAAACAACTAACGCTGTATCCTCCGAGTTTAGGTTTAACAACCACGCCATGATGTTCAATTTTGTTTTTGAACCTGGGCGAAAAATCTTTCCATACAATTGTGAGCTTTTGCGATGAGCCGACCTTTTTAAACACCGGTGCGAATCGACCGGGCATGAATTTCCCCCCGTTTGCATACGTGGTCTGGGATATCAACTGATTTCGTGCCTTCCAGGTCTCCCAGTATTCATCCAGAATTTTTGTCGCTTCTGATTTCAGTAACTCGATATAGCGAACCGAGTTTTCGATAACGATTTCCTGATGTGCCGTAATTATCGGGTTCATATCAACTCCTCCATTCTCACAGACTACAGGAATCCAAAAAGATTTTTCTGAACTAACAAGGGTCTTTGCATTTTTTTTTTAATTTTTTTTTCGTGTTCATGTCGTCGGCAAAAAGTAACTTTCTTGTGAGTACGACCAGCAACCTCTGCCTGAGACCCCACACAGTGTGCGTGCCACCTCCCGTAAAACCACTTCTCGCAACCGTGGAGATGGAAAAGTAACTTTTTTGCGAACCAGTAATAGTTACCCTTATACATAAGTAACTTTTTTCGTAATAGTTACAAATGATGGAGGGTGAAAATCTGTTGTCCATTGGTCACTATTCCGGGAAAAGTTACAAATGAAGATTTTTCCCCATTGGTAACTTTTTTCAAAAAAGTTACCAATGAAAGATGTCGCTTATCGACGGTTTTTTCAAAAAAGTGCCTAATGATATTGGTGAAAATTCGGATGTTCTTGCACTGGGAACTAAAACGAAGATAGTGCTTTATACTATTTGTGATTAACCCTTTTCTACTCTCCCTCGGATTGCTATGATATAATCAAACCTCTTTCAGTAACCGAAGTAGCGCGATTTAAAAGTATCCTGGAGAGCGTATGGACGTACAACCCAACGTACAGACTGACACTGTCATTAAGGCGTTTCTCCGCTCGGAGTTGCAGTTGATACGTAGTCAGAAAAAACTTCTCAGTGTGTTGCCTCGTGATCTCGCGTCGGACTACCGCTATATACCGGACAACCTGCTGGAGCGTTTTTTCCATACCGCCACTGATGCGCGTCTAAATAGAATTGCCCTGTCAGAAGCCAGGCCAGGTAGCCTGCTAGTTCCCCGTGTCAACGGGAAACCTGTTTTATGGGGTGAGTTAATAAAATTAATTCTGGATGACTCTCAGTTACTGAAGTTTGAAACGTACGGCAGACCTTTTGACAGTACCGAGATGAAACCAAATGAGCCATGCGAATTATTGAGCGGGAAGCAGTATGTTTATAAACCCATCGACCTTGAGTTATTCAGGAAAAACATCGTCTCTATACAGATGAATTTCCTGGTCAATCTATGGAATCTGGCCAGATTTAAACCGGCTTATGTCAGGGCTTATTTGGCCCTGTCTAATGACGCTTTTCAGATGCTCCTCGATACAGAGATGTCCGCCTTTGTGGAGGTGACAAATGTGGTTCTTTTCCCCCGGTTTATAACCTATGATACCGGACGACGTGATCACAAAGTATATGCATGGGGTTACGAGATTATGGCTGATGTTCTGGAGGGTTTCATTCCAAGGGAAAATATGGAAAACTTACGGGTAGAATTTGCTCTTAAAGATTCATATGAGAAGCTAAAGTTATTTTAGCGGTTTCTGGATGCTATATGAGTTAACTGGCTTCACTCATTGATATGGTAACCTGATTACGGTTCATTCATATTGGTGAATAACAGGATCCGAGCGTGCTTCGCTGAAAAGTAACTTTTCTGAAAACATGAAGTGGTTTTTCCTGCCGGTCGACAGAACCGGACCAGGTACACGTTAAGGAGAATGCGGATAATGGGCTTTAAAAAGAGCGAGGTAAGCCAGCTAAATAGTCTGGCAAGTGCCATAAAGTTAATAGAATTTGATGCCAATAAATATACAATAACACATTTGTATGGTCGTAAAGTTGCCGACAGCCTGGAGTACCCCAAAGGGATAAATACAAGAAAAGGAGTAGGTAAATGGCTCGGTGAAAAATCCGCCATGTTGCTGTCAAATGTCGTTGTAAACAATGCTATTCATATTTTCGGATATGACCCACAAAATCCTACAGAATCAACCAGAGAAATGGATTTTAATGCACTTGTTGATTTGTTAATTAACACGGGCTATACGCCGGAATACTACCCGCTCAAGGTCAACAGGATTGTCGAAGTTCTCAACGGGATGTCGGAAGCTGACTATAAAGACTATTGCCTGGTATGTAAAAAGCCCTTCATACATGCGCCGGACAGGTATGATTCCTGCCCGACATGTAGCGCAAAAAAATGCAAAGTTGCTATTATGCGTTATTCTCAGTCCGTAGTCCCCTTTGAATAAAAGTAATTAAGATTACATGGAAAATCAGCTTTTACACACGGCAAGCACCATTTGCCATATCGCGTTTGCATCGACGGGAATAACGACACCATCAGATGAGCAGGGTTTTTTTCATCTTTCCGACAGCATCCATAATCGCCTGCGTTCGATTTCTCCTGACCTTCATGTCCGTTGTGCCTCTTATTTATACCTGCCAGTCATTCATACAGAGTTAAAAACTGGCGACCTTAAAAACCATTTTCCTGCTTATATCCTGCAACTTGTTCAGGAACTTGCTCCGTTAAAAAGGGCTACCTGTCCATCCGGAAAAATCAGGTTTGATAAAGAGCTGGACGCCATGTTTTCAGCCAGTCCAGATGCTGTGAGCATTCGTCTGGCCGAATATCTTTCGGGCCCATCCCGTTTTCTCCGGATGATAAAAAACCCTGACCGTAAGGCGAGAGTTGAGAAAATACTCACTGCCAGAAAATGTAATCTTTCGCATCAGTTGGCACTCCTGATGCAGGCAGAAGAAACCGTGTCCAGATTTAAATCGCCGGGTAATACTAGGCGCCCCTGAACAGGTTCATGTTATATCTTCCTCATTATCTTTTACTTTCTGGCGTTGACCTTTTTAACCAACTGAAGGTCAACGTGTTCGTGGGTCAGGAATCTATCCTCCCGTTTATTGTTTAACATTCCGTAAATTCACAGGCTTAAACATTCAGCTTATAACCATGGTGGTTTTACTGAATAGTCGTGTTACAGGTAAACCCGTTACCTGGCGTTACTCATTTCTGGTTTTCCCGATGATTCATGACCCGGCGACATTGAATCCCAACGCCCCTCAAGAAAAATTTCAGATTTCGTACAGAACATCTTCCTTATAGAAGAAAAAGGAATTTTTTTTATGGGATGATAATGCTAACCATCGAGGGGAAGCATATGCAGAACACTAAAACTTTTATCCTGAAAGCCGCCATTAGTTCGTTGCTGGTGCTTTCCACTATGAGCCTGGCGGATACCCAGAAAGTTGAGAACACACCTTTTGTTTCGGGGCAGTCCCTGAAAAAAGGTTTCTTCTGGTATAACGATAAAGAACCGGTAAAAGATGAAGAAGAACAACCGCAACAGCCATTAACGGGATCGCCATCTCAGGACAAAAAAGAAGAGCTTAAGCTCGATTCACGCTGGCTAAAAGAAAACCTGCTGAATCTTCGTTATGCGGCAATGGATAACCCGACCAACGAAAACCTGTCCCGCTATTATACTGCGCAACGTTTAATGCTGGATATTGCCACCCGTTTCTCTGACCGGACCCGTGACTATTTCCTTAATAACCCGATGATGTCAGAAAAACGACGACAGCCAACCGAAACTGTCGCGTTAAATGCACACCGTGCAGGACTTGAGGAAAATCAGCAAAAAGCACTTACCTCCATCTTTCAGAAAGGTGGATTGTTTTTCTTTTTCCAGAGTACCTGTGCGTACTGTCACCAGCAAAGCCAGATACTGAATTTCATGCAGAACTATTATCACATTGACATTATGCCGGTGAGTATAGACGGGCGACCTCTTCACAATGGTTTATTTCCCCGTTATGGACGGGCAACAATGGAGATGATTAAGCAATACGCCATCACAGAAGTTCCCACTATTTATCTCATGTCCAATGATGGTTCTCAGGCTACACGAGTCAGTACCGGTCTGGTGTCCGCTGACGAACTGAAAAATACGATTATTCTTGCGGCCAGAGGTATGAACCTTCTCGACGAAGCGACATTCCAGAACACGCTCGATATTAAGAAACAATATGCCATTGGCGACAGAGATGTCCTGACCGTGAACAAAGAGCGCTATGAACAGGATCCTTATCTGCTTCAGCACATAATGGATGAAAAACTTAGCGGGTACGACATGCCAACAACCGATCGGGTTAATACCGGTATTTCAGAAAATGAAGGGGGCTTAAGTGGCTACTGATTTTCCAAAAGTAACTTTCATGAAAAAGTTACTTTTATCGGCCATGTTCTTTGGTGTGTTCTCCATGCAGCAGGTCCATGCTGCTAACGTCATGGAGGGCATATTTAAAGGCATGGTGGCTTCAACAGATCCCGCTTCCGTAAGAACGGCATCACGTGTCGGAGCTGTTGGGGGGAGTTTCTCATACCGCCAGCCTCAGGTGAATACCAACCTCGTCAATGTCAGTTTCCCGAAAGCCAGCGTCGGGTGTAACGGCATCGATATTTTCCTCGGCAGTTTCAGCATGATCAATGGTGATCAGCTTGTGCAGATTGGACGCGGTATTGCGCAGGGGTCAGCGGTATATGCTTTTAACACGGCAGTATCGGCAATCTGTGCCGACTGCGCAGCAATCATTGCCAACATTCAGGACAAGCTCGCAGCACTGAACAAATTTGCCAAAGACAGCTGTAACGCAACCTATGAGTTTTTGCAAAACGGGCTGGGTACACCTCAGGAGTTTACTGAGAAAATAGGGCTCGGCGGTGGCGCTGTTGACTCCATGGTATCAGGTATATTCCCAGATTTTGGTAGCACCATGAGTCAGCCTGCCAGTGAAGTCAACAAAAAGAACTATGCAAAAGATCCTGATGCCTTTAAAGAGAAATATGCAGGGAATATTGTTTACCAGGGATTCATGAGCATTGATAACGGCAATATGAATGTGGGGGGCGTGACTGAATTAACAGGTTACAAACTTGCAGAACAAATAATGTCGCTTACAGGAACACTTATCGTCAGCTGGGATAGTAATGGAGAAAATTCAGCGATAACACCGATCCCACCTACGATGAAAGCCGCTGATTTCATAAAGGGGACAGGATCCGGCAACGTTAAATTAAATGTTTGTAACCCAACACCTGATTTACGTAGTAACAGAAAAGCACAGTGTCTTGAAATGCGTCAGGACTCTATACAATTTAAAGGTCTTTCTGAAACCATTATTGAAACATTACTCGAAATTCAGCGGGCTGTCAGGAATGACACTGAGTTGACGCAAGACCAACGTAAACTTATCAGTATGTTAGGTGTTAATAACATCATTCCGACTCTTCAGACCTTGTCAGCTGCTGAGGGGGTTCAATACATCAATGATATCAGTACGATCGCGGCCAAAAACTTCACAATAGAGTTGCTGAGTAGTGTGCAGAATAAAATGACGAATATGACTTTGCCTTCAGAGGCAATGGCATCGTTTAAGGACCAACTAGAAAAAATAAACCAAACCTTCAGAAACCAGATCCGCAGCGCTTCAGAGGTTCAGTCCATACAGAACACTGAGGAAAAAACGGTCCTGGCTTACTGGGATATGGCATACGTTAAAAAACGGACCTATGGCGATAGCGGGAATGGTGGCTGATATGAGTAATTACACTATTTATACCATTGGTGATATCGATTTTGTTTATACGGCTTTTAACGGGATCGCGCTGATTTTTTCCTCTCATGGTTCCAATGAATGGCTCAGATTTGCTGCCTATGCAGCAGCAATTGGACTCTTCTATAAATCAATGAAATGGGTTCTTGCTCCCACAAAAAATGATGTCCCGATCTTCTCCTGGATCATGGGGCTATTGTTCTATTCCATCGCGGTCATTAAAGCCGATGTCACACTGGAATCGGTTAAAACGGGGGAAGTCAGGAACATAGACGATGTTCCGTTATTTATCGCGTCAACCGGTGAACTGACTACCGGATTACTGCACGGGCTCATTACGGACTGGCGAGCAGCGTTTGACCCGCTTACGCCGGTGGGGCAGGTCACTGACACGCTCGATGACAGCCTGACGCTGGGTCCAATGACCAAAATGGTCAAATATATGGAGTGGGGTGGGGAATCCAGTGGATTCTGTCAGGCTTTCCCGAATACGATGAGCGGGAGCGAAAAACCTGTCACCTTTGATGTCTGCAGAATCATCCAGTCTATTGCACGCGATTGTATTAAAACGACCCAAGACTCAGAGGTCAATACACCACTCAGAGGGGTGGCGTTGAATGAAATCTATGCCACAGATCTTGCGTCAGTAATGAACGTGATGGATTCAATGACGGCCAACAGCCTGAAGACGGCCAGCGTCCCCATGGTGACATCTACAGGTTTGCAGTATGCGTCGTGTACAGATGCCTGGGCGGCGGTTAAAGCCGCATTCGACTCGCCTCAGGGCGCGTCAATTATGCGTAATTTGGGTCAGATGAATCAGTTTGTAGCACCGCAGCAGGAGGATAGCGGCCAACAAACCGATTTTATCGGAGGTGCAGCCACCACGCTTTTTGGAAGTGCCGGTCAGGCTCACAATATCACGACTGCTGCATTTGTCCTCAACCAAATAGATAAAGGTGTGTTGCAGTATCGTAAATCGTTGGGTATAGCGGCTGACTACCAGCTTTTCGAAGCGAGCATGAAACGTACCAACGCCATGGTCAGTCAGGGGCAACTCTGGCTGAACATCTCAGGCGCTGCAATATCGTTTCTGGAAATGTTCAGCTACATGGTTGCCCCCTTTGCTCTGATTGCGATCCTCTTCCTGGGAGGTGAAGGCATAACTTCAGCTGCAAAATACCTTCAACTGATAGTCTTCGTTAACATGTGGCCGATAACGGCGGTCATGGTCAACGCATACGTAAAAATGGTGTTAAATCAGCAGTTTGACACATGGTCATCACTGGGTGTACAGACCACTATGAACTGGGCGAATATGGGGAGTATTCAGGAGACGTACGGCAGTTACCTGTCAGTAGCTTCAGCGCTGTATTGCATGGTACCGATGCTGACGCTGTTCCTGTTGACCACCAGCATCCACCCGATGATGGGGGCGTTGAAAAATGTGACGCCGGATGCTCCTGCCAATACTGGTCATGTCACACCAGAAGTGTGGTCGGCGGGTAATGCGGGTAAACAGTCCTTTGGTGACCAGACACACACAGCAGCCACTGCAACCGGTGGAGGTATGTCATCTGGCGGGCTTCTGGATTCTCCGACCAGGATGATGCCAACGCTTGGGTTGGGGTCATCGTTAAGTGATACCGTTAACGCAGCAGGGCAGCACTCGATAGGGACCGACCGATTATCGACACTCAGCTCCAGTGAGGCATTTAATGAAACCTGGACCAGAGGAATGCAAGGCAGTCGGACACAAACTGCGGGTACGACAAACCAGGGAAGTATGAGGGCTATGGAAGATTTCGTGACCGGGCTTACCGGTAACATTTCTAAAGATGTAGGAATATCAGCAGATGCTCTTAAATCAAACGTTTTCTCTGCTGTACTCGGTGCGAATGGTGATCTTGGAATGAAATTTGGTGGGGGTAAAGGTGGGGGCAAGCCTGCGCTTGGGGACGTTATGGGGGCGTTTGTTGCAAATTTAAGCGCTCGTTTACAGAACAACTCTCAACTTTCGGACGGGGCAAAAAAAGGTCTCCTGGATAGCCTCTCTAATATGTCCAAAACCGGAAGCGGTTTTTCAAAGGACATATCAAAGATAGCGTCAAATGGTATAGAGAATAACTTCTCCGATTCTGACAGCTACCAGAAAATGGCCCAGAGGATGCAGCAACATGCCCAGGCTGTCACTAATAAAGAGAGTAATGCATTCAGTAAGACAGGTGGGCAGGCTTCCCAGCTTTCAATGAGTAGCAACCTCAACATCGACGGGGCTAAACTATCAGACACCCTGAGTAAACCAGCAACCGCACAATCTGTAGGTGACTGGGCACAGGCCTCGGGATTATCCCGTGAAGCTACAGTTGGCAAATGGGAGGCGATGAAAGCGACATTAAACAGCAGTAACACGCTGGGAGACCAGAGAAACGGTAATGATGCCTTTGTTAAAATGATGTTTAACGAAGCAGAGAAACTGACTCATATGGATGCAGGGGAGACGGTTGCACATAATCTGGGCGATATCCAGAAAACATCCCAGATGCTCAAAAATGCAGTCAGTATCATGGGGGCCAATGCCGGTATGATTGCGCCCGCGACGGAAAAACTGGATCAGTTTGTCGCACTGGGCTCCGGTGGAAACTATGCCAGCGGACATGAACAGCAGCAAATCGCACCTGACACGTCCGCAGTGCCTACTGCCGGACAGGTTTCTGGTAATGTTGCGAATCAGCAAGGGACGGTAACTGGTGGACTCGCTCAGCGGGAGCAGGCTGCGCAAGCACAACCAACAACACAAGTTGGCGGCATGACAGCTAACAAACTTAATGAAGAAGAAGCCAGAGGAAATGTAGCTAATACCTACGGGGCTAATATCAGAAATGTCCATACAGACAATGATACTAAAAACCTTAAAGCCGTCGATGATTCGCTGCCAATGGGAAATACAGCAGAGACCATTAACAAGGCGAAACAAACGGCAGATACAGATGCAGCTATTCCCAAGGCAGTTTCAAAAATTCAAAGCATAGCTCTTGGCGATCCTGAAACCAGCGATATCAATGCCCCGACTCAGCAAGCAATGAGGGACATGCAATCGCATGATATGCCGAGAAGTGCTGAGAGTTTCCGCCCGTCCGGGAATAAAGAAAAAGATGCGAAAGACGCCTTAAGCCAGTCGGCGTTACACGCGGAAGTTGCCCGCAATCAGACCGGAGAGGCCAGAGAAAACAGTCTTAAAGAAGCTGATTCATGGCGTTCTGCATTCAACCAGATTTCAGGTAATAATTATTCACCATCCGATGTAGACCGTGTTGCTCGGTTAGCCGTGGATGGTAAAAATAATGGTTATGAAAACGGACTTTCGGACGTCGTTAAAAACGCGGTCAGCAAGGCGGGCACTACGGCCAGCAGAGTACCGACTGGCTCTGCTGATTATGAGCTGGGTGGAGGTATGCGCGACAGCAACAGCAGAAGTCCGAATCTGTTAGATAAAGGGCAGGCAGCCAGAGAACAGGTGTTTGATGGTAACCGTACAGTAGCAAAAACGTTAACCGGAGCCGGTTCAGACCGTTATGTCGGTGATTCTATGAAGTTAGAAAACGGTTCATCCGGTCAAACGCTCATCGGCAACATGAGCAATAATATGCAGTTACGACAGGCGCTCAATTTAGCTGACAACAGCCCTGGTATGACGGACGAGAAATTAACCCGTCTTCAGGACGCGCAGGACACCGCAATGAGGACTGTCCAGAGTAAATTAGCTGACGACCCACGATATGGGCCAGAAGCGGCCGCCGCTTACCCTGCGTTTATCGCAAGCCTACCGGAAAGGCTCGGTACCACAGAAGGCAAGGATTATGCGAAAGCCTTCCTGGACAAGTACCGAAAACACTAAGAAAAAAGCCCGCTATAAAGCGGGCTTTTTAGTGGTGATGTCTTTCATTAATTTCTTGTTCAAAAAAATAATATTCAGTTGAACGGGGGTCATTGATATCTGATTGTCTGTAGCCAGGAAACTCATTATCATAATCCGTTTCACGGGATTCCCCGGTTTCAACCCTTTCAGCCGTATCAGGCTCTTTCTTACGGCAACTGAAAAGCGGGTATTTGTGCCCGACAGTGCAGTAGCGGTAGACAAGCACACCCAGGCAAAAGACATAGAAGAGCTCTCTAAAGTCGGCAAGTTCAAAACCAAACAGTTCGTACATCATTGTGTAACCCTCTGCTCCTTCTCATTTGATTACATTATAAACTATTTAACCCAGC
The DNA here is from genome assembly GCF_040064295.1 of Klebsiella sp. JB_Kp031. Taxonomy (NCBI): domain Bacteria; kingdom Pseudomonadati; phylum Pseudomonadota; class Gammaproteobacteria; order Enterobacterales; family Enterobacteriaceae; genus Klebsiella; species Klebsiella sp. JB_Kp031. The sequence continues at coordinate 98,649 of NZ_JBEAJW010000021.1, forward strand.
CTCCAACCCCCTGTTTTCATCACCCCCGGATGCAGCCTCAACTCTAAAAGGGGGCTTTACAGGCCATAGTCCATGGTGTATCCGTTGATACACAGTTGTTATCGCTGACCGGCTATGAAAAACAGTCGTTGTTTATGCGCTGCACAGGCCCGGAAAGTTACTTTTTCTCAGCCATCGAAACAGCACCCCGGCAGTTCTACCCGGTAAATTAAGGGGAATGACGTTTTCTTTTCCCGGCCGGGTAAGCAGACCGTCTTCGTAGTGTGTCAACGGGAGTCACGACGTCAGGAACAGACAGACCAGTGAGGTTTACGTGAATGAATCATCAATAAAAACCGAAAATGTGTTCCTCTTCTGGAGAGCCATTGAAGCCTTAACCCCTCAGGATATTGATAAGGAAAATGCCCGCGACAAACTCAACCCGGTTTACAAAGTAGGCGCAGGAACCATGCTTCCCTGGGATGACCCGGAACATACCCGTAAGGATATTGCGCCTGGCAAAGTGTGGCGCTACTCCGCTCAGGCGGGGGTTTATCATCTTAGCGAGATTTCCAAAATGCTGGAGGATAAAATCGGTGCCCATGAAGCGGTACCTGAAGAACGTAAATCAGGGAAATGCAGGCTTTTTGATATTGGTTTCAATGAAGAAGGCATCCCCCAGCCAGCCACGTTCATGTTATCCCTGTCAGCATGGTCGGCGGCTCAGATACTCAGGCATGATCGCGGCGTTTATGCTCTTCATGCTCCCCTTTGCTCCGATGTGTCCGACCTGCCCGCACCAAACGACAGCCTCCCGCTGGTGGATAGCGGTTTTTACGATTTTGATAATCTGACCCTTCATCTCATGCAGTGGGTGGACAATGAGGCTTATCGATTACAGGAGGAGGGACAGAAGGCCGATACAGGATGGTTGAAGACGCTTGAGAAACTGGTCATCGCAAAACTGTATTTCCCGGAAGAAGCCATGGATACGACGATCGTCAGTGTGGTTAAGTGTTCCCTGACCAGGAAGGCGAAAGTTATCCAGGAAGACAGTGCAAAGAAAGACAATAAAAAGAAAGAAGCGGTGCCCGATGACCTCATTAACAGTTTTTTCATTCAGGAACTGCGAAAGCTCGACGCGGAGTGGAGGCAAGGAGGGGGTGGGGCCGGTTTTAAAGACTTTATCATGGCGATAACCCGGGATAACCAACAGCGCCTCGATATACGCACTGAAGAAGGCCTGGATTTTGCTTTTGAGAAACTGTTGCCCACACAGCCACCAGCTGGCTCCTGGCCTTCAAAGTACCCGCTGGCATTCAGCCAGCAGCTGGCCGTCAATGAAATCTGGACCAGAAATCACACTGAACCGGGTATTTTTGCTGTAAATGGTCCTCCGGGAACGGGGAAGACAACACTCCTGCGTGATGTGGTGGCCGCAGTCGTCACCGATCGGGCGAGTAAACTGGTTAAACTCGGAGACTCTGCATTTAAAGCCAAAGACAGCCTCAAATACAATGACAGGCTGATACCCTATTATTCGCTTCACCCGTCCCTGGCGGGGAGTGCCATCGTGATTGCATCGTCCAATAACGGAGCCGTGGAGAATATCTCACTTGAGCTCCCCGGGATGGAAGCGGTACCGGAGGATGTGTCAGATCGCAGCGATTACTTTGGCGGGCTGGCTACCGTAATACTTAACAGGCCTGCCTGGGGACTTCTGGCGGCAAGACTGGGCAATAAAAGTAACAGAGAGCAGTTCGTTAACACACTGTGGTGGGGAAATCTGCAGAAAAGTGAAAAAGGCGATGAAGCACCTCCGGAGAAGTTTTCACCCGAACGTGGGGAGGGGCTGAAATACCATCTGAATTTACTGCGACCGCCCCGGAAAGTCAGAGAGCCTGCACTGACCTGGACTGAGGCTGTCACACGTTTTGAACAGGCACAGGCGGTGGAGGAAGCCGAGCGTCAGCAACTGGTCACCAGTTCAGGGCTAACGCATAAAATTGAGTGGCTCGAAGAACAACGAAGAGTGTGGGAAGAAAGGAAGCAAACCGCAACGCTTCAGATTGAGGAATGCCGGAACGCGCTACAGACGCTCTCTGACAGACTCGCCGCTATGGAAATGACCCTGACCCTGTCCAGTGGAGATCGGGACGAACTCGATCAGCGCATCCACCAGCATGAAAAAAATAAACCCGGCCTTCTGGCTAATCTCTTTTCGCTGGGGAGGATATCGAAGGCATGGTGGGATCGTTATCAACGGCTGACAGATGAATCAGATTCTTTGCGGGCGACGTTGACTCAGCAACGGCAGGAACTGCAGCTGGCGCAATCAGAAAAACATAATGCAGACAATGAACTCAGGAGCCTTGAGCGTGAGCTCACTCAGGTGATCAGCAACGGTCAGGCGGTCTGTAAAGAGCAGGAACAGAATAATACCTTGCTGAAGCAGGCTATATCCGATCTGGGAGCCTCCTGGCCGGAGCGGACTGCAACAGATGAACGAAGGGAGTTGTCAGCACCATGGCTTCATGAGCGCTGGAGAAAGGCGAGGGAAGATGTGTTTATCGCAGCATTAGACGTTCACCGGGCGTTTATTGAAAATAATCCTGTAAAAATGGCCGCTAATATAGGGCTTGCAATGGACTGGTTAAAAGGGCGAAAACTGACCGAAAAACAGGCGGGTCTGGCTCTCGACTCCTTATCTCTGGTCGTCCCGGTTATATCAAGCACCTTTGCGTCCATGCCCCGGATGTTCAGGGATACAGGTCAGGAAGCGATAGGCTGGTTGCTGATTGATGAAGCCGGACAGGCACAACCTCAGCATGCGATTGGGGCTATCTGGAGAGCAAAACGCACGGTTCTGGTAGGTGACCCAAAACAACTGGAGCCGGTCAGCGGTATTCCGTCCACTGTAGAGGGGGCGCTGGGAAAACATTATAAGATCCCGTCCTGCTGGTGGCCCGGAAAAGTCTCAGCACAGATACTGGCAGACCAGACGATGGACGTTGGCACCTATCTACCCGACCCGGAGTCAGAACAGATTTGGGTGGGCTGTCCGTTACGGGTTCACCGGCGCTGTGATGACCCAATGTTCAGTATCAGTAACCATATTGCCTATGACGGGCTCATGGTCCACGGGAAAAAGCCGGGCCTGGTGGATTTCCCTGAAAGCGGATGGCTGGATGTGAAAGGGAGGACATGCGAGGGAAACTGGGTAGTGGAGGAAGGGGCGGCAGTGGAAAAGTTACTTTTGGCGTTGCGTCACCAGTATTCACTGACACCTGACGACGTGTTTCTGATCTCGCCATTCAAGGACTGCGCTAAGCAGCTTAACCGGATCGCAAAGAGGCTGGGATTCAGGATGGACAGAACGGGGACCGTACATAAAACACAGGGCAAGGAAGCTACTGTGGTTATCCTCGTGCTGGGAGGCAACATAAAAAGTCAGGGGGCGAAAGCCTGGGCGGCGGAAAAACCCAATCTTCTGAACGTCGCGGTAAGCAGGGCGAAACAACGCATTTATGTCATCGGCGAGCGTGCATTATGGGAGAAGCAACCTTACTTTTCCACGCTGTCCCGGGCACTGGGAAGGCTGGATGTGCCGGTGAGCAACAGCAACCCGCGTGCGATGTCATATATGGAAGAGTACTTAACCACTGAATGGCGCTGATAAGCGCCAGGTCTGCCAGCTGTCTAATGCGGTATCGACCGCAATGCCGGGTGACTATGACATGCCTGAGGGATGATAATCAGTCGGATATCTGCCTCTAATCTATTCCTGATATTCCCTGCCGGACCATCAGCGTATGCAGGTGAGGCAGGGAGGTCTTCCCTCTGGTTTAGCAAGTTACTCATAAACGCTCGCCGACTTGTGAACTGGACACCAAAAGTTGGACCCTCACCAGGGCAACCAGCGAAGGTGCAGTAAAAGTTACTTTTATCTATAGGATTGCCAGGATTGCTGATGAGAGTTGTTAGCGAGCTTACCTGTTACCTCGGGAGGATTCTGCTTTACACGATCAAGACCGGTCCATGCATTGAGCTGCATCATTTTGCCGTTACGCTGCAGACGCCGGTTATAACGTTCCATAAATTTGAAAATATAGTTGGCTCTTACGCGAGGCGTTTTACTGTTGTAGTCAGCAATACCTTCAAACACGTTCCCTTTACGGTCAATAATTTTCCGGTGCAGCCACCATGTCCCAACCCAAAAAGAAGCACAGGCGTCATAAGCGAGCTCACGCCAGGTAACTGCGGGGAAGTGGGATTTCACCTCAGCCAGATTTGATGAGTTAATCTGCATTGGGCCAATATCCCATGTGCCATTGGTGTTAAGGACGAAAGAGCCAATCTTTCCACCTTCGTTATCAAAAAGAGTAAAGACAAGGTCACGGTCAATCCCGAAGAAACGCGCGGCGTCAGTTAAACATTCGTTTTTAACCGTTTCGGGTACATTTTGGGGCTTAGGTCGATCCGGTGGGGGATTGAATGCTGCATTTGCATTGACGGTTAAAGTGGCGAACAGCACCGCTCCAAAAAATAATCTAGTCATTAACCCGCTCCTCAAAAGTAACTTTTACAGGTTACACGACAACAAAAAAATTTTTTTCCTATACCGGGGGTAAATGCCTCCTGGTCGGAAAAATATTTTTTTTTGTTTGATACAGTATTTAAGGAGGTAGGACATGATTAAACCCATTGCAGTTGCTCTGATATTGTTAACTCCATCGGCCTATGCTGATGTTGATTTACCTGCAGAATTAAAGGACAAAATTGAAGCCGTTGGTATCAACCCCGTCTCTGCAGAGAAATCTCCGGTAAGTGGTATTTACTCAGTCTTTTCAAAAGAAGGGACGAGTTACGTCACGTCTGACGGTGAATACATCTTCACCGGAAATTTATTCAAAGTGAAAGGGACAGAAGTGGAAAACACCACGGACGAGTTTATCAGTAAAGGGATGCGATCCTATATTGAGAAGCTCGATACTATCACCTACAAAGCACCAGATGAGAAATATGTCATCGGTGTTTTTACTGATATCACCTGTGGCTTTTGCCAGAAACTACATAGCGACCTGCAATCCTATCTGGATAAAGGCATCACTATTAAATTCATCGCATACCCACGTGCCGGGATGAACTCCATGATAGCCCGAAACATGGCATCTGTCTGGTGTGCAGATGACAAACCTGCAGCTTTAACCAGAGCAATGAAAGGGGATGGTTTACCTGAAAAGCAACCGACAAAGGCCTGCATGGACTCCATTCAGAGCCAATTTAATGCAGGGAACATGTTCAAACTCTCAGGCACGCCTAGCGGTTTAAGCCTGAAAGGTGAGCCGATGGTATTTGCGGGGTTACGTGACCCTGACCAGATGCTGAACAGCCTGAAAACGGCCAATCAGAAAAAATAACTCTCCGGGAGCAACAATGAAGAAATTAATTGCAGTGGCAGCGGTTGTGGTTGTTTCATTTGCCGCCCAATCCAGCGTTTGCGGGCCAGTTGCGTGCAAAGTTACTTTCGTCGATGTCGACGGCTCGCAAAAGCCGATCATGCTTCTCGATGACAAAGTTTCAACGCGGAAGAGCTCAATGAACCGTGTATTTGATGATGTGTACTCGCACGGCCGTAAGGTCCAGACTGACCTGAAATCAACCACTCCAGCTGCCGGGCATCCTGATAAATCATCACCCGTGCAAATGAGCAGGGAATTAAGTCCTGTGGTCATCTACAGCGCATAAAACGGAGTCTCTCATGGGATTAATCAGAACAGTGGTATACGTGGGTATCATTGGAGGCATCTTTGCCTATACACAAACAAAAGATAGCCTTGAAAATATTTCGGTTCCGGATGCGGAGTTTCCATCGTCAATCTCCAGGAATAACTTTATACAATCGACATGGGTGAACGAGCATTACACTTCACTGAAGAATGGCCCGATTGCTGACGGTATATCCAGTATTCTGGATGATGCTCAGGATATCAGGGGGTCTGTCAATAATGTTGTCATGACGGCCGGTAATGTCGATATCCAGAAGGCTATTCAGGATGCAGTGGATGAACTAGACAGCAATAGCCGTAAATCCAGTAAGTAAAATGGCTCTCAGAACCATCAGATACGCCTGTTTAAAATAAAATAACTCAGAGATAAATCATGGAAAATAAACAAAGCACTAAAAAACAAACTCTGATTCACATCGCCTTGGTAGTAGGTGGTTTTGTTGCTGGTTCGGTAATTTGGGGGAATGGCAGTAATATTATGAACTCAAATGACTCGGCTAATGAGTCTGTCAAAAAACAGCAAATCGAACTGGCAAATAGATTCAATGCATTAGCTCAAACAGCGAACCAGGTAAATAAGACAGCCGGTTTAGTCCTGACTGAGCAGGACAAGGAACTTATTGGAAAAACTGCGGCACAGTATTTGATCGAACATCCAGAGAACCTGGTGGAAGCTGGTAAGCGCCTTGAAGCCAACCGAGATGGTGAAAAAACCTCAGACGTTGTGAATACAAAAGACGTATTGCTTGAAACAAAATTCACGCCAAACTACGGCCCAGATAACGCAGATGTAGCTGTTATTGAATTTTTCGATTACATGTGTCATTTCTGTCAGCAGTCCAGTCCCGTGCTTGAAAAGGCGATTGCAGAAAATAAAAATGTTCGGACTTTCTTTAAAGACTTCACCATTTTTGCTGACCGCACACCTATCTCCGGGATGGGGGCAAAAATTGGTCTCTACATCTTTAATAAGTACGGGCAGGAAAAATACTACGAGTTCCATAATAAGCTCATGAGTGAAGCGGGTAGGGCAATGAAGGACAGGAAGGACTATACACCTTCTAATCTGGCGGCCCTGGTCAATGGTTTAGGATATAAAGAAATACTGGATCAGCAAGGTAACTTCTTGCTTACTGTCGAAATGCGCGATCAGCTTCAGAATGTTCTTGATGCAAATATGATGCTGGCGGATAAACTCAATTATAGCGGCACGCCAGTGTTTATTGTTATGAACATGAAGAACCCGCAAAACAAAACCACAACCATTATGCCCGGTGCGCCTGATTTTTATCGCTTGCAACAGGCAATTGATAAGGCAAAAGGGAACTAAACATAGCCCTCCCTTACATAGAAATATAAGCGGAGTGTTTAATTCATTGGCAAAATTCTAGGAGTATGTATGTCGGAGGCTTTCTTGACAGTTTTCGTTGGTGGCGTCGTTTTTGCTGACGTTGTTAGTGTTTAGCGTCATACGAGTACGTAAATGGAAATGCGTCAAAGAAACACTAGCTATAGTATCTTTTGTATACTTACTTAACTTTATAAAAGGTTACCTGAAAATGAACACCAATGTACATCATGTCCAAGAAAATTTTTATATATCATTGCAGGATTGTATAAATAAAGAAGAGAAAACAAAAAAAACATGCATTGAGTACTGGCGACGTGAAGCTGAGAGGGCGAAGGAAGAAAGCGCAAGACGTAGAGCACTGTCTATAAAGATAATTACCGAAAAAAGCATGATTCTTGAAACGTTATTTCTAAATATACAAAAAACAAATGCGCTCAAAGAACAGTATGAAAGAAACCTGATAGCTAAATGGGGTGGCGTTATTGATGACGATAAGACAAAGGATTATGGTATATTCCTCCCTAGTTTGGAACATTTATCTGCTTATGTATCATGTGCAAAGAACGATGAATATAGCAGGGAAGTGCTTTATAACAGACCCGAATTATCAAGGGGTATCAAGTATGACAATAGTTATTACTGCCCGCAGGAAAAAAAATTCATCTATATGAGGAATGACAAATTTCGTCCAGATCTTGAACTTCTGACAAATCCTCCTTATCCTGATTTTTGTAAGAATTTACTTTACTTTTATGTCAGGTCATTTTCGCTGCATCTCAAAAAAGGAGAGCCTGGGAAACCATTGGAGATAGGTATTCGCAATTCAGTGAGCAAAAACACTTATGAAGACTTGTGTATAGGTCTGGAAATACTTATGCCATACATGTGCAAAACTGAAAGCGGCAAAGTGATTATTAATGATGAAGGATACTTATCATGTGATAGCTATTATAGAAGCATACTGGTTAACCCGAAAACAGGGGGTGCTGAGTTAGTTATATACAGAAAGGGGCGCTTTGACCATCGACAGAAACCGAATACACGAGAACCTCGCAAGTGGTTGAATGAAGATATAATAATTAAAGAATTTCCTAACATACGAATTGTTTTTCTATATATCATATCGTGTCGGTATCAGCAGCACTTCAAAAACAGGGATATATAGTAAATGCCTCGTAAAACGTGACCCAGTGGGCATGGAGATAATGAGGTTAATAATAAATGAATTTTACATTTGAAAGATGTAAATTTCACTAAACATTAAATATTTATGGCGGTTTCTATGTTCGAACATAACATTGCTTTTAACGGCATGATGATTGTGATTGTTATCTTATCTTATCTGCTATTTAAAAGTCTTAAGTCAAAGAAAAGGCTTCAGCATAAGTATGATGAGGTGTTTAAGGCTTTTCATATTGCGAATTCAGAGTACACCGGCGGCCTAAAAGAAGTTTACAAAAACTTATCTTTAAGCAATGCTCAGTTGCAGTTCCTTGCTGTTTACTTAAATCAAGACACTGTCCAGTTTGATGGCAGAAATATTGTGTGCGAAAAAGAGGATGATGTTCAGTATATTCTTTCACTTATATCAGACAGCCATTTTTGGTTGGACAAATCCATGAAAGGAATAAATGAAGTGGTAAATAATACGGACGTAATAAAAGATATTAAATTATCTCTATCACCGTTCGCTTCGTTGGGTGAGCTGAATGTTATAGATGATGAGTTTAAACTGAAAAATAAAGAGTTTGATGGGTTTGCTAAACTTAAAGTTAAGTATGATGTAAAAAGGGGGTGAAAATGGCAGGGGCATTGTTTTCACTTTCTGCTGGTGGGGTGATGTTTGCAACAGCTGTTGTTATTATCATCTTTAGTGCTATGCTATATGACAGTATAGTTAAAAGACGTTCTAAAAATATTAACCCACCAGAGTTTACAGGATCACCTCAACTAGCATCTTGCAATTGTTCAGGTGGTACTGTCCTGCTTTATCTTGATTTTGATGGAGTCCTCCATCGAAGGATGAATGAGACATTTGAAAGAATGCCTCTACTGGAAAAAATTTTAAAACAATGTCCAGAATTACATATAGTCGTGTCCAGCAGTTGGAGGGAAACAATGACTTTAGAAGGGCTTAAATACCTTTTTCCGGTAGCATTCAGACACAGAATAATAGGTGTTACACCTTCACTTCAGGAAGTAAAGGATACCGAATATGTTCGGTACAGAGAGTGCCTTTTACATGCCAGACATATGGGGGTCAACAAGTTTATTATCATTGATGATGAATCACACCGTTTTCCACCTGGGTGCGAAAATCTGGTGTCAACGAATTACAGTGAGGGGATGACTGACCAAACAGTAGCATCTGTCATTATGAAATATTGTCAGTACTTAACATGAAGGAATGAATTAAAATGTTAAATATAAGTTTTTTTTGTGGGCGATGAACAGAGAATTAAAGCCGGTTATTCAGGCAGGGCAGGAACAACCACCATGGATAATCGGCTCCCGGACATGTCCGGGCAAAGAAATCGTAGAACTAGCGCATGACAGTAAGGCGGGGTAATCGAGGCAATATCTCAACAGTACAAATGAAATAATGCGTTGCTGGGTGGGCACCGGCAGTCAGAGCCAGCGTTCTGCAGCTGCATCAAAGGCTAAGTGTACCTGCCATTACTCCAGCTCATGAATCAGCATGCCAGCATGTTTAATGTTTAGAGTCGTCATGTTTGCATTAAGGTCTTTCATCATTCTGGTTCCGCCGCATCGCACATATTCTCTTAATCTTCCATTGTAGGCAGCGCTGGAAGCGATTTTAAGCTGCTTTATCGGACAGGGAAGATAAGCCACTCCTTTAACGAGATCGTCCTCAACAGCGTTCAGGTAAACGGGAGAGGCCGCAATGATAAAGATATCATGCCGGTACATACTAAACAGTTCCGCAAGGGAAGGGACTTTTCCAGGCAGTATGGGGTCAGAAGTCAGCATACCCCATATGCTGGCGCTCTTTCTTCCTATCTTTGTAAACGTAGCATCATAAGGGATCGCGGGGTCAGAACTGTGTCGTAGGCCCAGACCTGCAGAAATAACCCATAAACAGATATGAGAATTAGAGTTTGCAATAGACTTAGCTGTACTCCAGTGAGCACTACAGTATATGTTTTCCGTTTCCTTAATATCATCATTACATGTAGTGAATCGGGACTGCACAAGACTTTTCCATTGCTGATAGGCAATCTCAGTATCTGTCGTATGGTAGGGAAACACAGTGTCATGTACAGGTCCTGCTTTCTTTTTCGCGCATGTTGTAATGAGATGAATAGTCGACATTATTCAGAGCCTATAAAGAGTATTTATTATCAATAAGGTAGTGTATTTAAAGATGGGTATACTGGATCATCTTCAGGCACCCAATAACCAGACCCGCACTCCCATTCTTCTCCAATGAATACGAACATTTGCCTGGCAAGATATCTCCTGAGTTCCTGAGAGATTACGCTCTCAATTTTTAACAGGTAACTCTTGTTCTTACAATGGGCTTTTAAGTGAGAAAGAAGTGTACTGAAGCAGCCTTGATTAGTGATAAATACAGAAACTGATGAAACAACCAGAACAGGTTTACCCAGCAAAGATGCATGTTTGCTACGTGCACGTATATACATGTTTTCGAACAAGGCCAAGCCATCAACATGTCTGGATTTTACTGGTATAATACTTTTATTACTTTCATCCATTAGCCTTTCAAATGTATTGATTATATTTGTAATATCAGCTTCTAATATTTTTTGATTAATTATCATTGTACTCTGCAACCCCGGTGTTTGTAACATTCTTAACATCACTGATTAAACTAATATCTACAGAATGTGCCAGTGTTGTTAGCTCGGTAAAGTTAATTTTTTCGTAATAACCATCACTGATTAAGTTTAATAAATTAAAGTCCAGGGCAGGTGGTGGGCAAATGCTTCCAGAAGTGTAAAGATACTCAAGCCCACGCGCATCAAATATGCCGTGAGGGGCACCCTCTGATAGTTTTCCACCTGAATATAACTCAACCCATATCCTGAGTCGGTAATCCAGAGTGAATTCACCTATCTCAATCCAGAAATGTGGATATAACTCAAAATACGTTTTGGGGTTTTTAACTACCCCGCACATTCGTTGATGAGAAATGCCTGCATGATTTAGAGCACTGCTTATCATTAATGTATGACCATCGCACTCAACGGGTGCATTCTCAATAGCCTGTAAGAGATTGTTTAACTTCACAAGACAATCGGGCATAAGGATATTGGCCATATAAATACCTATTCCGGAATTTCTGAGAGGAATTCATTAAAGAGATTATCATCGTACAGTGGGTATAATTGCTTCATCATACCAAAACCGGACATAGCTGCACTTCGCAAGTCGGGATAAAAAGTAGGCTTAGTGATAAGATCGCATTCATTCTTCAGCACACCTTCGAAGCAGCCGTAATCTTCCCCAAACTCCTGAACTATCATCCAACGGCCATCCTTGCATTCAACTACCATAATAGCAGACTTGGGGTAGTCGCCAGCTGGGGTCAACCAATCAAAATGGTAGTGGGTGATAGTTTGATAACTCTTATGGACATTCATAGCATTAACCCTAATGCAAGACTTACAACGTGAGAGGTTAGTGTCTGATAAAGCACTGTATATATATACAGTCTGGATTTAACATAACGCACATTATGCGTACTAAGTTATTGATTTTACACGTTTTGTGGTTTGGTGTGGCTATGGCCAGATATACCAAATGCCAATATGAACACAACAAACTCAGGCTGACACATACATCATTACAGTGAAAAATGTAATCAATACTAATGTAATGACGTCTAAACACAGAGAAACCTTACTCTTGCTTATGAGAAGGTTAGCTAAATCCGAGTCCTCATCTTCATACTTACCAGCTCTGGATGATGTCTGTCTACGGTTCATTACCGCATAAACCTCATAATGACTGACTATACGGCATATCAACACCAGATAAATTAGAACAATTCCAGCAATGATTAGATGTCTGGATCCGTTAAACAAATCCATAACTGTCTCAATATGATCGTTTAACATAGTAATCTCTCTGCGGCCGGACCAACCACGATAATGCATGAAGATGATAAAAAAAACCACCTTGGTAAGGTGGTTAATAAAATAAAGAAATTTTGTTTTAGATCAGGAAATCTTCGAGAGTTTTTCCTGCATCCAGCTGAGCTTTAATTGGTGCCGGAGTACGTCCCTGACCTGTCCAGGTTTTTTGCTCACCGGCATCGTCTACGTAAGCATATTTCGCAGGACGTGGTTCACGTTTTTTGCGTACTTTAATGTTGACGGCCGCGTCCATAAGTTCGCTCGGATTTATACCATCAGCGATCATCATTTCCCGGTAATGAGAGAGTTTTTCTAAACGCTCACGGTTAGCCGCTTCGGCCGCCTTTTCTTCTTCACTGCGTTCAGCGACGACAATAGTGAACTTTTCTAATACTTCTTCAAGCACTTCTAATGGTAGCTCTCGTGCCTGAGCGCGAAGTGTACGGATGTTATTGAGAACCTGTAATGTCTCGCTCATAGTTACCTCTTTATGCACATTGTTATGCAATTACATAAGAACATTAAATTAATTAAAGAAATTCAGCAAGTGGTTTAGGAAGTTCAATTCTCTCAATCGAGAAAAGTCTTAAAAATGAGTCTATCTCATGCTGAATGTATGTTCCTTGGTCTTGATACTGCCCTGTTGGTAAATTCACCATCTTGAAAAAAATCATCTCGGGAAAATTTTTATCCGGTTATGATTCTATCGTTGTATGAAGTGAATAAGATGTTGTAATTGTAAAGGTCATCAAGCAAACAATCAATGCTATTTGAATACATTTTTTGATTGCAAAAGGATACTGCTTAAGAAATTTCAGACTGCATATAAATGTTAAAGGGGTGATTAAAAAAACCACCCTGCAATTTAAAAGTTAACTCTGTTAAAGAGAAATATCAGAAGGCCATAAAAAATAAAACTCACCTTTTTTATAACGATTGGGTTTACTCTCGCCTCCGATGGAAATACCTAAAGGCGTTAACTCATATTTTCCGTCTTTCTCTATGAGGTATCCTGAATTCATCAATTCCGCATACATTTCAGATAAACCCATTTTATGTTGTTTAGCTAAATTAGTTGAGGTTAGTTTATTTGCGGGTTCTGGGTTTGTATCCCCCTCTTTACTTGTTCTCTCATCTGACTCGGTTGAGATAGGATCTGTTAACATACTATGTTTTTCATCATTTTTTTGAGATGTTCTTGTATGTTCACTCTTCTGCTCATGAGTTTTTTGCAACTCAGATCTACCCGATTGTAATGATATTGGTGATGGAATATTTTCTGTACTGATCCTGATTAACCGCTGGGCCTCTGTGATAGAAGCGTTGAAAGCGTCACGGTCATCATCCTTTACAATTAACACCCCAAGTTCATGATTGTTGATTTGACTAAAATCATATAGATTTAGGCTGCATATCAGGCTTTGATTTTCATTAGCATAAAACTTAGCATGAAGGTTCTGGCAAAAACTCAAACGAACATAAGGTAAACTGACAAGCCATTCATGGTCTTTAGGGTTAAGTTCAGATTTACCGTAGATGATACGAATATCAACCTTCATACGGTTTTTGTCTTCAATGAGCTCCTTAATTCTTGCGCTAAGTTTCAGATAAGGGCTTATCAAAATAATGCGCTCTTCGGCATTAGCGATGGTTTGCTCTACATGATAGTTTAAACCTGTTGTATTAAGAATCTGAACCATAAATCCCCCATTTTTTACAGTGTTGTTTATAAATAATAGCGCACGTTAAAAAGTTACTTTTTAGGAGTAGGAATGCTCGATATTGTGAAAGTGGAAGTGTGATTCCTTACTTAATTATTCGCTTTTCGCCATTGACGTGGTTCTATAGCGTGCGGATCAGACCACAGACCTTTCCCTTCATTTCGAGCGTTTTGTTCAAGAGGCCCATATTCAGGAACAATCAACCTCCCCTGATACCGATATGCCCAGGCCATACCGTTTGCGACCATGATGGCGTTAACATCGTTGTTGTTAAGATAGATTGTGCCAAGCATACGACCATAGACGTCCTGCCCATGGTCCTGAATACTAACAACCTGATTTGCTACTAACTGAATCATTGCTTGCTTTGCTTTCTGTCCGAAGGCTTGCTTACTTTCAGGAGCATCAATCCCATAGAGCCGTATTCTTGTATTTGTTGCACCGTCATAAGCCTGGACTGTATCACCATCAATAACTCGCACTACTTTCGCCGAGAAAGTTTTGGCAATAGAAGTTAATGGGGAATATAAAAGGATAACAGCCAGTGGAAAAATGGCTAATCTAGTTGACCGGATGTTTATCATTGGTTGTCTCTGGATGATAATCATTAAATGTGATTTGAGGGGGAAATCACAACGATTTTGAAAAGTTACTTTCAAAGTATAGGTTACTTTATTAACAACATGCTATTGTGTCAATGTATATGAAAATTATTACCTGAGGTGAATGAAAACGCATCTCGGCTCAGATCAATTAAGGGGGGCTTATGTCTACTGTTAATGATGTGATTGTATCTTATGGGGGTGACAGTAAAAGGTATTCAAGAGACTTCCAGACAAAAGAAGAATTTAAAAAGAGTTGGTACGCCGTTTTGTCCCGGGCGCATGCTTCGGTAGAAGCGAAGGTAAGCTGTGCCTGTAAAGGAAAAGGACAAAAATCACTTGCCGTAAAATATCACTCAGGCGGTGATACTTATTTCCTGGCGCGGTACCCGAATACAGGTAGTCAACATTCACCTGACTGTATTTTCTTTACACTTGATAAAGACAATTCAGGTCTAAAATGCTATACACAAGGTGTCGTCAAAGACCTTAAAGATGGAGGCTACGGAATTAGGTTAGACGTGGCATTAGCCTCATCTGACTCGGAGTCGACCTCGATCGTACCGATAGATAACAGGAATAAATCAGGTGGTGTTTCTCAGAATAGCATGTCATTGCTGGGTCTTCTCCAGTTCCTGTGGGATGACAGCGGTCTGAATCGTTGGTATCCGAAAATGGCCGGGAAACGTAATCCTGGCAAGGTGTTCAACCTTATAACCCACTCTGCGGAAAAAATTAAAGTCGCATCACATCCGCTGTCCATGCATTTACTTGCAGGTGCATATCCTTCGACACCTCAAGAGACAAAAAACATAAAAATGACATCAGAGGCGCTGATGAATAAAGAGCGTCTGATTTGCCTCAATGTACTATCTAAATATAACCCTGAAAGACACTCGAATGCATCAAAACGACTTCCGATAAAGTTTTTTTCAGGTGTTCCAGTTGTGCTGATGAATACTGAGAATTGGGCATCACTGGAGAAGAGATTCAGCTCTGAAATAGCAAACTGGCGTTCAGGAGGTAACGTAATCTGTATGGCTATAGGTGATCTGGGTAAATTTAAGGGGAAAGATACATACTATCTTAAACCACTTCAGATAGCATTGATGAATGTTGATGAAAACTGGATCCCGGCAGACTCGAGTTATGAGCTGACCATGCTAAATTATCTTCATAAGCATGAGCGGTCATTTATCAAACCCCTGAGATACGATGCTTCTAATAATGATGTTTTCCCAGATTTTTGTCTGACGGATATTGGGGGGCATGAACTATTTCCTATTGAGGTATTTGGTATGGATACTGCTTCATATTTGGCGCGTAAGGCGATCAAAGAAAGTTACTATAATGAACGATATGGAAAGGATGGTTGGGCATCATGGGTTGCCCCGGCTGGCCCCCTACCCCATTTGCCCGATAAGGGCTGCAGTTAACGCCAAAATGCTTCAGTAAGGGCTTCGGCCCTATTATAACTATCAGCACTTTTCTGGCATAAAAGGCTTCAGCCCTGTTGTACTTCATCCTGCGATTTCAATTTTGATCAATTAACCGGCCAGAAATCATACGAAATTTTCTTTTCGTCGCCGTGCGCTACGTGAAATCTGACGTACTCACCCCTCCGTTTTTCTTCAGATTTCGCGTAGCGCAACCTGAACAAAAACCACTAGAAAAGTAACTTTTGGACTGATTTAGAAGCTGGTTACCCCCACCTCGGGTGATAACATTAATCTAACACATGGAATAAAGGGTATTATTCTAACTGTAAATAGGATGTTGCATACCTCTTGAAGCGATGGAAAAGTGAGCACACTTCTGGTTATTCCTGAATTCATGCTTTTTGTTGGTTTTTATATCGACATATTGAAACCTTGTTTTATTTAAAAGGCATCAATTTTATAATCAATTTCTGTTATTTTATCGCTATTGACATTTACCATTGTGACTATATCCAATGATATTAAATCACTTACATCTAAAAGTGACGGTGTCACGTATTGTGCGCCCAGAGAGACCCTTTTCGTGAAAAAAGTAGTTCACTCCCATAACGAAATGTGGGCTTCTTTATTGCAGATCGTATGTGGATGTCTTCAGGTAGCAGGAAGGAAAGTGATGCAGGCATGAAAGGATGACAAACCGGCAAAGGGGCTGCTACTGCTCCGTATTCAACAAACCACCCCTGGTTAGTTGAATCCTTTGCCGGTTTTACTGACAATACCAGACAGGTAAACTTTTTCCATCAGATTTTCTCGTCAACATGTTGCATTCATAGTTTTTCCATAATTGGATGCTTTTGCAGGACAACTACGGTTTTTATCCTTTCGTGCCCGGTAAAAAAAATTGTTAAATAGCGATTTCACCCTTTTAAAGGAAAAATTGTCCTCAGGCTCACAGTACTATAAAAGTATCAATAATCAGGAGCCTTACTATGACTATCATGAAAGTTCATTATTCACCAACTGACGGGATCCCTTTGCACTCCCTTTATCTGAAGGAAACTTCAACTACTGAACGATCAGGTTCAGTACTGGGGGGCGGCATTTCGGGAGACTCTGTTATTCTGGGAGGCGGAGGTTATGCCGGTTCGGAAATGCAGAAGACGACTCGTTCTACTGTCTTTGCACCACCTGATGAAGTTACTGCTGAGCCTGACAACACAAAAATGGTCCTCCGGATTTCCTGTGTTATCGGTGTAATGTTTTTACTTATAATTATTACCTTATTCAGTAATGCTGTTGTTGATATTTTTGACGTAAACGTATCTAAAACAATGTCTTCTTTCCTGGAACATGCTCCCTTCTTTATCATTGGACTATCTGTCATTTGTGCTTTCTTTGTTATAGGAATGACCGATCATGATTACACCCCGGTTCTTGAAGAGCATAAAAGGAATGAAGCGCGTTTGTCTGTATACCACAGGCTACGCTATGTCGAAGCTGATAATATTGTTTTTGATCCGCAATCAATGAAAGGATGTTATGCAGAAAGAAAATTCATTGCTTCACTAGTTGAAAGCTGTATCACTAAGTAATATCCCTGATTTCCTTTACTAAGCCTTTCATGTAAGGCTTAGTAATTGCTTTAACCCTCCCTTTGCTCACTGTTTTTATATGCTTCCGGTTTATGGGTGTGCTAAAAGTTGCTTTCTCATGTTTGAAGTTGACTCCGAAAAATATTAAATGTTTTTGAATATTATTCATAAGCACTATTATATAAATAGGTACTAGCAAGTGAAATAATTACTGATAATATGTCTTTATGTGCTTCCTATTCTCTAAGGATGGTAATTAATGATATCTTCCACGCTTGTCCCGATTAACCCTTTCCAGCGATGTGCAATGGCTTCTATTGCTTCTGTGGAGAATCGCAGAGCTTTGGGACGGAAAACAGGAGAACTGGCCTACGTCAAAGCCTTTTTTAAAGAACTTACAGGTAAATCGCAAATTAGCTCGAATGACTTGAGAAAGGTTGATTCGAGTTACGATCCATTTGTTCGTGGCGAAGCAACTAAAGTTGAATACCTGCGTGCTATCGATATTCTGATTGAATCTCGTGGAGAGTGTTTTATTCTCCCTCTTTCCTGGTCTCTGGCAGTTTCCATGTTCCCGGAGTTACAGAACAGGGTTTTTCAGCGCCGCGAACACCGTGACCGGATTCATGATCAAAGGGTGGAGCGCCTGACAAAGAAAGAATATAACCTATTGAAATATCAACTTGAAATTAACGTTGCAAAATCCAGGCTTTACTTGTCTTTCTGTGTTCCAGGTCAACATAAACGCTGGTTAGAAGAGTGGCGAAACGATACCCATGGACAAGGACTTACAACTAATCATATTTACCTGCTGATTAAGGAATGGTGGTCATCATTCTGGATAACTTCATACAGAAAGGACTATATTTGGTGTTACACACTGGCTGAATTGCTGGACGAGATTGATTATGTTCTTAGCACTATTACAATTATGGAGTTTAACGTCTGTTTTTCAGCGCTACCATTATCTCTTATATATAAAACTGGATAGAATACAAAGCTTCAATCAGAAAAACTAAATTTTTCAAGCCCAATATTTCTCACTGTTTTCAAGGGTTTTTTTGTACCATTTAAGGGGGTGGTTATTATTATCCAGAATTTATGAATCTGACCTTAATTATTATTGCTTCCGGTGGAAATACCCCCTTGATGAGCCGGTTTGGTTTAGTATGATGGTCTTATTCATAATCGATCGTAATCTTCTAAACAGATATGAGGTTTATCATGGCTGACTATTATTCAGAATGTGCTTGCCTTATCGAAGCAAATCCTACTCAAGCTGATATATTACTTGAGGCAATGAATGAATTGTTTGAACCGGATGATAGTTTTATTCAAAAACTAATTTCATGTGATAACACAAACGGCCTGTCAGAAATGGAGATTATTGTACGTCACTGTGTCCTGAACCATCCATTCAGAAATGTTGCAGATATTCCTGAAGACCTGGACTGGCATTTTGATGGGGAAAAATGCCCAGAAGGTTTTCTTATTAACAGTGATCTCGGTGATTTCAATTCTGAACATGGTGCGCTGTTTGCTCAGGCGGCACTTATTGCATTTGACAGGAACGAATTGATAGAGTTCAAAATTGCTTTTACATGCAGTAACTTAAAAAGGCCTGACGGGTTTGGAGGCGCTGCCTGTGTCGTGAGCAAGGATTTCATCCGGTGGACAGGTCTACACAATTTTCTGGAGGCTGAACGAACCGCTTTCGCCGAGAAGATGAATTACTTCTTTTGTGAATTTACAGAGGTCGTCGGTGAGCTTGAATATCCAGTATCGTTTATATTGCGTTGCCCGAACAGCGTTAATGCAGCGCATAGGTATGATGAGATTCAGCTTAACTATCGCGATGGTGGGGAAAAAGATGCCGAAGGAGGGATACAATTTAGTTCTGGCTCTGCCATCAAAAAATCCAGTATGAAACCAATCACTCCTGATGAGTTCCGGGTGATGAAATCGTACCTGAACGTCATGTGATTTTCTTTGGTCCGGGCATTCTCCCTCCACTCTTCTGTACTGATCTGTCTATTTTGTGAGGCATTATGACAAAGCAAATATTACCCAATGAACTGGCTGAAATCGTAACCGGTCTTCTTATTAAACCTGAACTGCTGGGTGAACTTGACTCCCGTGAGGCGCACCAGGCCTTCATGCTGGATATAGGGCGGGTAATTGCTGATCACTGTGGTGGACGGGTCAACGGCATTACGGATGGCGATGTCGCAAAGCCCTATCTTTCAGACATAGAGTGTACCCCCACACTCCACATTGAACCCGATGACCGTCTGCCTTCGACTGAACGTAACGTATGGTCAAATTATCATGTTGAAGCCTGGGCAGACGAGGGACAGGAAACTATCCTCGACAGGGCGATCCGAAACTCTGACAGAGCTGCCCTGCAATCTCTGCTTATTGTGGCCGCACAAAAATAATCTGTCGGTGCTCCTGTTATTAAACGAATGACGGACTGGCGTATCCCTGAAGGTGAACCGGTTTGCCATGAAGCGGATAGCAGAATTTATACGGCCACCTACCATCTGGATAACCAGACCTCAATCGAGGTGGCGGACGATACAGGTCAGCTTTGCTTAGGTGTATTACCGGAAATCAATCATGGCGTGCCTGCACTACATCTGAATGTGTCGGGTGGGGATAAGCTTCTCCACGTACATGCTGCACAAGGTGGACTTGTCCTGACACCAGACAGTTCCGGGGTACGGTTTCAGGGTGCTGAATGTGACAGGTATGCTTACAGAGATCAGAACTCATTACTTGTGAAGGAACAGTAATATACTGCC
Organism: Klebsiella sp. JB_Kp031; assembly: GCF_040064295.1. Lineage (NCBI taxonomy): Bacteria > Pseudomonadati > Pseudomonadota > Gammaproteobacteria > Enterobacterales > Enterobacteriaceae > Klebsiella > Klebsiella sp. JB_Kp031. Next base: position 119,046 of record NZ_JBEAJW010000021.1, read on the forward strand.
CTCCGCCGATCCAGAGTATGGGGTTACCGCATCAGATTTTACTGAGCACACAATCACGAAAAAGTTACTTTTCTCAGGAGGTGCCTGGACCCCTGCCCTTCATTTTGACGCGAGCAGGATGTTAGCACCTCACGTGCAGTTACTGTTATTCGCGTCCTGGTGGTATAGTGCAGCGGCTGGCAGAAGTAACCTACTATCCAACGGAATAAGATCACGATGAACGTCATTCAGCCCCGCATGCTTTCTGTATTTGATTTTGACGGTACGTTAACGCGGCATGATAGCTTTATCCCTTTTCTGCGGTTTGCCTTTGGCAATCGGGCGTTTTCGCGACGTATCGTCAGCATGGCTCTACCCACGTTACGCTGTATGGGTAAGCAGATGACGCGTGATGAGCTAAAAGAAACGCTCATTACAACTTTTCTTACTGGTGTAGAGGAAAAGTGGGTGTCTTCTAAAGCAGAGGAATTCTGTCAGCTCTACTGGCATCGCCTCATGCGCCCGGCAGGTTTGATTGCTGTGGCGAATGAAGTCACTTCCGGCGCGATCGTCACCTTATGTTCTGCGTCGCCGGAAATTGTACTCAGACCCTTTGCCGAAAAACTTAGGATCAAACTGATTGGTACACAATTAGAGACAAAAGACGGCATTCTGACTGGCAGAATCAGTGGCCATAATTGCAGGTGCTCACAGAAAATTATCCGGCTTGAAAAAGAATATGGACCTCTGACTGACTATCATCTTCGGGCATGGGGTGATACGCGGGGTGATTATGAACTCCTTTCCGCAGCGACTGAGCCTCACTGGCGTCACTTCCATCAAGGTTTCCGTCGTAAACTTCCGTCGAAGCTAGTCATCAGATAAAAATTGCCCTTTATCGTTCTGTAATTTCTTCTTTACATAAAGGCAACATATATTCTACATTTAACCACTGTAACTGGTCAAAAAAAGAGTGCATCCTGGTAAATCGGTAGCTCGGACTATTAGGTATGCTTCAACCTGTTACCATTGGAATACCTACTTTCAGCCCGCTTTTCCGAGCGGGTTTTTTTCATCCCTGCCGATGTGTTCCTGGGTATAAATTACTGGGTGAAGTTGGGTTTCAGCGATCACATCTGCATATAGCCCTGTTTAGCTCTGCGTACTTTGAAAAGATGTCGTCATGGCAGCAGGCCTATCGCCCCTTACCGGGGCGATGGGTCAGATAATGCCTTCCTTTTTTGCCAGTCCAAGCCAGTCTTTGAACTCTTCGAGAAGTTTTTCATACAACTCTTCGTCCTTTATGTGGGCAAAATTATCGATCGCAAAAAAGTTGCTGTTGTCTACCCGACGGTCGCTAAAGGTGTCCAGCCTCTCCAGAATCCCATAATTTGATCCGCCCAGTCCCACGAACTTCCAGAAGACAGGATAGTTGGCTGAGCGGCGGATGGCCTCTTTAATTTCTCGTGTTTTGCTGATCCCGCCATCTGTAATGCACACGACAAAAACGGGTAGGGTGCTGTCCTTGAAATAATCGATAACCTCATTCATGACTGGCGGCTCATTGTTCGTCCCGCCAAGGCCGGGAAGGATTTCCCAGGCAGATCGTTTACCTGTGTTCTGAATGGCAGCAATGTATCCGTCAAGGTTGTCCAGTGTGACGTCAGGGTATTTCTTGTGACGCTCAGCAAAGCCCCATACATCCATCGTGCCGTCATCATCGAACTGGACAGACAGGACAGCTATACGGTCAAGAACGGCCTGTACATGGCCTTTTTTAAACTGGCCGGTCATTGAGCCTGAGGCATCGAGAACAAAAGCGACTCGTGCTTCAACGGTATCCAGTTTGTGTTTTGCCAGTGAAATACTGGCTTTCTTAGCCAGGCTGATAAGCGCAGGCGCTTTACCTTCGAGTTTCTTTTCAAGGCTGATCCTGGCTGGTTGCGGTACAACTTCTGCTGCAGGTTCCACGTCCACACCATAGCTAACTGCCAGTGGCTCAAGCCCGCCATTAAATCCCTGCCCAAGCGCCCTGAGCTTCCAGTTGCCCTGGTATCGGTAAACTTCCCCCATAATTACTGCCTTTTCTGTGCGGCCATTGAGATCGACAAAAAAGGTGGCCTGACTTTCAGCAGAAAGTTTCAGTTGCGCGAGGCCGCTTATCGTATCACTGCCATCTATCACCATAGTGATTGCAATCTTCTGAATCGTATCCGGGATCTGGTCAAGCGCAAAATGAACGACTGCGTACTGGTGACCGGGGTTGAGCTTCACACTGCCACCGGCGGCACTGAGATTGTTGTAAAAGATAAAATCGGCATCGCCTGTCACTTTTCCCTCAGCATTCAGCATAAACAGGCAAGTCTCAGGGGTACTGTGAAATCCAGGACTGGGGGGATAATCAAGCCGGAGAGTCAGTGTAGCTGTGTGAAGCGGAATGTTCTGTCCTGATTGTAATTGCATTTAGGCTCCTTGTTGCCGGGTAAAGGGATCACTCAGCGGGTAGAAAAAACCCCGGACAGGCCGGGGTTTGGTTTTACTGGTTTATCAGATGTTGATGCCGTGCTGGGTTGCCAGCGCAGCCAGGCCACCAGCAAAGCCCTGTCCTACAGCCTTAAACTTCCATTCCGCGCCATGGCGATACAGTTCACCGAAAATCATTGCGGTTTCAGTTGAGGCATCTTCTGACAGGTCAAAGCGTGCAATCTCGGAGCCATTATCGTTGTTCACCACACGCATAAAGCTGTTACTGACCATGCCGAAATTTTGCTTACGGCTGTCTGCTTCATGAATGGTGACTGCGAATACGAGCTTCTTAACGTCTGCGGCCACTTTTGTCAGATCAATTTTGACCTGCTCATCGTCACCGTCGCCTTCACCGGTACGGTTGTCACCCTGATGCTGTACTGCGCCATCCGGGCTGGTGGTGTTGTTATAAAATACGAAATGCGAATCGGACAGCACTTTACCGTTTTCGCCAACAAGGAATACTGATGCATCCAGATCAAATGCCTGACCATCAGTAACGCGTGCATCCCAGCCCAGGCCAACCAGAGCAACATTCATGCTCGGGGCTTCTTTAGTCAGAGAAACATTACCGCCTTTAACGAGAGAAACAGCCATTTTTTGCTCCTGCTAATCGTAGATATCGGGTCGTGGATATCGGGGGCATCACCCCCGAATGATTTGGGTAAGAAAGTTACTTTTTATCAGGACGCGTTGATGCCGTACTGAGCGCACACGGAGGCCAGTCCACCAGCATAACCCTGGCCAACCGCACGGAATTTCCATTCTCCGTTGTGACGATACAGCTCCCCAAACAGCATGGCAGTTTCAGTAGAAGCGTCTTCTGTCAGATCGTAGCGAGCAACTTCAGTCTGATTGTCATCATTCACCAGACGGATAAATGCGCCGGAAACCTGACCGAAGCTCTGGCGACGAGCCTGAGCATCATGGATAGTGACAACGAAAATAATTTTGTCGACATCCCCAGGTACCGCGTCCAGTTTGATTTTGAGGGATTCATCGTCGCCATCACCTTCACCGGTACGGTTATCACCGGTATGAGTAACGGAACCATCAGCAGATTTCAGGTTGTTATAGAAAATGAAATCTGCATCGCCACGAACCTTGCCATTGGCTGCCAGCAGAAATGCGGAAGCATCGAGGTCAAAGTCCTGACCGTCCGTAGAACGTGCATCCCAGCCAAGGCCAACCAGCACGTTTTTCATGCTTGGCGCGGTTTTGCTCAGGGAAACGTTGCCGCCTTTAGATAGTGAAACGCTCATCTATTTATCCTCTTTCGTTAATCATTAATCAGCTGAGATCAGCTTTCTTTATTTTCAGCTTCCGGCTTTTCCGGAAAGATGACACTGGCCAGAATACCAAGAGCCAGTACACCCAGTACGACATACAGGCTGGTGGTCGCAGACAGGCTGTAACCATGGTGCCAGATGTGATCGGTAGCGTTCAGACCCAGCTTAAACGCAATGAAGAACAGCAGGACGATAACAGCTTTCTCCAGCTGGGACAGATACTGTTTCAGGGCTTCCAGTACGAAATACAGAGTACGCAGGCCCAGTATTGCGAACATCATGGCGCTATACACAATCAGAGGTTCACGACTGACTGCAATAATTGCCGGGACAGAGTCGAAGGCAAACATTACGTCAGAGAGTTCCACTACAGCCACACATAACATCAATGGGGTGGCGTAAAGCGCTGCCTTTTTCAGTCGCCCTACAGATACGTCTTTGTTTTCTGGCTTAGCCAGTTCGGCGTCCACTTCTTTTTGGGTCAGCAGGAATGCATGTCCGGACAGTTTCGGCCAAATCGGGAAGAAGCGTTTAACCAGGCGATAAGCAAGGTGCTGAGAATAATCCTCAATTTCGTCATCATCCCCACCGCCTTTGAGCATCATGACCGCAGTCCAGGCAACAACAACGGCAAAGATCAGCTCGACATAAGGGCCAAGGCTAAGCAGACCGGTACCGATCGCAACGAAAATCCCCCGGAAGACGATAGCGCCAATGATCCCCCAGTACAGAACCCGGTGACGGTAACGGTCCGGAACTGAGAACCATGAGAAAATCGCCATCATGACAAACAGGTTATCAACTGACAGCACCTTCTCAAGGGCATAACCCGTGACAAACAGGCTGGCAACCTCGGCACCGTGATGCACATACAGGAAACCGGCAAATGCCATCGCGACAACAACCCAGAAAACGGACCATAAGGCTGCGCTTTTGAGGGAAATTGGCTTGTCATGTCGGTGCATGAACAGGTCAATAAAGATGGCACCGACCGACAGAGCAACAAAGACCGTCACTGTTTCAGCCGGAAAACCGATGTGAGTGGAAACCATATCGTACCTTTATCCGTTGTTTATCAGAGGCCAAATTCAGCCGGGTCGAAACCCAGCGAACGGGCAATTTCACGGACAGCACTCTTCTCATCATCATCGAAGTTGCCATCACTTTTAGCAACAGCAATACCGACACGAAGAGCCAGTTGAGCTGCCTCTGGCTGGTCTTTCAGGGCGAGGATATATTTCATCGTTTCGCCTTTTCCGATTTCCAGATCAAAGTCGAAACTGGTCACCAGCTTGTTAAAAAACTCAATAACTTCTGCTGTATCGAAGACTTTCAGCTCTTCTGAGGATCGCAGAAATCCAATCATCTTCTGTTTTTCTTCGGAGCTAACGCCGTCACTGGCAACAGCGATACGGGCGCATACCGCGACGGTACCCTGCATAAATTTCTTGTTTTTGTAACGGCCTACCTGGCGGGTCAATTCCTCACGACCCGAGGTCAAAGCCCCTTTTACTTTGTCGAAAAAACTCATTCTCATACCCTCATCATTGCGTTTATTTGGAACCTCTGGACCAGCGAAACCCCCAGCCAAAAGCGCGGTCCATTTCCTCCTGGCCTCTGAAGTACTGGTTAATACGTTCCACACGAATGGAACCGTTCTCGTTGACCAGACGGGCAATCGCACACAGCGTGCGTTTGTTATCACCTTCAGTCAGACGTGATTCAATCGGTGGTTGCTCAGGAACATGTAATGTCACCACGCCATCGGTTTTGTCCCAGCTGGGCACGCCCTGATAGATAAAGGCATATATCAGTACCTGGCGAATTTCTTTCCATTCGCGGCCATTGATGTGTAGCCATTCCCCATCCAGAGCCTCGCCGGTACGATCATCACCCTGCAGTTGAACATATGGCTCAGAGTGATAGTTACCAAAAGCATTACCGAGTGCCTGAACAACTGACTTATAGCCATCTGCGAGCTCAACGAATGCACCGAGATCCAGGTCTATAGCTTTGTTCGAACCAAACATACCGCCCAGTAACCCGCCTGAACCCGAGCCACGATGCCAGTTCAGATTGATGCGGATTTCACCAAAATTGTCTTTTTTGGCAAGGCTGATGGCAGGCTTCTCTTTTGTCAGAGAAACTTTACTCAGGCTAACTTTAGGCGGAGCCGGAGGCGCTGGTGGCGGAGTGACTGGAGCTGGCTCATCCGCGACGTTGACGCCATAGTACTCAGCGAGAGGTTTCAGGCCGCCATTGAAGCCCTGGGCGATAAAACGAAATTTCCAGTCACCATTCCTGCGATAGACTTCACCGAGGATCAGAGCGGCTTCCTGACGGCCACTCAGTTCTACCTGACCACTGATCAGCGAGGTATTGCCACTTTCAATTTGTATGGACAGATGATTCAGGGAGGAAACGGTATGACTGCCGTCACAGGTAACGGTGAAGGCGACTTTCTGCACGTCGGGCTTGAGGCGGGACAGATCAACGGTGAAAACGCTATTGGTCCCTTCAGCACTGAAGCTAATGGAACCATCTTCATTACGGGGTTGCCCGTAAAAGACCATATCGCTGTCACCCCGAACTTTCCCGTCAGCGAATAATCGAAACGCCGAAGCGTCAACAGGACCACCAGAAATGACCCTCACGCGGAGATCCTGAGCTATTAAAGGGGCATTGCCCCCCGGTGTCAGATTCATGCTTTTACCACCGTACTTACGATATCGAATTGCATATCGTCGATTGTGCGGCCACCGCTTGCTTTACCGTGGGCGGTAAAATCCCAGTTTCCGTTGTTGCGGCGCAGGGAAGCGATGATGATACCCGTATGAGCACCTTGTTCCGTCAGCTGATAACGGGCCAGTTCTTTATTGGTCTGATCCACGACGCGACAGAAGGCGTTATCGACATCGTTGAAGGACTGCCCACGAAAGCTGTTCACGGTAAAGGCGAGGTATTCAACATTTGCCGGCAATTTTGTGAGATCGACGCGAATGATTTCATCATCTCCATCCCCCTCACCCGTCAGGTTATCGCCGGAGTGGACGACAGACCCACAGCTGGATTTCAGTTTACGAAACCAGATGGTGTCAATTTTATTACCTGCGGCATCCAGAAGAACGCAACCTGCATCCAGGTCTATGGAATCATTGCCACCAAAAATGCTGCCAAATAATCCCTTTTTCTTAACAGGATCCCAACCCAGTCCGAACTGAAGCTGGCTGAGAGCAGTGGATTGTTTGCTGAGTGATACTGTCTGGTTTTTACTTAAAGAAACCATATTCATTCCTTAAAAGGTATTGACCGGGTTTTTATAAAATTCATTTTCAAACAGAATGCATCTAAATCATATCATGACAAAGTTCACCCGCAAGGTAAAAACTGGTGGGTTTCTGGAATTTACGTTTCATTACATTGGGTGGGTAGGTGGTGGTTTTATGTATGTTATTGTTATTAAGCGGTTTTTGTGGTCTAACCGGAAAGTCAAAAACAGCGAGTGATTATCATATTATGATTGACATGGCGCAGGTCAGTTCTTAGACTCATGTATTACAAAAATCTCATCCCCTTTTCAGGCGACAATTATAAAAAATGAAAAAGAAAATTTGGTTTATGGAAGGGCTATCTTCCCAGCGAGACATTATCCTTGGAGTGAAATCATTTGCGGAAAAGGAAAATCAGGATATTGAAATCTTTTCTTCTCATCGCAACGAGAGGAAAGAGATCTTGTCTGTTTCCGATTTTTCAATGATCGAACCTAACAACGAAGAAGAACGTCTTTCTTTTATTCATTCCATTACTGACGCTCATGGTATTAATGCGATACATACTGGTCGCAACTGTAAATGGTTTGAAAGCCACCGGGAAAACATTCAACGTTCTGGTGTCCACCTGACTACCGGGTCAACGGGGACTCACTGGTTTGAATTAGCCGATGAAAAAGTTACTTTTTCCGAGTTTATGGAAAAAAATGGACTTCCGGTTGTCCCGTCGGTTCGGGTAAAAAATGTAGACGAGCTTCGTACTCTGCTGAGTCATCCCCCTTTCCCTTCTGATTGCCTCTGCATTAAACCTGTTACAGGCATTTATGGCATGGGATTCTGGCGTTTTGATGACAATGTTTCCCCGGTAGCTTTTCTCAACAATCCTGATAGCCGTGTTATCCACCCATCACAGTTTCTGGCTGCTCATGCCCGGATGGACTGCTTTACTCCACAAGTACTGATGCCCTATTTACCCGGACCAGAATACTCTGTGGATATGGTGGTAAGTCAAGGCACGGTCCTGGCCGCTATCGGGCGGCGTAAAGAAGGTGTGCTTCAGTATCTGGAAAATGAAGGGGAAGCGATTGAACTTGCCATCAACTGCGCCCGCCTAATGAACGCAGACGGCATGGTCAATGTACAGACTCGCCATAATGCCGAAGGCAAACCGCTATTGCTGGAAATTAACATGCGGCCTTCAGGAGGTATTGGTTATACGCGGCACAGTGGCGTGAATCTTCCGGGTCTGTATGCCTTCCATACACTTGGGCTGATGGATGATGATCAGGTCAGGCAGTCAGCGAAAACTGATTTTTCACCTGCAGTCGTCCGCTCTGTCACCGATGTCATTCTCTATCCGGCATCATTGACCAACAGAATTGATTAATGGAGACAGATATGTCAGCAATTGATGGTAATTTCGTTTATCAAAAGACATTATCCTGTGGGCGAATTGAGGTAAGCAGCGAGGAAACCGATTATCCTCTTACTGATCTCTTTGATATCGCCGAACGGCGGAATCCAAAACGCGCATTTCTGTTTGTCAGTAAAGTGCTGGGTCGACATATTCCTGTCTCTCCTCTGGTCATGCGCAATGTTTATACACAGCTGGCGGAGAAGTTTCCCGGGACTCTGGACGGGCCGGTGGTATTTATCGGGATGGCTGAGACGGCTGTCGGCCTCGGGGCGGGAGTGTTTGATGAGGTGCGCAAGCATCACCCTGACTGTGTTTATCTGACATCAACCCGCCATCCGGTCGATGCCGAACTGTTGTGCGAGTTTAAAGAAGAGCACAGCCATGCAACAGACCACTTGATCTACTATCCAGTTTCTGCTGCCATGCGGCAAACCGTAGCGGAGGCACAAACATTAGTGCTCGTGGATGATGAAGCCACGACAGGGAAAACGTTCCTCAATCTTCTCGCCTCATTACGTGCATCGGGTGCACTCCGGAAGGTACGACGGGTTATTGCTGTCACGCTGACTGACTGGAGCGGAGAAGCACTCAGTCAGAACAGCCCCCTGCCCCTACATACAGTATCGCTCATCTCCGGCAACTGGCGCTGGACACCCGAACCGGATGCCACGCTGCCTGTCATGCCCCAGGTAAATGTGACCTCCAGAGGGAACATCCCGATCACAGGCAAACAATCCTGGGGGCGACTCGGGATGCAGATACCGGCGAGTGACCTGGGTCTCCAGGTTCAGGTTTCGCACGGTGAAAACATTCTGGTACTGGGCACCGGTGAATTTGTCTGGGAGCCGTTCCTGCTGGCTGAGCGACTTGAAGCGGCAGGTGCTCAGGTCGTGTTCAGTTCGACGACCCGCTCACCGATTTCCACTGGTTATGCTATCCAGTCCGCCATTGCTTTCAGCGATAACTACGGACTGGGTATTCCAAATTATGTCTATAACGTTGCTCATCAGCAGTTTGACCGGATCCTGATTTGTTGCGAAACGCCAGCTTCCAGCGTGGACCCCCGGCTGCTTGAGGCGCTTTCCGCTGTTGCTCCCACCGTAGAGGTGATTACCTATGAATAAGCCCGTCGTCTTCAGCGACCTCGATGACACCCTGTTCCAGACCCGCCGAAAAATGGTTGATGAACTTGCCCTTGAACCGTTCCGGACCGGCGCACTGGATCGCAGCCTCACGCCTCGCAGTTTTATGACCGAAGAGCAGGCCATGCTGGTGGACTGGTTGCTGGAACATGCGGACCTCATTCCGGTGACGGCCAGAGGTACGGAAGAAATCAGTCGGGTACAGATCCCCTTCCGTTCCTGGGCCGTGACCACTCATGGCGCGGTGATCCTTCGTCCAGATGGTACGCCAGACAGCGACTGGAAAGCCCATATGCTGGAGTGCCTGTCCTCCTACGCCGACCGCTTAACATCAATGCAACATATCATCACCGAGCTCATGGATGCGCGAGGCATTAATGCCTGGGCACGCCTCAACTACGAATATGAGGGCACGCCGGTGTATCTGGTCATGAAGCACCGCGACAGCACGAAGCTTGATGAACTGAACGCTGTCGGGGATGAGATTGAGCGCGTTTTTTCGACCGAAGGGTTTTACATCCACCGTAACAGCAACAACATTGCCTGGTTACCCTGCCCGGTAGAAAAAGGGCTGGCCGTTTCATGGTTGCTGGAGAAACTGCGTCAGGAGCGCGGGGTTTTCCCGGTGATGGGGCTGGGTGACAGCCTGAGCGACCATCGGTTCATGAAACTCTGCAGCTGGTTTGGTCTTCCACGCCAGAGTCAGTTTGCCGAGGCCATATCACAGCGTATTTTTGGAGAGCAATAAGATGTCGCATTTTGCCCCGTTTTCTGGTTCCTATAAACCGGACGATGTTCACTTTTTGCTGAAACCCATTGTCATGGAGATGACACCGGTTGACCTGAAGGAAGAACTGATTCAGTCAGGAAAAATGCATTATTCCGACATGTTAAGCCAGGAACCAGAGCCGACCCGCTGGCACCTGGATCTTTTCACCCGTGCGCTTGACTCGGGAGCTGCACGTCTGGCACGGGAGGTATCTTATCTTGCTCGTGAACTGGCCCGTCGTGCTGGCGATGAACCCATTGTCCTGGTCAGCCTGGTCAGAGCTGGTGTTCCACTGGGGGTCATGCTGCATCAGGCTCTGCGTGCGATGGGAAAACAGTCTTTCCACTACGGGATCAGCATTATCCGCGACAGGGGTATTGATGCTGCGGCGCTTGATTTTATCGAATCACGCCATGGTACTGGTGGCATAGTGTTTGTCGACGGCTGGACGGGAAAAGGAGCTATTACCGGCGAATTATCCCGCACACTGAAGGACCGTCCCGGTTATCCGGAGCAGCCTCGACTGGTTGTGCTGGCTGACCCCTGCGGATGTGCCTGGCTTGCTGCCAGTGACGATGACTGGCTTATCCCGTTCGGTATCATGGGCGCGCCTGTCTCGGGTCTGATTTCGCGCTCTGTCTGGGCCGAAGAAGGCCTGCATGGCTGTGTGGTTTGCGATCACCTTCAGTCTTTTGAATGTAGCCAGATGCTGGTGGATACGGTAGCACATTTCCGTGAACAGCTTGACGGTAAACCCCTTCCCGCTTCTGGCTGGGACGCAGGGAAAAATGCCGCACGCTGGCAGCTGAGCAGAAAAGTTATCCAGAGCCTTGCTGCGCGTTATGAGGTGGACAGCATTAACCGCATTAAGCCGGGTATCGCTGAAGCGACGCGGGCGGTTCTGCGTCGTGTACCTGATCATGTTTTTGTTCGCCAGATGGATGACCCGGATGTTTCTCTTCTGGTTGGGCTGGCAAAAGAGAAAGGTATCCAGGTGACGGAAGCCGGGGATACGCTCGGTCAGTATCGTGCGGTTACCATTATCAAAAAGGTACGCTGATGAAAAAACAACCCAACCCATGGGAACTCGGTGCCACGCTGTATATGCCTGCCACACGCAAGGATATCGCTGAGGTCGTTCTGGAAGGGAAAATACCGGGGCTACGCTCTCTGGTTGTCTGCCTGGAAGATGCGGTCAGCGAGCATGACATCCCTCTTGCGATTCAGAATCTTTCACTGTTTTTGAAGCAATTGAGACACGCAAGAGCCGTCAACGATGATGAGAAGTACCCACTGGTATTTATCCGCCCACGTCACACTGATATGGGGGGATGGTTAACGACTAATTTGGACCTGAGTGCAGTTGATGGTTTTGTACTGCCCAAATTCACCCTTTCCACGCTCCCGGTTTGGTGGGACATCATGGCAGGAACATCATTGATGATGATGCCAACGCTTGAAACCGAAGAAGTCTATGATGTTATTAAAATGCAGGCGCTGGCAAATGAACTTTCGAGTCATGACTGCCGTGACCGCATAATCGCTTTGCGGATCGGCGGAAACGATCTCATGAACGTCGTGTCTCTGCGACGGCCACGGGATCTGACCCTTTATGACACTCCTATGGGTTATGTCATAAAAATGCTTGTGTCAGTATTCGCTCCTCGTGATTTTGCGCTTACCGCACCAGTATGCGAACACATCGACGATCACGGCGTTCTGGGACGAGAACTCTCTATGGATATCGCCCATGGGCTGGTGGGTAAAACGGCCATTCATCCTGATCAGATTAGTGTCATAGAGGAGGCGCTTAAAGTGTCTCCTGGTGAGCATTCAGATGCGTTACGAATTCTGAATTCCACCCAGGCAGTCTTCAAATCTCAGGGAGCGATGTGTGAACCGGCCACCCATCGCCGGTGGGCTCAGGGGATCCTGGGACGGGGACAGGTATACGGTCTGACTACGGGGCAAAATCCGGAAGGAATCAGGCTTATTCCAGTTTCTAAGCAGCACTAAGGAAGCATATATGGGATTCAGATTTCGTAAATCGATCAGCATTATCCCGGGGGTCAGGGTTAACCTGAGTAACGGGACCCCCAGTCTGAGTATTGGCCCCCGTGGAGCTTCGCTGTCAGTGGGAAAGAATGGTACGTTTGCCAACCTGGGCCTTCCCGGAACGGGACTGAGTTACCGCACCCGGATTGACAGAACAGCACGGGAAAGAGTGAATACCAGGCATCAGGCAGATCCCGGTCTGAGGTCTGAACTGGAGCTGGTGGTGGAAAAACTGATGTCCACCGTAACAGCGATAACCAATATCCATGAACTCTCCCCTTCTCCAAAGGGAGGGAATACCTGGGCCACGCTCGAGACACAGTACCTGGCGCTCCGTCAGGGCAGTTTCACTCTTCCTGCGCCGGTACGACCAAACAAACCTGAATATATACCTCTTCCACCAGAACCTGATGAGCATGCCGGTCGCGGTTTCCTTGGGGGATGGCTTGAATCTGATGCAGCCCGACAGGAGCGACAGAACGAAAATCTTCGGCGGTGGCAGACGTCCGTCGCTGATATTGAACGTGAAAATGCGTTGCTGAAACAGCGTTATGAGAAACAGCGTATAGCGTGGGCTGAGCAGTACGCAGAATGGCAGCATCAGTACCAGGAGCATGAAAAAAATCGCACGGACTCTGTAGCTTTAGCGAAAGAGCAATTCCGATCTGACGCCCGCTTCTTTGAACATTGTCTTGAGGAAGTTTTCTCGCAAACAGAATGGCCGCGAGAAACACTGGTGACGTTTGAGGTACGGCCTGAAGAATCAACAGTCTGGCTTGATGTTGATTTACCTGAGATTGAGGATATGCCTGATAAAGTGTATAGCGTGAATGCCCGGGGAACTGATATCAATGAAAAAGCCATGACACAGAAAGCGGTCCGGGAAAGTTACGCTAAACACGTTCACGGATGCCTGCTGAGATTAGCAGCAATCGTTTTTCAGACGCTTCCGTTTGAACAGGCCTTCATTTCAGGCTTCACTCAGCGGGTCAGTAAACGCACTGGATATCTTGAAGATGAGTACATTATTTCCTGGCGGGCATGCCGCTCTGAAATCGAGCTAATCAACTTCGGGAATCTGCGTGGCGTTGACCCTATTGAAGCATTGGGTGATCGAGGTCTGATCAGGAAAATGAGTTCAACTTACATTTTTCAGCCTATAGAACCACTGACCCAAATGGCAGGTACCGACTGAATATGCAATTAAACACCAGACAGGAAAGAGTTTACACCCTGGCTAACATACTTGGCTCAGGGAAGCCTGTATCGGCGCAATCCATCACCGCGACGCTGGCCTGTTCTGAGCCGACACTAAGCCGGGCGCTCAAAGAGCTGAGGGAAACTTACGCGGCTGAAATTAAATACAGTAAGGCTGGCCACTCCTATCAGATGGTACACTCCGGATTACTGGATAAGAAAACACTAAAGAGAATGAGTGAGGCGCTGGACCTTAATTCTGATTTAAAAACACATGACCAGGGGGCACGGGTAGTACTGGATAAGGATATAAAAACTTCCGTTTCCCTGTCGATTAGACGCCGTGTTCTTCGCAAAATTGACAAACTGGCTGCGCTAAGCGGTACATCAAGAAGCGAGGCAGTAGAAAAATTAGTAGAGTTAAAAATTGATGAAATTATCAATGAAATGAAGAAATAGCAGAATATTAGTGGGGTGGTTGTTCTCACTCCACTAATCGGCAATCCTTACCATTTTCCCAACAGGTGTTTATTGTATAACTACAGATAAAAAGCAAGTTAATAAAATAAAGATTCTTAATTCATAAATAATCCCTGTGTTTTATTTTATTGGTTTTCTTTTAACTGACCATCGTCGCCGTATTATTAAATGCAAAAACGTTAAACCATATTTTATATAGATTATGACCTGTCCAGTTTCCCGGCGACGGGTTATCAATATGGCGAATGCCTACTAATAATGGCGGGGATCGTATTGTTGAAATATTGAAAATTTGTAATGTTGCTCAACCAACTCGCGCGTTTGAAACAACGTGAAAATCTCACTTTGTGATTGCTGAACTAACTATATGGCTTTTTTTTAGTAGTATGATATGAAGTGTTTATAAAACCATGTTCAGGAAATGAGCTCCCCCATCAACCATTAAGGAAAGTTTAAGATGAGAAGACTTCCCGTCTATCTGCTTCTCGATACATCAGGTTCAATGCACGGAGAGCCTATAGAGGCAGTTAAAAATGGTGTCCAGACACTACTGACCACCCTGAAGCAGGATCCTTATGCACTGGAAACTGCATATGTCTCTGTCATTACTTTCGACTCTACTGCTCGTCAGGCCGTACCTCTTACAGATCTCCTCAGTTTCAATCTCCCCTCTTTTTCGGCAAGCGGAACTACCGCTCTGGGCGAAGCCTTATCCCTGACTGCAAACCGAATTGATGCAGAAGTTCAGAAAACGACAGCGGAGACAAAAGGCGACTGGCGTCCACTCGTTTTCCTGATGACGGATGGTGGCCCTACGGATGACTGGCGTAAAGGACTTAATGAATTCAAAGCAGCCAAAAAAGGGGTAGTTGTCGCATGTGCTGCCGGGCATGATGCAGATACGGATGTGCTTAAGGAGATCACCGAGATTGTTCTCCAGCTGGACACTGCCGACAGCTCTTCCATCAAAGCTTTTTTCAAATGGGTGTCTGCCAGTGTTTCCGTAGGTAGCCAGAAAGTCGATGCCGGTAAAAAAGAAGTTATCGGTCTTGATGATTTGCCTCCACCGCCGCCAGAAGTAAACGTGGTTTTATAAACAATCAACTTAAGAGAGGATCCTATGACTGTCAGCTTACGGAAAGGGCAAGGCGTCAGCCTGCGTAAAAATGAGTTCGATCTTTCCTCAGTCACGATAGGTCTTGGCTGGGACATCAATGAAGAGAAAAAAGGGTTCCTGGGTGGAATTTTTGGCAAAAAAGAGGAAGAGTATGACCTCGATGTTATTGCCTTTCTCTGCAACGCAGCCGGTAAAGTGACTGACCTTGGCAATGTTGAAAATGGTAAGCCGACACTGGTTAACGGCGATATCGTCTTCTTCAACAGTCTTCGCCATAAATCAGGGCAGATCTGGTTGACCGGCGATAACCGGACAGGTGCCGGTGACGGAGACGATGAGCAAATTATCGTAAAACTAAACAGCATCGATCCGAAGTACGAAAAAATTGTCTTTATTGTTCAGATCTACAACGGCGAAAAATTACAGCAGCACTTTGGAAAAGTGCAAAATGCATTTATCCGGGCGGTAGACGGAAAAAATGTGGAAATGGCACGCTTTGACCTCTCCGGCGGTGTAGCCTTTAATGGTCAGCGATCGATGGTCTTTGCTGAGCTTGTCCGGGAATCCAGTGGCTGGAAACTGAATGCGATAGGCGAGCCTTCCACCTCCGATTCGTTCGTAAGCCATCTGAGGAACTATATCTAAATGCGAAGACTACCCGTATATCTGCTCATCGATACTTCCGGCTCAATGAGAGGAGAATCGATACATTCAGTGAATGTGGGTGTGCAGGCTATGCTGAGTGCCCTGAGACAGGACCCTTATGCGCTTGAAAGCGTCCATATCTCAATAATTACATACGATAATGAAGCCCGGGAGTATGTTCCCCTCACTGCCCTGGCTGACTTTCAGTTTTCTGATATAGAAGTACCAAGTGCGGGCGGCACCTTTACCGGCGCGGCGCTTGAATGTCTGATCCAGTGTGTCGACCGGGATATTCGCCGCTCTGATGGTGAACAGAAAGGCGACTGGAGACCGCTGGTGTTTCTGATGACAGATGGTACTCCGTCAGATGCCTGGGCTTATGGGGAAGCTGTGAAAGAGGTTCAGCGGCGTTCGTTTGGCTCCATTATAGCCTGTGCTGTTGGCCCTAAAGCGGGACACGAACATCTGAAACTACTGACTGACAAAGTTGTGGCTCTTGAAACACTGGATTCGACCGCATTTTCAGGCTTTTTCAAATGGGTCAGTGCCAGCGTGGCTTCAGGAAGCTCCAGTGCCGGAGTCACTACTGATTCGGACACACTTCCACCACCACCACCCGAAATCCAGCTTGTTCTGTAACTTACGCCGGTATGGCAGGGAATAACCCTGCCGTATACCGATAAAGTCCATCTCTGCTATGGACGTCACATTTTGCTATGAGGGAGTTTCCTGTGAGACGACTTCCCGTTTTTTTTGTTCTGGACTGTTCTGAGTCCATGATTGGTGAAAACCTGAAAAGGATGAATGATGGCTTGCAGAAGATTGTGAGCGATCTGCGTAAGGACCCTCATGCTCTGGAGACTGTCTGGGTGTCAGTAATTGCCTTTGCTGGTGTTGCCAGAACGATTGTCCCGTTACATGACATTGTGTCTTTTTATCCCCCTCGCCTTCCTGTCGGTGGAGGAACTAACCTCGCGACTGCCTTACGGGAACTGACAACACAAATAGATTCTCAGGTCCGAAAAACGACGCTGGAAGAAAAAGGTGACTGGAAGCCAGTTGTCTACTTACTTACTGACGGCCGACCGACAGATGACATTTCAGCTGAGGTTAAGCGCTGGAACGAATTTTACGCAAAAAAAGTGAATATGATTGCTGTGGGGATCGGACCATCAGTTGATCTCAGTGTACTCAGGCAACTGACTGAAAACGTCTTATCGTTTACGGAAAATCAGGAAGGCGATTTTTCGCGGTTTATCCAGTGGATCACAGCTTCAGTCACGGCTCATAGTCGTAGTGTTGGCGAGGATTCTCAGCCGCCCCTGAAACAAACTGACTATATCGTCAAACTTGCCAAAGATGACACAGCCCGTGCATACGATGAAAACTGTGTGGTATTAACCGGGCGTTGCAGTAAAACCCGTCGACCCTATCTGATTAAGTATGAGCGTCCGCCAGCCAGGGTATCGGGGCTCGCTTTCGATCTAAACCTTAACAGCTTTAACATTGCTGGTTGTTATCCTGTGGATGAAGATTACTTCTCATGGACGGATATGGCCGTAGCGGGGGCGCAGATAAACACCAGTGAACTCCATGGCGTACCAGGGTGCCCACACTGCGGAAACAGTAGTGCTTTTGCGATGTGTACCTGCGGAAAACTTCTCTGTATTGATGGGCCTGATGATGTGAACTGCCCATGGTGTGGGAAAGGTTTGTCCTTTCAGAGCGAGGGTGGAAATTCAGATTTTAACGTTAGCAGAGGACGCGGCTAATGAGCGAGTTCATTACACCTGAACATAAAATTATTGCTCTCATTCTGGAGGCATCAGGGGAACCGACTGATGCTGATAAAGTATGCTGTCTTGGTAACATACCTGATGTTGCCCTTGCTGTGCGGCAGCTGAGAGAAACGGTCATTCAACACTGTGCAAGCGAAGCCATACCGGCGGAGAACACTCAAACAGTTTCAGAATGTCTTACCCAGCCTTTTTCTGACAATATCCTCCCACCTCAAAACTCTGGTGAAAGCGAAGCTGATCGACCTGAGATTGAACCCGTCCATGCCGCTACTGCACTTCAGGGAAATGATAAGCAGGAAGCGCATAGTGAAATGGTGGATGATACAGCGTCAGAAGGCGTTCAGGGACACACTGAAGAAGTTCCTGATGCAACCGGGGTCTTACAGACCGAGGCTTCCGTCACTGCGCAACCAGAAGACATGGATAAAACCAGTCCGGTTGTTTCTGACAACCTTTCAGCTGACACCGCAGTCAGTGCTTTACGGCCCGGGGAAGTACCTCAGAGAGTGGAGAATAAAACACCCCCTGCCCCCGGAAAAGTGCCGGAGGTGTTTATCATGCTGCCAAATGCACGGGCAGGTGAACCCTACGATGTTCGACTGGAAATAGCGACCGATACAGGTGTTGAGGCAGAGATCACGGAGGTTAACTTCTCTCAGGACATAGGGCTGATATTTGATATCAATGAGCGACGCCTCCAGGGGACACCAGGGCAGAGCGGAGACTTTGAACTGACTGTGAAATGGTCATGCAGCTCACATCGTGATAATGAAAAAAAGTTACTTTTTGTCGTGAACCCTGATCCGAAAAGTCTCTGGAAAGTGATTGACCCGCCTTCTGATGCACCATTCTACAAGAAGAGTATCGACCACCAGAGTGTCTGTCGGTCAGGTATTCATATTGCCGGAGCAAGCCGTCGTGGACGCTCCCATGAACATGTAGGCTCTTTTCGTGACGACGATTATTACCTCAACTTCAGTGATGTATCCGGATGGAGTGTATTACTGGTAGCCGATGGCGCGGGGAGCGCTAAATATTCCCGGGAAGGCTCCCGTATCGTTTCTGAAACCGTTGGTAACTATCTCTTCAACCAGTTCAAGACTGAAAAAGGGCTTGAGATCAAAAACAGAGTCTTTCGCTGGAACAGTGAAGATCAGCGAGCAGTATGGGAGTTTATGAACCACCACTTCAGACAGGCAGCGGTACTGGCCGTAAACAATATCAGCAGTGCCGCAATTTTGGCTGAAGATAAAGTAAAGTCATTCTCAACAACTTTACTCGCGACCGTCACTTTTCGCGACGGTGCCGATCTGTTTGCCGCGTCTTTCTGGTTAGGTGACGGTGCGATAGCTGCATATGGACCTGCTGGCAAAGTCAGAGTGCTTGGGACACCGGATAGCGGAGAGTATGCAGGTCAGACGCGGTTTCTGGATGCCGATGCCGTCAGTGATGCCGGATTCAGTAAACGTATCAGTATCGGTAAGTGGAACGACATATCGCATCTGGTTCTGATGACTGATGGTGTTTCCGATCCCTGGTTTGAGACGGATAACGGGCTTCAGAATCCACAAAAATGGGACAGGCTGATGGCCGAGCTCTCTCCCCTACTCACAGACCCTGAACATGCCTCGGCACAACTGGTGGAGTGGCTTAACTTTTTCTCTCCGGGAAATCACGATGATCGCACAATCATTGTGCTCTGGTGAAATTAATGCGATAGCAGGTGGCTATTCATGGCAAATATAATTACATGCAAAACTAAGGATGGAAAAACCATTCAGTATGTCGATGAGGTCATCGGCTCTGGCTCAATGAAAGACGTTTATTTTTCTCCGGATAAATCATATGTCGTAGCCTTCTACCATAAACCGCAGAATGAACAGGCCCGGGAACGTATCAACATGATCACCGGGAGGTACCGGCAGAATATTTTTGAGCAGACGGGTGGAGATTACTGGAAAGGCCTCTTTTGCTGGCCCACTGATGTGGTTGAGCACGCTGATAAGGTGGGTATTGTTGTACCTGCTTACCAGCAGCATTTCTTCTTCCGATATGGTTCCAAAAACAATGATTTCCTCGGGATTAAAGGACGAGAAAAGGAAGGAAAATGGTTTGCCAGTGCGAACAATCAGAATAAATTTCTCGATCCACGTGAACGTGGCAATACGCTTAACTATCTGAAGGTTTGCATCCTTCTAACGCGTGCAGTCAGACGAATGCATGCTGCGGGCCTGTGTCATAGTGACCTGAGTTATAAAAATGTGCTGATAGATCCGGAACTAGGCCACGCATGCATTATTGATGTTGATGGGCTGGTGGTTCCGGGAAAATATCCTCCAGACGTGGTTGGCACACCTGATTTTATTGCACCGGAAGTGGTGAAGACAAGCCATCTTCCTAAAGACGATCCCCGCCGCGTATTGCCGAGTATCGCTACTGACCGGCATGCACTTTCGGTACTCATTTACATGTATCTTCTTTTCCGGCACCCGTTACGGGGAGGGAAAATTCACGATATCGATGATGAGGTCAGGGATGAGGCGCTTTCCATGGGAGAGCGGGCACTTTTTATCGAACACCCGACTGACAGAAGCAATGCAGTTAAGGTTAATCAGGTCTCATCGTTTTCGCTCCCGTGGGCAGATCCTCAGAAAATCCCGTACACCATTATGGGGCCCTACCTGAAACCTCTCTTCGACCGGGCTTTTATTGACGGGTTGCATGATCCGTCGAAGCGCCCTACAGCCGATGAATGGGAGAGCGCCCTGGTAAAAACCGTCGACCTCATCCAGCCATGCCAGAACAAGGATTGTGACCAGAAATGGTACGTTTTCAATGGCAAGACGAAACCCGTTTGTCCCTATTGCGGTACACCCTACAAAGGCAAACTACCCATCCTGAATCTGTATTCGTCGAGAAAAGCTGGAACTTTCAGGCCAGATGATCACCGGCTTATGGTGTGGAGCGGTCAGTCATTATATGCATGGCACGTCAACCGACTGATTGCTCCTAACGAACGAACCACCGATGAGCAGAAGAAAAGGGTTGGTTATTTCGTCTTCCATAATGACCAGTGGTGGCTGGTTAACGAGGGGCTTAGCGGGCTCATATCACTTCCCGATCGGAAAACTGTCGGCATTGGTGAAAAGTTGCTGCTGGAGGACAACACCCAGTTCATCCTTTCTTCAGAGGATGGTGGGCGGCTGGTAGTGGTACAACTCGTGGTGAATTAACTGATATTCATCACCAGCAAAAGGTGGAGTGAGGTAAAACGTTATCAGGCGTTTTGGTATGTAAATCAGATAAGCCCTGCTGCACGAGCGGGGCTTATTCCAGGAGTATTTGTGGGGTAATGGATGTCTTTGTTGGTATGAAATTTAGCTTTACATTAACCCTGACCTGACATTGTTGCAGCGCAGAGCTCAACTTCACCTGACAGGCCACTCTGGGCCAGAAACGGAATTTTGGTGGTTGTCTGGCGAAAGATACCTCTGCAGAATGAGACAATCACCTTTAAACATGACCTTAATTTTAGCCATCACAGGCTACTGAACCCGGATCCGGTGAGCGCTCTGGCTCACATAAGAAAGAAGCATATAGAAGACCAGGCTATGCGTACTCATAAACTGAACAAGTCACGTAAACTATATCGCAGTGACAATACAACTACGCGGCATTATTCAATTAATCCGGGGGGGGAGTATCGCTGGGGGCGAAACCGTAAAAAAGCCGAAGACGAGCTGCTGGCAAAGCGCGAGACAATGCATGGCAGGCAAAAGAGAGGCCGTGACTATACCCCATTGTTTTACTTTCTCGTCAAACAGATTGGCCAACCGTGGGATAAGGTATTCAGCGAAGTATGTGGTCGTCTTGATACAACAGAGCCTGTTTTCTGGTTGGTCGCGCTGCATGAGCATCAGAAAAGAGATTTGGTACGTATCGGTGACAGCAGCTTTTATCCGGGCCTGTTTGTTGATGGAAATGGAATCTTACAACAGGTAAACCCTTCGATTACGGGAAAGGACGTTAAGGTAACTTGCCGTTGCTGTACCCACACCTATATGGGGGAGCCAGTCCCAGGGAAGTATGAGTAACATCACCTGCTATCCTGCCCCGGACGAACCTTCCATCAGCGCCGAGCAGTTTTCATACTTTGACCGGGAACAATAATGTCAGTGCATTGGCTGCAGAGGTCTCGAATCCAAACTTTGTGTAAAACGCCACGACTTCGTCATTTAAGGCATGAAAAAGAAGCGGGCATTTGGATACCTGGTTTATCATTTGAAAGTCCATGAAATCGTCCGGTCTCTTCAGGGCGACATTTTCACTTTTGATAAAGAAAAGCGGCAGGCGTTAAGCCCACCGTAACTCACCGGAAAAAGTCATCCACCGAATCGCTCCATTCATGTCCGGACACAGACCAAACCTTGTTAATCGGGGGTGGGTATCCACTTCTGCAGTACCCATTTTTCCCCACGAAATCGAACACTGCATGCGGATATCCGTTGATAAGGAGCACGCACTTCTGACTGTCTTCAGACCAGCCGATTTTAACGTCTGAAGGAATGTGGGCGTCTGATATATCCTCGACATTGTAGATATGCACTGCATCAAGAATCGGGTTTCCTTCAAGGGACTCATCGAGCGCATAGAAATACCCGGTCCGGCCGTCGTCTTCAAATACGGCCGCCAGCATCCCCTCCGGTGCCAGGCTTTTTATCACCTGCTCTTCTCCCACAATGAGCTGAGCCTGTAGCGTCACTAAAATTGTCATACCGATGACTCTCCTTTCCCTGAATGTTTGGTAAGGCTACTTTCAAACTGGCAAGCAATCTACCATAACATCCCTGCGATGAATTCTCCCCTGACCTGCAGGCATTTTGTTGTAAAACGACAACTGACAGATTGGAGGCCATATCGCCCAGCCAGTATCCGATCTTCTCCTGCACGCTGACATTGACGTAGCTGTCAGAGGTGATAGCCATAGTTTTCATATGTAGGATACTCATTTTTATTGGTGTCGTGCTGAGTATACCGGGGCACTGTATGGCGGCTTTCCAGCCTTTGTTTAAACAGTCCCTGTTTTTTGTCGGGGGAAGTTTCAAGGGGGGAATTGTGAAGAGGATCACTGGAAACACGACGGTCAGAGACGATCATCACCTCGCCTGCGAACTCCCGAAAAAGAGTATACCTCCGTATCCTCTGACCTATTCGCTTGGCAAAATACTGGCTGCAGCTGCAAAAGGTGCCCACGATTTTGATGCGCAATGGGCAGGTCTGGGGGGTTGCCCTTGCCAGAGAGTTGCCTGCGGCAGATCTGATCCAGATCTCTGGTCAACGAATGGCAGGACGCGTGACGCTGGTTACACTTGAATATTCGCGTATGTTCGGTCAACCACCGGCTCGCATCATCCGTGACGCTCTCGAAAGTGAACAATCAGTGAAGTACGTTGCTCCAACGGGTGGTCTGGCTTAACAGGAGGAATCGTTTTCAGCGCATACTCTTATCCCGAAGTTCATCCAGCCATCATCAGGAATACCCAGCGTCTACTGCCGTTTAAGTATCACTGGCAACTTTCAACAGCGGAGGCGCAATCTGATTAGGCGGGGATGGACGAATGAAGACGGCCAGGCCAAGCGCCAGCAAGCTGCACCAGAAAACGAGGTGATAACGGTACGCGTGCATCTGGAAATCAGCAGCTACATCAAAGTAGGCGATCCACTTACGCCTCAACCTCATTCATGGGCACCCGTTTTAGATGCTGAGATTGATGGCAAAACCCTTCTGTTATCGGGCAAAGAGACTTTTGCTCTGGCGGGCACTGAGCTGCTGGTCGAGATCGAGTTGGTGACGGAACAGCCGCTGCCACGTGACCTCCGGGGTGATGTACTTCTTTCAGAAATCAATCTGCCCGAAAAGTCTGAACATGCTCTGTTCATCAGTGCGAGACAGAAAGACCAGTCGCGTATCTGGACCTCGGCTCTTTTCCTTACGCGTTAGCATTCTTCAGCGGCGTCTGAGGCGCTGCTATAATCATTTCTAAAGTGCAAAGTCCGCTGTTGGCACAAAGCGGACGGGAAACTTTCGGATGCCGCGTCAGCGGCATGGAGGCGCCAGATGAAGCGGCATGTACCTGTGGAGTCAAATGGCGCCGAAAGCCCGGCGTAGCCGGCTACTGGGCTATAAATTCTGCCACCCTACCCCCTGCCCTGATTAGCCTTAACCAGCTAACAGCAATGAAGAAGTCAAAGTAATCCCTTTTAACCCCGGTGAGCGGGCTTTACGGCGTTTACGACGTAAAGGGCGTGATTTCCGGGGCCTTAGCGGCGGCAGCTTGCTGCTGACGCTTAGGGGGATGTTCATAAAAAATTTCAGCTACACTAGGGAACTTAACACGGTTGCTTGTATCTAACAGTTTGTGGTGATTAGCTACCACCACTGAAGCAGAGTGATCCGGCACTTCGTCGGCGGGTCCAGGCGGGACTGAATAAAGGAGACGCCCGTAACGCGCTGGCGCGCGCGGTATTCCTGCACCGTCTAGGTGAAATCAGGGATCGTAAACCGGAAAATCAGAGCTACCGCGCCAGTGGACTGACGCTGCTGACGGCAGCTATCTCGCTGTGGAATACCGTTTATATGGAAAGAGCGGTCGATGTCCTGAAGCGTAAAGGGGTGAAGATCAACGAGCAACTGCTATCGCATTTGTCCCCGCTAGGCTGGGAACACATCAATCTGACAGGCGATTATATCTGGAAAAGCAACCGGATACCGGCTTCAGGTAAGTTTCGGCGGCTGAGGCCAGCTAAAGTCGGAAGGTCAAAAAACAACCTTAACGTACAATAATTTTCGATATCCAAACTGACCCCTAGATCTACTTTGCAGACTGCGGGAAACAGGTCAGCGCCTCGCCCTCTCAATTAAAAACTCTTTATTGAACCCCTGCAAACCAGTCTTTCTCGTTTCCCACGATAAAAAAACATTTCCCCGCTTGACCCTCACGCCGCGTCAGGTTTTAGTCTCTCTGCTCGCACAAAGGGGGAACATACTATGTTACTGAAAGTCGGCGAACTGGCACGCCGTTCCGGTATTACCGTTCGCACACTACACTACTACGACAATATTGGTTTGCTGATCCCTTCTGCGCGCTCCGACTCCGGCTACCGGTTGTATAACCGGGCCGATATCGCCCGTCTGCATCATATCCAGGCGCTACGCCGCATGGGAATGACGCTGGCCGAGGTCGGGGCGATTCTGGAACGTTCGGATCTGGCGCTGCCAACGGTGCTTGAGCGGCAGATTGCCATGCTGAACCAGCAACTGGCGCAAATCACCGCGCTGCGCGCTCGCCTGCAGACGATGCAGCTGCAATTGACGGCGGGCGATGATCCGGAACTGAACGACTGGCTGACAACGTTGGAGTTAATGACTATGTATGATAAATATTTCACTGCTGATGAACTGGCGCAGCTGCCGTTTTATCAGGCCGATACGCAACGCCAGCAAGAATGGGCGGCAATGGTACAGCAGGTGCATGAACTGATGGCAAACGGCACGCCGGCGGAGGATCCGCAGGCGCAGCGCATCGCGCGCCGCTGGATGCTAACTCTGGAGCGCGACACTGCCGGCAATCCGGCGTTTCTCACGCGTCTGAACGCCATGCACGCCGATGAGCCGTCAATGCGTGAACAGATCGGTATCACGCCGGCCATGACCGACTATATCACCCGTGCATTTGCTGAAACCAAGCTGACAATTTATCAGAAATATCTGTCTGAAGAAGAGTATGCCTATGTCCGCAAGCACTATTTCGACCGCATGCAGGAGTGGCCGGCGCTGATCGCTCGCCTCCAATCAGCCCTCAACGACGGCATCGCACCGGACAGCGCACATGCCCGCCAAGTGGCCGCCGACTGGCTGGAGCTGTTCCGTTCTTACGCCGGTGAAAATCCAGCCACGCAGATGAAAATCCGCCAGGCAATGGAGCAGGAACCCACGCTGAGCGAAGGCACCTGGCTTACACCACCACTACTGGCTTATTTGCGTGAAGCTGTCATCAATTTGAATCAAAAATAATAACTAAAGTATCCCGTCATCCGGCTCCCTCCAGCCGGATGACGCCAATCACATCAGTCACCCTATCCATCAAAGGTAGTAACAAAAAGGTCAGAGTGGATTTAAATGAAAGGTTCATGCTTATGTGGAAAAATCGCATTTGAAATATCGGTAATTCCATCAAAGTTTTATCGTTGCCATTGCTCGCTTTGCAGGAAGCAAAGCGGGGTTGGTTATAATCTCGCGACTATTATAAATGCCAATGATTTCTTCTGGACCCAAGGAGATAGCGGCATTTTCTCATGGTGTAAATCAACTGGTTACCGTACGGATTTTTGCTCGACATGTGGTTCTACCGTACCCAATTTGTTGCGAGATTTACCTTATGTCTGGGTACCTATTGGTTTGTTAGATAAACATTTTGATATGCAATGTGCTGGAGATTACTGCACTGATGATGCCATGCCTTGGGATATAACTCGCTCGGGCATAAGTCATAGCGGACCAGTAAGTTCACTAACATCACTTTTAAGAAACTTAGACATACTTAAACCAGAATAAAGAAAGCCCTTGGCCTCGATGTTCAGGACATTAACACGCCGCTCGTCCGGGCGACCAGCTGGCATCACAGATGTGTTCACGGCCATTGATTAACATCGTACCTGCAAACTACAGGCACGACATTGAATCCAGGAATGTCATTATCTAGAACAAGCGTTAACTGACCAAATGCGTCACAGAGTGACGTGCGAGGTTCGCACTGGGGAGATCTGCGGAACTTCTACTAAAGACGCTCATCCATAAGCAGCGACCAGCCTAGATATCCCCACTGATGCACGGGCATATCAATATGCTGGGGCATTATACGTTCACGCCACCGGAGGATGTTTTGAAGGGAGAACTGAGAACGTTAAACTTAAATTTAAACAATGAATTAGCTTCTTAGCGTACGTTTTCGTTACATTGGCCCTCAAACCCCGTAAAGGAAGAAAAACACCCTATTATTGACGAGCGAGCGTGGAGCGTGTGACCCGATGCTTTGATAAGGATGGTGTTCTTATGCGCTTTCCAAGCAAACGTTCGGATCAGATATCGGTTCTATGGGTGCTTTGGTCTCGCTTGCCGGCCGGACGAAACTGAAGGAAGCCGAGGTGGACGCACTTATGAAAGCGTGGCACAGTTTCGGAGATAACGCCTTGCTGCGCCGCGAGATCTGCGATGCCGGTTTGGTATCGAGAACACGGGATGGCCGTGTTTGCATCCGGATAGAGCTGCCGATGCCACCTCTAGCGCAAGCTATTGCCCGGCAGATCGCTGATAAATAACCCAACAGCCAAATGTACTGGTGAAAGCAGCTATTGCTGCTGAGGATGATCATGACCAAATTTAAGACCGGCTTTTTGCTCGAAAGAATTCCCTATATTCGCATGGGTGATCAAACTGATCCCGTGATCGTGATCAACGGTGGGCAAGGTTTTGTACGCAAACACAGCTTTGACCGGATGCTCCGGGACGCAAAGCGTGTCGCACGTATGTTGCCGCCAACACAGGGCTTCATCCTAATTGGCTACGATCAGCAGCCCGAAGCAAAGGCGACGATTGAAACGATTGTGACAGACTATGAGCGCGCCATCAGAGACATGAAGGTCTCGGCGTTTTCGCTCATAGGGATATCCTATGGCGGATTGCTGGCGACAAAGCTTGCGGCAGCGCGTGAAGGGTGGGTTAAGAAGCTGATTCTGGTGGCGAGCGCTCACAAGTTCAGCGAGAACGGCGAAAACAGGATAAATCGACAAATCCAGTTCGCCCAACAGGAGCAGTACTACGAGCTGATCAATGACTTTGCGGCAATATTCCGCAATCCCCTGCTAAATTTGTTACTGAAGATAAAGCTCTGGGTGGACTGCAACAAACTTACAGAAAAAATGAACTCCGGTGTCGTTATTGTGCGATATCTTCAATTGATGATGCAGGCTGAGCCAGTCGATCTGACCTCGATCACAGCAAGGACATTGATTATCGGAGGGGAACTGGATCAGTTTTTTGGCGACGGCATGATGGAAGCTGCCCGAAATGGTATACCAGACGCCAAGCTACATGTTCTTGAAGGACAAACTCACATGGCTCCGGTTGAATGTAGCCGACAGTTACGGAGATTCCTGACGGAATTTCTCGATTGAGTCTAATCTCGCATGTAGTGGATCACAAAATCAAGACACCGGAATAATCTGTTTCCATTTTTCTTCATGTAAGCAAGGCGATAAACCACCATTGGTCGTATGAGGGCGGTATGCGTTGTAATAACCATGGCTTTGTTGAATAAATCGAACTTTTGCTGAGTTGAAGGATCAGAGCACGCATCCTCCCGACAACACAGACCATTCCGTGGCAAAGCAAAAGTTCAGAATCACCAACTGGTCCACCTACAACAAAGCTCTCATCAACCGTGGCTCCCTCACTTTCTGGCTGGATGATGAGGCTATTCAGGCCTGGTATGAGTCGGCAACGCCTTCATCACGAGGAAGGCCCCAGCGCTATTCTGATCTCACCATCACCACCGTTCTGGTGATTAAACGCGTATTCCGGCTGACCCTGCGGGCTGCGCAGGGTTTTATTGATTCCATTTTTGCCCTGATGAACGTTCCGTTGCGCTGCCCGGATTACACCAGTGTCAGTAAGCGGGCAAAGCCGGTTAATGTCAGTTTCAAAACGTCCACCCGGGGTGAAATCGCACACCTGGTGATTGATTCCACCGGGCTGAAGGTCTTTGGTGAAGGCGAATGGAAAGTCAGAAAGCACGGCAAAGAGCGCCGTCGTATCTGGCGAAAGTTGCATCTTGCTGTTGACAGCAACACACATGAAGTTGTCTGTGCAGACCTGTCGCTGAATAACGTCACGGACTCAGAAGCCTTCCCGGGCCTTATCCGGCAGACTCACAGAAAAATCAGGGCAGCCGCGGCAGACGGGGCTTACGATACCCGGCTTTGTCACGATGAACTGCGCCGCAAAAAAATCAGCGCGCTTATTCCTCCCCGAAAAGGAGCAGGTTACTGGCCCGGTGAGTACGCAGACCGCAACCGTGCCGTTGCTATTCAGCGGCTGAGCGGAAGCAATGCACGGTGGAAATGGACAACGGAATATAACCGTCGCTCGATAGCGGAAACGGCAATGTACAGAATGAAGCAGTTGTTGGGAGATTCACTGACGCTGCGTGACTACGATGGTCAGGTAGCGGAAGCTATGGCCATGGTGCGTGCGTTGAACAGGATGACAAAGGCTGGGATGCCAGAAAGCGTGCGTATTGCCTGAAAACACAACCCGCTACGGGGGAGACTTACCCGAAATCTGATTTATTCAACAAAGCCTCGTCGAATTTTCCTGTTCTATTACCCCCATCCACGGGACGGGGGAATCTGTTTTGCTTTCCGTTGTGTTTATTATAATATATTGGTCTTTTGTACTAGTTTATAGGATCGATTTCGTGGAATATAGCTCTATAACTGATGTCAGAAATCATATCGATCAGATAGACAGTGAGCTGGTCAAACTCATAGCTCAGCGTGCTCAATGCGTTAAAGCTGCAGCGGCGTTTAAAACTGATCAGGCATCCGTGCGTGCACCTGACAGAGTACAACAGATCATCGACCGGGTACGTAAGCAGGCCACTGAAGCAGGACTTCCCGAAACGATTATTGAAAAAACCTATCGGGCGATGATTGGCGCATTCATTGATTATGAACTCGGGCAACACCAGCAGCTGCAGAAGACGAAATCCGGCCCTGAATAACCCGCCCCTTCACATAACCAACGTTTTCTTCTCCATCGCTGTCCAGCACGTGACGGCTGTGAAGTCCAGCGGAGTATCGCTTAGGCAGCATTCCGGTGCCAGGCTACACAGCATGTTGCTGTGTAGCTACATCGTGCCGTAACTCAGGCGTAGGCGGGTACCTTCCACTCCCCCTGTTCCGCACAGTAGAAAACCAGCTCATCCCTTTTAACCCGGAGAACGGACGTGTCAGCATTCTTCAGCCTCCACAGGCACACCAAGTTGGATCTTCGTCTTTTTTTCTGGTGGGTTTTATTCTGCTCCCCCCTCTACCATCAGAGTGGGGAGCATCCTCACAGGATTTGAATGAGACGACGAAGAGGATGGCCAGCATCACCATTCTGATAAGAGGTTCCTCTCACAGGCAGCAAAAGAGCCTGCGTAAGACAACATACCCTTAAGGGTCCTGCCCTTCACCGTGCCAGGCCCACCGCCCCCGCGCGGACGAAAAAAAGAGAAAAAATAAAAAAAAGAAAAAAAGAATATGCCGAAAATGTGCACAGTCGCGACCCACGCAGAGCGTGGCGCTCCGGGGCAAAGGCTTTGCAGGGCTATAAGGCATGTTGTCTTACGTTTTGAGTGTGATGGTCCGATCCCACCAGCTTTCATGAATTGGCCCGCCGGGTGGACTGCTATAAAGTGCATACCAGCACTGCAGCCCCTGCCGGTGATGATGAATAATTTCATTCAGGCGTGAGTCAAAGATGAGAAAAGACAGCATTACTGATATGTTCAGGTCCAGGATGCCTGCCGAAAGTCCTGCATGAAATACTTCATTGCATCCCTCAATGGTCGCGGCCACGTCTTCAATGCCGATGCGCTTTTTGCCAAATGCGATCGGTTTTTCCAGCCGAAATGTCCGGGTATCTCCTGTCGCTTCCGGCCGGAATTACCGTGCAAATCGACAAGTCTGGAAGCCGTTGTGATACAGAAAAATAGGTTGTAGATCCACTTTATCTTAAAGTTAATGTACGCGTACATTAGCTTTAAGTTTATGGTATTCACCCTTCTCTCTTCCCGGGTGCCTTAACCAGGGTCTGATAGTTGCGCTTTACCCGTTCAATTTCCGCCAGAGTTGCAGCCCAGTGCAGCTCTGCTGCATGACGATACCTGGTTGCCATTTTTTCAACGGCCTCCGGCGTACTGTCAACGCTGCGGTGCTGCCGTCCCTTCACCCCGAAAATTTCCACAATAAGCCACTGGCTACCGGTTCTGCCGAACAAGGCCTGACACAGCCGCTTCACGGCAAGCGGGGTCAGATCCGGGTCGGGATCATACGCGATGGTGGCAAAAATAAAACGCAGCATCTCGGAGGTTTTGTAGCGTTTTACCGCTGCCGCCAGGCGGGCAGCTCTTTGCGGCGCTTCCCAGCGGTCGTCGCTGTAACCTGCCACTTCAGAGAGATAGTCCTTTTCGAGCTGTTTAGCCGTGTAGCAACGTCCCCCCAAAAACATCCGCATAGCTTCTTGCGTTTCAGCTCTCACGTATCTTTTCCCCAGCTAATGCTAATGTACGCATACATTAGCATTAAATATCAGGTTAAAAAAAAATCAGGAAACCGATCTGATTTAGTGCATGTGGCTGTCTCTTTTGAATTATCACTTTTGCGTTCTGGTATACAGGTTACCCCTCCCCCCTCTTTTTTCCCGCAGGTCTACTGTAGTCGACACAAAAGACAGGAAACTCGGTATGTCCTGATAATGTTGTTTGAGTTTTAAGCACGGAGCAGAGGGTATCGTATATAGTAGACACAACGCAGCCTGAATAACGCTCGATGCAAAATTTAGATCGTTGTCGCCTGCAGTAGACATTCCTGGTATCGACACTGGTGCATCCCGTTCACGGACCATGGCAGAGCATCCAGTAGACACGGTATGGAAGGATATCAGTCCTCACCTTTCCGTCTGTTTTGACTGTGTCGGATACGATGGTTGCGGTTATTGTTGATGCCTTGGGCCGTCAGGTGAATACCTGTCTGTCAGGTAACTCTGTCGTTACATTTGATGCCCGAAAATCATAATTACCACATATTAATCCGGGCATTCCGGAAAATTGTGCCTGCCTGAAGAGTATCAAACGATGCCTGTCTCCCCTCCTCTGAACTATCTGCTCAGTCGCGAACCTTAACGATAGGGTGATTCAGTTTCGGCAAATGGCAGCATGGTAATGTCAGCCAACAGCGTGCTGGTGAATTTATTGTCGGGCCAGACGAATTCAGTTTGTCACTGCATACTGCATGCCGGGTAGAGGAGTGAACAACGATCGAACCGAAACAGTTGCAGCGTCGTATGGAGAAAGAATGGGTTGGTTACAGGTGGTGCTTCGGCGTGTTTCAAACAGTGTCTGACCGGCTTCTGGTAAGTTTTCTCCCTTGCTGTCTGGTGATTCTGTCTTGCCCGGATTGTTGACTATTGATGATGATGTTTATCCACAGCTTAGAATAATAACAGAAGCTTAACTAAAGCTAAGTAAAGGACAAAAAGGACTAATAAAAGAATAACGTTTTAGTGAGGCCTTGAACTACGGGCCTCTCAGGCCATCTCTGTCAACGCTGGCGGGTATTCTATCATTGCTGGCGGGTGAACCATCATCGCCAGAGGGTATACAATCAACGCTAACGGGGCAATTATCATCGCCAGAGGGTAGATTTTATCAACGCCAGCGGGTAATCTGGTAAAAATATCCACATCCGGGATTTTATAAAATGGCCAATGATAACAATCAGTTAGCGCTAATCATCACTGAGCAAGATAAAAGTTCTGGTGAAGTTATACATTTGGTTCCTAACTCAAAACAGAGTATTCAACCCAAATCGCTACTGCGATTGGGGGTCTTTGTTCCGACAGTCAAGGATGGCAGTGACCCTATGGCACGAGGTCATGTCATCGATGCAACGACTGAGTTGTGTCGTCTTTCTTCTATCGCTGGAGAGGGGTACGAAAAGATTAGTATTTTTGGGCCCAGGCTTGATATGGATACGGATTTCAAAGTCTGGCTAGGGATCGTGGACACACTCGCCAACACATTTCTTGAGCCTGATGGGACTGTTAGGGTCAATTTTATTGATTTTGCTTTCAGTTGTGGGCTTGCTACAAAACGAGTTGATTCAAGGTTAAGGAAACGTTTTAGCGACTCACTGACACGGATCCAGCACACCCATTTCCAGTTCATCAAAAACTCAACAGTAGAAGGGAAAAAAGTAAAGATCGACATGAGCCTGGTGTCTACTTCTTACTATGATGAGGGAACCGATGAGGTCATTATCAGGCCAAATCCGGATTTGAATACTCTGTATCGTGTCGACGGGAAGACCCGACTTTACTTAAAAATATTGAAGACCCTGTCTCGAAAAGAATCAGCCCAGGCACTGTATCTTTATCTAGTTGAATTACCTGACCATTTTTATCGCATTGGATTCGACCGCTTAAGAGAACGGTTGCAGCTGACTTCACACAAAGGTGCTCAGAATGCGACGATAAAAAAAGCGTTAGAGCAACTGGATGAAGCTGGTTTTTTAAAATACACGATAGAAAAAAATCGTGGGGATTATGTACTGGTCATTCTTAGTCGAAACAAAAAAGTTACCTGAGTTATTTAGGTAAAATCAGTCATTTACATTACACACTGACTCCAGAGTGTAATTTTAAGAGTTCGGGTTTTTAGCTAACGCAGCAAACCGAAACAGGTAATTACCCTCCAGGAATGAGGCTTTACACCAGCAGCGCCCTGTTTACCCGCCAGCGTTGAAGATGACCACCAGCAGCGACCACGCTTACCCGTCAGCGTTGAGGATGGTCACTGGTATCGCCCCTGTTTACCCGCCTGCGTTGAGGATGAGCACCGGCAGCGGCCCCGCTTACCCGCCAGCGTTGAGGATGAGCACCGGCAGCGGCCCACTTTCCCCGCCAGCGTTGAGGATAGCCACCGTCAGCGGCCCCATTTACCCGCCTGCGTTGAGGTTGAGCACCGGCAGCGGCCACGCTTACCCGCCAGCGTTGAGGATGACTACCGGCAGCGGTCCCGTTTACCCGCCAGCGTTGAGGATGAGCACCGGCAGCGGATCCGTTTACCCGCCAGCGTTGAGGATGAGCACCGGCAGCGGCCCCGCTTACCCGCCAGCGTTGAGGATGA
>NZ_JBEAJW010000022.1:0-152463 GCF_040064295.1 Klebsiella sp. JB_Kp031
CAAGAATTTGCACCGGGACCATCATCGCCGGGGGGGGGGGGGGGGGCCCCGGGGGGGCGCGGGCGGCCCGCCGGGGGCGGGACGAGATCGAGGTCGTCAACCTCAGCGATTTTCAGCCTGCGGTGTCGCTGTGGCTGATCCACGCTCAGTATCTGGCCAACCTGCAGTCGCCGCTGATCTTTTTCGCCAGCAAAGTGGTGCAGCAGCTGACAGTATCTGACTGAAAACACTATTCATTTTCTATTAATGCAAGACTTGCATATTAAGATATGCTAAAAATGCATTTTGTTCATTAACACACTCTGTATAGGGTAATGACCAGCGCCGCCGTCGCGGCCACTCCATTACCCTGACGCAAGGAGTTGTTCATGAGCATTCAGTTTCTTGGCATGATTGGCCACCGCCTTTCTTCCGAAACGATTGCCCCGGTGGGGCCGATCTTTGACCGCGACTATATTGTTCGCTTCGCGCAAACCCATGAAGCCGCCGGGTTCGATCGCCTGCTGGTGGGTCACTGGTCCGATCAACCCGACGGCTTTCTGGTAACCGCCCTGGCCGGACTGTCGACGCAGAAAATTCAGTACCTGCTGGCCCATCGCCCCGGTTTTGTCTCGCCGACCCTCGCCGCGCGCAAATTCGCCACCCTTGAGCATCTGCTGGGGGGCCGGCTGGCAGTGCATATCATCAGCGGCGGCAATGACGCCGAGCAGCGCCGGGACGGCGATTACCTCGACCACGACCAGCGCTATGCCCGCACCGACGCCTTCCTCGACGTGGTGCGCCAAGTGTGGACCAGCGAGCAGCCTGTCGATATTCACAACGATTTTTATCAGGCCGAACAGGCCTGGTCAGCTATTCGTCCGCTGCAAAAGCCGCATCTTCCCATCTACTTCGGCGGTTCGTCGGCAGCGGCCATCGCCGTCGCCGGCAAACATGCCGACGTCTTCGCCCTGTGGGGCGAGTCGCTGGCGCAAACCGGCGAGACCATCCAGCGCGTGCGCGCCGAAGCGGCGAAACACCAGCGTGACATCGGTTTCAGCGTCTCGTTCCGGCCGATTATCGCCGACAGCGAAGCCGAGGCCTGGGAGAAAGCTGAGCATATCCTGCATGTCGCCACCGAGCAGGCGGCGCAGCGCGGGGGCGGTTTCAAGGCCAAACCGGACAGCATCGGCGCCCAGCGGCTGCGGGCCACCGCCGCGCAGGGCAGAGTGGTGGACAAACGCCTGTGGACCGGCATCGCCCAGCTTGTGGGCGGCGGGCATAACTCAACCGCCCTGGTGGGTACTCCGGAGCAGGTGGCCGATGCGCTGCTCGATTACTACGACCTCGGGGTGCGCAACTTCCTGATCCGCGGATTCGACCCGCTGAACGATGCGGCAGACTACGGCCGGGC
Source organism: Klebsiella sp. JB_Kp031 (assembly GCF_040064295.1). NCBI lineage: Bacteria > Pseudomonadati > Pseudomonadota > Gammaproteobacteria > Enterobacterales > Enterobacteriaceae > Klebsiella > Klebsiella sp. JB_Kp031. The sequence continues at coordinate 1,394 of NZ_JBEAJW010000022.1, forward strand.
GCTGTTGCCGATCGCTCGGGAAAAAGCCGCGCGGCGTGCGGCGGCGGAGCGCGCATCGTGATCCATCCTGAGCGCGACGACTGGGCGCAGCAGCTAACGGCGGTACGCCAACAGATGGCGGAGCAGGCGGCCAGCCTCGACGCCAGCGGCGACTTTCCCTGGCGCAATATCGACCACCTGCGCGCGGGGGGCTGGTTAAGCCTCGCCGTGCCGCGTGCTTACGGCGGCGCGGGCGCCAGCCTGGCCCAGCTGCAGCAGGCCATCGCCGCCATCGCCTGGGGTGAGCCGGCGACGGCGCTGATCGTCTGCATGCAGTATCTGCACCATTTGCGGCTGGCGGAAAACGACGCCTGGCACGCGCCGCTGCGCCAGCAGGTTTTTCACGACGCCGTCGAACGCGGTGGCCTGATCAACAGCCTGCGCGTTGAGCCGGAGCTGGGTTCCCCGGCGCGCGGCGGCCTGCCGGACACCGTGGCGAGCCGCTGCGCGGACGGCTGGGACATCAACGGTCATAAAATCTATACCACCGGCATTGAAGGGCTACGCTGGCTGGCGGTATGGGCGAGAAGCGATGATAACCCGCCGCGGGTGGGCACCTGGCTGGTGCCTGGCGACAGCGCCGGGATTAGCGTGGTGAAAAGCTGGGATCACGCCGGGATGCGGGCCACCGGCAGCCATGAGGTGATTTTTCGCCACGTGCGGGTGGCGGCAGAGCACGCGGTGGATGTCTGGCCGGTCGATGCACCACCCTCTGCCCAGGCGGAACCGTTGCGCCTGTTCGCCAACCGGCAGACGGCGCTGCTGGCGGCGATCTATGACAGCATCGCCCGCGCCGCTCACGACTGGCTGGTGAGGTGGCTGACGGGGCGGGTGCCCGCGGGCCTCGGCCATCCGCTTTCCCGCCTGCCGCGGGTGCAGGAGAAGGTCGGGCAGATCGCCGGGCTGCTGCTGGTGAACCGCAGTCTGCTGGAGCAGGCCGCCGCACTGCGCTTTTCCGCCATCGAGGCCAATCTGGCGAAAGTCACTATTACCGACAACGCCATTCAGGCGGTGAATATCGCGCTCGAGCTGACCGGCAATCATGGCCTCAGCCGACAGAGCCCGCTGGAACGCCACTACCGCAATGTGCTCTGCGGCCGGGTGCATACCCCGCAGAGCGACAGCGCCTGGCTGGCAGCCGGCCACTTCGTCTTTCAATCACAAGGATAATCACGATGCGTCTATCATTCTCAGGCCGGGTGGCGGCAGCGCTGATGCTGCTGGCGCTGGGCGGTTACGCGACGGCGCAGGAGCGGCTTACCCTGCGCATCGCCGATCAAAAAGGCGGCATGCGTTCGCAGCTGGAGGCGGCCAACGCCCTGCAAAACCTCCCCTATGACATTAAGTGGGCTGAATTCCCGGCCGCCGCGCCGCTGGCGGAAGCCCTTAACGCGGGCGCAGTGGACGCGGGGATCATCGGCGATGCGCCGCTGCTCTTCGCCCTGGCTAACGGCGCGCCGGTGAAAGCGATTGCCGTGGACAAAAGCAATCCGGCGGGGACCGCGGTGCTGGTTTCCCCCGGCAGCGCGATAAAAACCGCCGCCGGGTTAAAAGGCAAGCGCATTGCCACCGGCAAAGGGTCGATTGGTCATTTCGTGGCGCTGAAAGCGCTCGAGCAGGCGGGCATCTCGCCGAAGGAGGTGCAGTGGGTGTTCCTCGGCCCGGTGGACGCCAAAGTGGCGCTGCTTAACGGTTCGGTGGACGCCTGGGCGACCTGGGAACCCTACACCACCCAGATGGTGAAGACCAACGAGGGGCAGATCCTGGTGAGCGGCAAAGGGCTGCTGCCGGGGAATACCTTCCTTGCGGCAACGGATTCCGCGCTTAACGATCCGCAAAAGCGCGCCGCGCTGCAGGATTATCTCCAGCGCCTGGCCGGCGCCGAGCGCTGGGCCTACGCCAATCTCGACAGCTACGGCAAAACGCTGGGGGAGATCATCCGCTTCCCGGCGGAGATCGCCCGCGCGCAGTTTGCCAACCGCCAGTCGCAGTGGCAACCGCTGGCAGAGGAAACCGTGACCCAACAGCAGGCGACGGCGGACTTTTATCTCGCCAACGGCCTGATCCGCACCCGGCTGGACGTGAAGCCGACCTTTGACCCCAGCTTTAGCGTGCCCGCCGCGCCGGCCCACGCGGAGGTGACGCCATGAGCCGAACCGCTTTTTCCCGCCGCCGTTTTTTACAGCTTAGCGGCGGCCTGGCGCTGGCCGGGGTTTCTCTGCCGCTGTGGGCTCACGATATGGCGGAGATGGCCAGCGGCGATGCCCATCCGGCGCTGCGCCTGCCAGAGCCGTACAAGATCAAGCTGGCGATCAACAAAAGCGCGGTATGCCTCGCGCCGGTCGCCGTCGCCGAGCAGCAGAAGATTTTCAGTAAATATAACCTCGACGTTGAGTTTGTTAACTTCGGTAACTCCACCGATGTGCTGCTGGAGGCGATCGCCACCGGCAAGGCCGACGCCGGGGTGGGAATGGCGCTTCGCTGGCTGAAGGCGCTGGAGCAGGGTTTTGACGTCAAGCTCACCGCCGGTACCCACGGCGGCTGTCTGAACCTGCTGACGGCCAAAGACTCGCCGTTCGGCGGCCTCGAGAGCCTGAAGGGACAAACCATCGGCGTCACCGACATGGCCGGGCCGGATAAAAACTTCTTCGCCATTCTGCTTAAGCGCCACGGTATCGACCCGATCAGCGACGTGCAGTGGAAAGTCTACCCGGCGGATCTGCTCAGCGTGGCGCTGGACAAGCGCGAAATCGCCGCCATCAGCGGCAGCGAGCCGTTCAGCTATCGGCTGCTGGAGACCGGCAAGTATCAGCTTGTCGCCAGCAATATGACCGGAGATTATGCCAACCTCAGCTGCTGCGTGCTGGGGGTGAGCGGGAGCCTGGCGCGGGACCATAAACCGGCCGCCGCGGCGCTCACTCAGGCGATCCTTGAAGCGCACAGCTATGCCGCAGAACACCCGGAAAGCGTGGCGCAATCCTTCCTTGCCCATGCGCTCAATACCAATGAAGCGGAGGTGAGCGGCATTCTGCACGGGCAGGGGCACGGCCACCACGCGGTGGGTGAGGCGTTCGTGAAAGAGCTGACGCAGTACGCGGTCGACCTGCAGCGGGTGCAGGTGATCAAACCGGGCACCGATCCCCATCAGTTTGCGGAGAGTATCTATGCCAACGTCTTCGCCTGAGCAGGTTCTGGCGCGCCCCACCGTCCGCGCGCCGCTGTGGGGAGAAGGGCTGCTGGCCGCCGCGCTGTGGCTGCTGGGCGGTCTGTTTACTCTGACCTGGCCCGATGCCGGGCGGCGCTGGCCGTTTAGCGAGGGCTGGGCGCTGGCGCAGTTCACCTTCGGCGGCGGCTTGCTGCTGCTGGCGCTGAGCTATCGCTACTGGCGAGCGCGCGGCGCGCGCGTGCGGCATGCCGGCAAGTGGCTGGCGCTGCTGCCGGTGCTGTTCGCTGCCTGGGAAGGGCTGACCGCCAAGAGCGGCGTGCTGCCGGTGCCGTTTTTCGCGCCGCCGCAGGCGCTGATCGAGGTGCTGCATGATGACTGGCCGCGCCTGCTCGACAGCCTGTTGCACTCCCTGGGGCTGCTGGGGCTCGGCGTGCTGCTCGGCACCAGCAGCGGGTTCATCACCGGGCTGGCCATTGGCTGGTCGCAACGGATTGGCTACTGGGTCCATCCGGTGTTACGCCTGCTGGGGCCGGTGCCGTCTACCGCGCTGCTGCCGCTGTGCCTGTTTATTTTTCCGTCAAGCTTCGGCGCCAGTGTGTTTTTGATTGCGCTGAGCACCTGGTTCCCGGTCACGGTGCTGACCTGGTCCGGGGTCATTGGCATTGACAAGGCATGGTACGACGTGGCGCGGACCCTCGGCGCCAGCCAGCGTTTCCTGATCCTGCGGGTGGCGATCCCCGCCGCGCTGCCGAACGTCTTTGTCGGCCTGTTTATGGGGCTTGGCGCGTCGTTTTCGGTGCTGATTGTGGCTGAAATGGTCGGGGTGAAGTCGGGGATCGGCTTTTACCTCCAGTGGGCCCAGGGCTGGGCGGCCTATCCCAATATGTACGCCGCGCTGCTGGTGATGGCCTTGCTGTGCTCCGGCCTGATTAGCGGATTATTTATGCTGCGCGATAAGCTGCTGAGCTGGCAGCGGGGAGGGATGCAATGGTAACCGCGACGTCAGGTTCGCAGACGATAGCGCGCGGCGCGGCGGTATCGATAAGCCATCTTCATCACGCGTTTACGCTCGGCAAACAGGCGGTGCCGGTGCTGGAGAATATCAGCCTGCAGCTGCGGCCGGGGAAAAGCGTGGCGCTGCTGGGTCCTTCCGGCTGCGGTAAATCCACCCTGCTGCGGCTGCTGGCCGGGCTGGAAGCGCCGCAGAGCGGACAGATGCAGTTCGACGGCGCGCCGCTCGGCGCTCCGGGGCCGGAGCGCATACTGGTGTTTCAGGATCCGACGCTCTATCCGTGGCTGACGGTGCGGCAGAACGTACTGCTGGGCCCGCAGGCGCAGGGCAAAAGGGGGCTGGAAGCCAAGGCCGACGCGCTGATTGACCGCATCGGGCTGCAGGCCTTCAGCGAGGCGTGGCCGCGGCAGCTGTCAGGGGGGATGGCGCAGCGCGCCGCGCTGGCGCGTGCGTTGTTGAACGAGCCGCGCCTGCTGCTGCTCGACGAACCGCTGGGCAAGCTGGACTCGCTGACCCGCATCAGTATGCAGCGGGAGCTGATCGCCCTCTGGCAGCAGCAGGGTTATACCAGCCTGCTGGTGACCCACGATATCGAAGAGGCGCTGCTGCTGTGCGAGCGGGTGCTGGTGATGTCGCCGCGTCCGGGGCGGATTATCGCCGAATTCGCGCTGCCGCTGGACTTTCCCCGCCATCGCGATAACCCGCAGCTGCTGCAGCATCGTCAGGATATATTGCGCATCCTCGGCCAGGAGGAGGACTGGTAAGGTGAACGTATTGCCCGGTGGCGGCTGCGCCTTACCGGGCCTACGAACTCCACAGGAAGGGGAAGGACCGCAGGCCATGCTGTTGTAGGCCGGTGCAAGCGCAGCGCCGCCCGGCAATCGACGTCCGGCGCCAGGGTAAGGGTTAAAAATCCATCTTCACCGTGAACTGCACCTCGCGCGGATCGCCAATCTGGTTACCGAGGTTATTGGTGCCGATGGAAGAGGTGTAATAGGTCTTATCAAACAGGTTCTTCACGTTCACCTGCAGCGTCACCGGATACTGCAGCTTCATCTTATAGGCGGCGAACACGTCTGCCACCGCATAGCCCGGCAGATAATAATCCGCGCCGTTGGTGCCGGAGCGCTTGCTGACCGCATGGCCGCCGCCGCCGATCGTCAGGGTGTTGCTGTTGTAGACGTTATGAATGTCATAGGTCAGGAACAGCGAACCGGTGTGCTTCGGTACGTTCGGCAGCGGTTTCCCGGCGTAATCCGGATCTTCCAGCACTTTGGCGTCGGTGTAGCCGTAGCTGGCGATCACGCTGAGGTTATCGGTGATGGACCCGGCCAGGTCCACTTCCACGCCCTGGGAACGCACCTTGCCCGCGGTTTTCGCCACCGTCTCATCACCAATACTCTCGGTGTACAGCACGTTGCGCTTATGGATATCAAACAGCGCGATATTGGCGGTAATGCCCTCCAGCAGGTCGAATTTGGCGCCCACTTCGTAGGCGGTGGACTCTTCCGGCGGCAGCTCGCCGATATAGCTGGCGATCGACGACTGCGGCATAAACGACTGGGCGACGTTGGCGAACAGCGACACGTTCGGCGTCACCTTGTAGACCAGGCCGGCTTTCGGCGTCCATTTCTCATCGCGGCTGTCGGTATTGACGTTAAACGGTCGGCCTTTACCGGCGTACTGGGTGTAGTACTGGTAGCGCACGCCGGCGACGGCGATCCAGTTGTCGGTCAGGTACAGCGCGTCCTGCACGTAAGCGGCATAGCTCTCCTGCTGGATACGCTGATCGCTGTCGGAGGCGGAGACGGTATTGCAGGTGTCGAGGGTGCCGTAGACCGGATGATAGATGTTAAAGCCTTTCACGTTCTTGCAGCGCAGCATATCGGTGCGCAGCAGATCGTAATTCTCATAGGCGACGCCGGTCAGCAGTTCGTTATAAAAACCGCCTACCACCACGTTGCCCTGCAGGTCGGCGCGGGTGGAGTGCATCTTCTGTGTGGAGCCATGGGTACCGTCGACCCGGCGGGTGAGGTTGCCGGTCGCCGAATCATAGGCCACCACCCGCGCCTGGTTATCGTTGTAATTATCCTGGCTGTAGCTGTAGTCGAAGCGCGCGGTCCAGGCGTCGTTAAGGCGATACTCGGCGTTAAGCTGAGCGAGATCGGAATAGCCATCGGTAATATTAAACGCTTCATCGAAGCGGGTTTTGCGATCGACGTTCACCGCATGCCCGGTATTCAGATCGAAGATAGTGCCGCGGTCGAAGGGGGCGCTGTAGTCGCGGTGCGAATAGGACGCGGTCACCGTCGCCCGGTCGCCAAACCAGGTCAGGGAAGGGGCGATAAAGCGGCTTTTGTTTTTACCAAAGTTGCGCCAGTAATCCTCATTCTGATATTCGCCGATCAGCCGGTACGCCAGATTCGTGCCTTCGATGGGACCGGTGACGTCGACGCTGCCGGTGCCGCCGCCGAAGCTGGTGGAGGTCCCGGAAACCGAACCGGAGAACTGCCGCTCCGGACGTTTGGTGATGACGTTGATCAGCCCGCCGGGATCGAGAATACCGTACAGCGTCGAGGCGGGTCCCTTCAGGACTTCCACCCGTTCGGTAGCGGCGTTAAAGCTGCGCGGCAGCACGGTGCGCAGGCCGTTGGTCATGATCGAGCCGTCGCGGTTAGCGCCGAAGCCGCGGCGGGTAAAAGCGTCCTGGGTGCCGCCAAGGGTGTTGGTCTGCACCACGTTGGCCACGTTATACAGCGCCTCATCGAGCGAGGTGGCGTGCTGATCTTCGAGAACCCGATCGCTGACGGTATTCACCACCTGCGGAATATCCAGCAGCGGCATTGAGGTCAACGTCGCGGTAGAGGAGCTGAGCGGTTGATAGCCGCTGGTGGCGCTCTGCCGGGCGTCGTTGGCCACCACGATGATGGTCTCTTCCGCATCGTTGTTATCTTTCGCCGCGTGATTTTCCGCGGCCATTAATCCCGGTGAGGCTAAAAAAAGAAGCGAAAAAAGCGCCCGCCCTTGCAACGAGGTGAAGGCGACATGGGGTTGAGTCATTATCTTTTTCTCGTGAACGAATCTGCCTTTGCGGTCAGATAAAGCCAATAAAATCATTGCCCTGAATAATAAAAACACGTGGTTTAGCGTCTGAACGCGCCTTTATATGTGTAATTGAGAATCATTCAACCATGAAGGAATGTAGTAGTAAACGTTATGCAAGATAAAATTTCAGCGGCGAGGAACAGGACGTTTTAAACGCCTCCAGTAGGGAGCATTATGTAGTTATCTCTTTGATATTATTTTATTTAAATTATTTTGCGTTGGCGCAGCCTCGCTGTAGTCAGCGTCCCCGCAGGAAGACAATGGCGACTATTGACTACTACATTCATCCCCGTCATGATCAAAAGAGAATGAGATTTATTTTGATTTGACTGCAGAATGTCCAGCCATCGCCTGGAACGCTGCGGCGCAGGAGCGAGTTATGCCACAGCGGGTGACACCTGCAGAGCAGGGGATCGTACTGGATGCCCTGTCAGCCGGCTACGGCCAGACCCTGATCGTTGACGACATCAACCTGACCATCCCCAGCGGCAAAATGACGGTGCTGGCAGGGGCGAACGGCTCCGGCAAATCAACGCTGTTGTCGACTATCGCCAGGATGCTGAAGCCGCTCGGCGGCTGCGTGCGTCTGGACGGGCAAGCCATTCATCAGATGCCGACGAAGGCCGTCTCGCGCCAGCTCGGGATCCTGCCGCAATCGCCGCTGACCCCGGAAGGGTTAACGGTTTTCGAGCTGGTCTCGCGTGGGCGCTATCCGTGGCAGGGTCTGATGCGCCAGTGGTCAGACGCCGATGAGCTGGCGGTGGAGGAGGCGCTGCGCTTAACGGGCACCCGCGAGTTCGCTCATCTGCCGGTGGACAGCCTCTCCGGCGGCCAGCGTCAGCGCTGCTGGATCGCCATGGCGCTGGCCCAGCAAACGGCCACCATTTTGCTCGATGAGCCGACCACCTGGCTCGATCTGCGCTATCAGGTCGATATCCTCGAGCTGCTCCAGACCCTGACCCGCGAACATGGCCGCACGGTGGTGACGGTGCTCCATGACCTCAACTTTGCCGTGAACTACGCCGATCTGCTGGTGTTTCTCAAACAGGGGCGCATCGCCGGTACGATTAGCGACAACGAAGTCTGTAGCCCTGAGCTGATTAAACGCGTGTTTGACGTGGACGTGCAGATGTCGATTAACCCGCAAACCGGCAAACCCTTCTTTATGCCGTTTCGCGCCCGCCAGGCGGCGGCGCAATGAGCGTGACTATCCAGCATTCCGCGCGGCGGCGCGCCCGTCCCCGGCTGGCGCTGCTCCTGCTTACGCTGCTGCTTATCGCCGGTTCGCTGGTGCATCTTGGCCTGGGCGCCCGCTGGATCGCCCCGCAGACGGTGCTGCAGGCGCTGCTGGAGTACAATCCTCGCAATTTCGAGCAGCGGATTATCGTCGAACTGCGCCTGGTGCGGCTGGCGGCGGCGCTGCTGACCGGCGCGGCGCTCGGCGTCGCCGGGCTGCTGCTGCAGACGGTGATCCGCAACCCGCTGGGCGAGCCGCATATCCTCGGCCTTAACGCCGGCGCGTCGCTGGCAGTGGTGGCGACCTCCGCGCTGGGGCTCTCTCTCGGCGCTTTCCCCGCCGCGCGGCCGCTGACCGCCGCCTGCGGCGCGGCACTGCTGTTCGGCGGGGTGATGGTGCTGGCCTCTGCCGGTCGCGGCGGAGCGACGCCGCTGCGCATCACGCTGTGCGGGGTAGCGCTGTCGGCGTTTGCGTCGGCGGTGACGGCGGCGATATTAATTCTCGATGAACAAACGCTGCTGGCGATGCGCACCTGGCTGGCGGGCGATCTGGCCGGGCTGAACTGGAGCACGCTGTGGACGGCGCTGGTCCCGGCGCTGATCGGCCTTGGCGTCGCGCTGTTCCTTGCCCCGCGCCTTAACGTGCTGGCTCTGGGGGATAAGGTGGCGCTGGGCCTCGGCGTGAACCTCGTCCAGACGCGGCTGCTGGGCCTGCTGGCGATTGCGCTGCTCTGCGGCGCGGCGGTGGCGGTGGCCGGACCGATCGGCTTCGTCGGGCTGGTGGTGCCGCACGTGGTGCGCCGTCTGGTGACGGAAGATATCCGCCTGGCGCTGCCCCTGGCGGCGCCGGTAGGGGCGCTGGTGCTGCTCCTGGCAGATATCGCCGCCCGGACGCTGGTCGCGCCGCAGGAGCTGGCCACCGGGGCGATGACCGCCCTGGTGGGCGCACCGCTGTTTATCTTTATCGCCGCGAGGTTTTTTAAATGACGCGCGCCGTTCACCGGGCCGGTTTTCGGCCGCTGCTTTTCGCTTCCCGCCAGCTGCTGCTGCGCCCGGCGGCGCTGAAAATTGCCGCCTTTATGCTGCTGATGCTGCTGGCGCTCGGGCTGTACAGCCTCAGCCGCGGCAGCTATCCGCTGCCCGCATCGACGCTGGCGCAGGCCCTGCTGGCGCCACAGGAGATGGGCGAGCAGCCGCGCTTTATTCTGTTTGATATCCGCCTGCCGCGGATCCTGATGGCGCTGCTGTGCGGGGCCATGCTGGGGCTGGCCGGCGCGGCGATGCAGAGTATCACCCGCAACGGGCTGGCCGACCCGGGGCTGATCGGCGTTAAAGAGGGGGCCAGCATCGTGGTCCTGGCGCTGGTGCTGTTTTTCCCGGCGGTAGGCCTGGTCTGGCGGCCGCTGGCGGGGATGGTCGGCGGCGTGGCGGTGGCCCTGCTGGTCCTGACGCTGGCCCGCGACTGCTCGCGGCCGCGCTTTATTTTAATTGGCATCGGCGTCTCCTGGACCCTGGCGGCGGCGGTCGGCATCTTTATGACCACCGCCGACGTACGCGACGTGCAGACGGCGATGATCTGGCTGGCGGGCAGCCTGCAGGCCGCCACCTGGCCGCTGCTGGCGGTGGCCTTTTGCTGGGCGCTGCCCGGGGCCATCATCCTGTTCTGTACCGCCCGGGCGGCGGACGCGGCGCTGCTGGGCGACCGAACCGCCATCGGCCTCGGGGTGCGTCTGCAGCAGTTGACTCTGCTGCGCTTTTTCGCCCCGGTGCTGCTGACCTCGGCCAGCGTCTCCTGCGTCGGCAGCCTGGGCTTTGTGGGCCTGATGGCGCCGCATATGGCGCGTTTCGTGCTGCGCGGCGGCCAGGTCTCGCTGCTGAGCGGCAGCGCCCTGATTGGCGCCTTGCTGGTGCTGGCGACCGATACCCTTGGCCGGTTGGCGTTTGCGCCGCTGCAGATCCCGGCGGGGATTGTGATTGCCCTGGTGGGCTGCCCGTTCTTTGTTGTCTTGCTCTGGCGTCGCCGTGATGCCCTTTAATCAGGAAGGTATTATGCGTTGGTTCGTCTCATTGCTGCTGTTGCTGACGGGGGCCGTCAGCGCCGCCGACCCACATACTCAAACTTTTACCGATGATTTAGGCCGCACGGTCACCGTCCCGCTGCATCCGCAGCGCATTGTTTCGATGCACGATCTCGATATTACTATTCCGCTGATTGAGCTCGGGGTACCACCGATCGCCAGCCACGGCCGCACGCGCCCGGACGGCAGCCACTATCTGCGCTCCAGCGCCCAGCTCACCGGTGTCGATTTCGATAACAGCGATATCCGCTTTATTGGCACCGCCGATATCGATCTGGAAGCGGTGGCTGCCGTCAGGCCGGATCTGATCATCACCGAGCCCAGTCGCCACGTGTCGGTGGAGCAGCTGGAGAAGATTGCCCCGACGGTGAGTATCGACCATCTGCAGGGCAGCGCCCCGGATATTTACCGCAAGCTGGCCCAGCTGACCAGCACCCAGCCGCGGCTGGCGATCCTTGAGCGCCGTTATCAGGAACAAATCAAGCAGCTGAAAGCGATGGTCAACCCTTCTCAGTACACCGTCTCGGTGATCCAGGCGAACAATGGCAAGGTCACGGTGCATCATTCGTATCATGCCCTGGGCCGGGTGCTGCGCGACGCCGGGTTCCGCTTTCCGCCGCTGATTGAGCGGATCCCCGATGGCCAGCGTATTGACGTCAGCGCGGAACAGCTGCCGGAGCTGGACGCCGATTTTGTCTTCGCCACCTGGCGGTCGGATACCGGCGGCAAGCCACAGGATGAGCTGCAGGCGATGGAAGCGGTGATGCCCGGCTGGTGCGACTTTATGCGCGCCTGCCGCACCGGGCACTATATTTTACTGCCGCGGGAGGAGGTGATCTCCAACTCCTACGCCGCGCTCTCCCTGATGGTGGCCCAGGTGCAGTCGCATATTGCCGGCAGGCCGCTCCCGGCGGAGGCCAAATGAAAAGCGCGATAAAAAAAGAGAAGGGCAAAGTCGACCTGTTCGGCGAACGCTATCGCGCCCGGGCGCACCAGTTTTCCCCCCGGCTACGGGCCGTGGTCAGCTATATCAACGACAACCGCGAGGTGGTGCTGGAGCAGACGGCGATGGAGATCGCCGCTGCGACCCAGACCTCCGACGCCACGGTGGTCCGCGCCATCCAGGCGCTGGGCTTCGCCGGGCTGCGCGAGCTTAAGCAGACCATGGAGCGCTGGTTCGGCACCTCGGTCACCTCGGCGGAAAAGATGCGCTCCACGGTCACCGCGCTCTCCAGCGACGTCAATTCCAGTATTGATTTTGTGCTGGAAGGCCATCAACGGGTTTGCGAGGTCCTGTCGCGGGCCGACAACCGCGCGGCGGTGGCTCAGGCGGTGGCATTGCTCAGCGACGCACGCCAGGTGGGGATCTTCGGTATCGGCGCCTCGGGGATCCTCGCCGAGTACACCGCCCGGCTGTTCAGCCGCATTGGCCTGCCGGCGTATGTGATGAACCGCACGGGTTTCAGCCTCGCCGAGCAGCTCATCGGCCTGCAGCGCGGCGATGTGCTGATCATGATGGGGCAAAAATCGCCCCATCGTGAGGGGATGACCACCCTGCGCGAGGCGAAGCGCTTGGGTATTCCGACCATCCTGCTGACCCAGGCGGTGGACTCGCGCTTCAGCCAGGAGGCGCAGGTGGTGATTGACGTCCCGCGCGGCGGGGACAGTAGCCGGATGCCGCTGCACGGCACGGTGCTGGTGTGTCTGGAGATGATTGTTCTGTCGGTGGCCTCCACCACGCCACAAAAAACGGTGAAATCCCTGAAGCGAATCAACGACCTGCACCGGGCCATTGGTAAATCCGGCGGTAAACGCGGCAGTTGATAAGATAATTCACCAGCGGGAAGGTTTCCGGTTGCATATAAAAGTCAGTGTGTGTATTTTTATGCAAAATAAATGCATAAAAAGGAAATCTCATGGTCAAGAATTTGCTCAAAGCGTGTTTCATGATGGCCGCGCTGACGGCAGCCGGACAGGCGGCTGCGGAAACCTATACCGTCGGCTCCGGCGGCACCTACCGGCCGTTTGAATTTGAAAACAGCCAGAAACAGCTGGAAGGTTTCGACATCGACATCATTAAAGCCATCGCCAAAGCTGAAGGCTTTGACGTCAAGCTGGTCAATACCCCATGGGAAGGCATCTTCGCCACGCTGAACACCGGCGACCGCGACATCATCATCTCCGGGATCACCATCACCGATAAACGCAAACAGATGGTCGATTTCTCCGCGCCGTACTTCCCGGCCGAGCAGTCGATCGTCGTCGCCCAGGACTCGAAGGTGGATTCGCTGGCGGCCCTGAAAAACGAGAAGGTCGGGGTGGTGAACTCCAGCACCGGCGATATCGTGGTTTCTGAGGTGCTGGGCAAGAACAGCACGGCGATCAAGCGCTTCGACAATACCCCGCTGATGCTCCAGGAGCTGTTCGAGGACGGCGTCAGCGCCGCGGTGGGTGACGTCGGGGTGGTGAAGTACTACATCAAACAGCACCCGGAGAAGCAGTTCAAGCTGGTGCCGGATGCCAAATTTGAACGTCAGTATTTCGGTATCGCGGTGGCGAAAGGCAACAGCGAACTGCTGGGCAAAATCAACGCCGGTCTGCAGAAGATCGTTGCCGACGGGACTTACGCCAAAATCTATAAAACCTGGTTCGACGACAACGTGCCGACGCTGCCAGCGCAATAAGCCACCTTTTTCAGTGACCACGGCTATCGCCCAGGCGATAGCCGTATTTTTTAGGGAAGGACTATGACGGGATTCCGTTGGGAGATCATCGAGGAGTACGGCCCGCTGTTTGTGGACGGCGCCCTGATGACGATTAAATGTACCATTATCTGCGTGATCCTCGGGACGCTGTGGGGGTTAACCCTCGGTCTCGGACGGATGGCGAAGGCCGAGCACGGGCCGTGGAAATATATTCTCCGCTACCTGGTGCAGTTTCCGGTGCGCTTTTACGTTAGCGCCTTCCGCGGTACGCCGCTGTTCGTGCAGATCATGGTGGTGCACTTTGCGCTGGTGCCGCTATTTATCAACCCGCGCGACGGCCTGCTGGTGACCAGCGGCCTGATGAGCGCCGACTTTGCCCGCGAGCTGCGTGCCAGCTACGGGGCGTTCCTCTCCTGCATCGTGGCGATCACCCTTAACGCCGGGGCCTATGTGTCGGAGATTTTCCGCGCCGGCATCCAGTCGATCGACAAAGGGCAGATGGAGGCCTCCCGCGCGCTGGGCATGCCGTGGTGGAAAACCATGCGCAAGGTTATCCTGCCCCAGGCGTTTCGCCGCATTCTGCCACCGCTGGGCAACAACGCCATCGCCATTGTTAAAGACTCGTCGCTGGCCTCGGCGATTGGCCTGGCCGATCTGGCCTACGCCGCGCGTACCGTCTCCGGCGCCTACGCCACCTACTGGGAACCCTACCTGACCATCTCCCTGGTCTACTGGGTGATCACCTTCCTGCTGGCGCAGCTGGTTAACCGTCTGGAAAAGAGGTTTGGCAAAAGTGATTCACATTAATAATTTACATAAGCGCTTCGGCGACAGCCACGTGCTGCGCGGCATCAGCTGCGATATTAAACCGCAGGAAGTGGTGTGCATCATCGGCCCGTCCGGCTCGGGGAAAAGTACCTTCCTGCGCTGTATGAACGCCCTTGAGACGGTCAGCGAAGGCGAGGTGGTGGTCAACGGCTTTGCCGCTCACGACCGCACTACCGACCTCAACAAGATGCGCGAAAGCGTTGGCATGGTGTTCCAGCGCTTTAACCTGTTCCCGCATATGACGGTGCTGGAAAACCTGATTATGGCGCCGATGAATCTGCGCAATATGCCGCGCCAGCAGGCGGTCGACCTGGCGGAAGCCTTGCTGGCGAAGGTGGGCTTAAGCGATAAGCGCGACGCCTGGCCCTCGAGCCTGTCCGGCGGCCAGCAGCAGCGGGTAGCCATCGCCCGCGCGCTGGCGATGAAGCCGTCGATTATGCTGTTTGATGAGCCCACTTCGGCGCTGGATCCGGAGCTGGTGGGCGACGTGCTGGAGGTAATGAAAAACCTCGCCAGCGAGGGGATGACCATGGTGATCGTGACCCACGAAATGGGCTTTGCCCGCGAAGTGGCCGACCGGGTGATCTTCATCGACCAGGGCGTGATTCAGGAAGAGGGCAAGCCGGGGCAGATCTTTAGCGCACCGAGCAACCCACGCACCGCCGCGTTCCTCAGCAAGGTGCTGTAAACCGGGCGGGCTGGCGCCAGGCCAGCCCGCTGAGTGTTGTCAAATATATTGATGATGTTTTTCATCATCAGTATAAACATTGACTGAACTCATATATCCCGCGATAACCCCTTTGTTAATCTCCGGGTATCGCTTTGGGCTTCTCCAGGAATATAACGTTGGAAATCTTTTTTTAACCCACTGAAAAATAGCGACTAACTATTTTTCATACGCCAAAAATCATGGTCCGTTAATGACGGACGCGGTTTCGTATGGGTTAAAAAAGGTACGTTATGACAGTTACATGGACGGTCACGCCCGTGGGGTATCAGCACATTGCCAAACGCTGCCCCGCCTGCAATGTAAAACGCGACTTCGCACCTTCCGGCGCCATCCGGGTGAATTCGCAAAAGAAGCTGCTGGATATCTGGAGCATCTATAAATGCACGCACTGCGATTACACGTGGAATATCGCCCTGTTTTCCAGGCTGCACGTCAGCAAGATAAACCGTAAACTGCTTCAGCGCTTGATGCAGAACGATGCAGCTATGGTTCACTATTATGCCGCTGACCTCGCGACGCTGAAGCGCAACCGCGCCGAGCCGTCGGGGCAACCTGATTTTCGTATTCATGAGCAATGGTCGGTGACGCTGATGGCGTGCCCGCGGATAACGGTGCGCGTCAGAGTCAGTCGGCCATTTCGCATCAGCCTGCTATCAATACTGAAAAAACAGCTCAAGCTGAGTACGGCTGAAATCCGGTGGTTGGTCGCGACAGGGCATATCGAGGGTATTCCACTAAAACAGCTCAAGACGAAAAAGCTGAAGGCGATGGAATATCATTTTCAGCTGGCGGCGGAAACGCTGTATGCGCGACGCCGGATTACGTTATCACTTCGCGGTAGATAACTCGTCGGGGAGAGAAGTCGTAGCGCTTTAACCGCGGTTTTTCGTTATTCTCAATGAAATCAGGACGGCGAAGTCGGCCGTCCTGAATGACGCATTACTGCCTGAAAAAGGCACTTCCTCAGCAGCCATTCAAGCTGCCGACGCATAATAAACAAACGCCAGTTTATTGCCGTCGGGATCGCGGACGTAGGCGCTGTGAAAGCCGTTGCCATATTGTGGGCGGTGACCGGGAGCGCCTTCGTCACGTCCGCCGAGTTGCAGGGCGAGGGCATGCAGTTCCGCAATATGTTCGACGGAGCGGGCGTTAAGCGCCACCATCGTTCCATTGCCCACCCCGGCAGGCTGCTGGTCAAAAGGAACGCCCACGCACAGCCCACAGGTGTGGTTGCCGTTGAAGGTGCCCCAGGACGCCCCCTGTTCGTTACGGCCGGCTTTGGGGTGCCCCAGCAATGCCATTAACGGGTCATAGAACTCGATGGCGAGTGGTAGATCGTTCGTTCCCAGCATCATGTATGAAAACATAGTGTTCTCCTGTTGTGGGCAAAAAGGTGTAAACCTTCAGGCTGGCTGAAGGAGATGTTGTTGACGGAGTTTTAACAAGCGCGAGACCAGCATGATGACGACGATTCCCGCTATCAGCGCCAGGCAGTGAAAAGGTATTCTGCCGCCAGCATGGAAGTAAACCCAGCGCGCTACTTCCACCGAGGCTGCCATAAAACTGAGCGCCACAATGTTGATGGTGGCTGAAACCGTCCCTTTCGGCAGGGAGTGGGAAAAAAGCGCAAAACGGAATAATACGGGGAACAACAGGCCTGTTCCGAGGGCATAGAGACTTGTCCCTGAAACGGACCACCACCAGGTATGGGGCCACGCAATATTTCCCACCAGTAATACCAACAACCCGGTCAGCTGTATCGGGATAGTGCGCCAGATAAAGCGGGGAGAAGTCGGATCCTTGATAAAACGGGCCACGATGATACTGGCAATAATAACGCCGCTAAAGACAGGCACCTGGGTCCAGGCATAGGCGCCGCGCGACATCCCGCCGTCATCGATCAGGATCACCGGAGAGAGTGCTACCCAGGTGATTATCGGCAGGTTACTGAATGACAACGCCAGCGCGCCAATCAGCACTACCGGCTGTTTAAAGGCGCGGACAAAATCGGAAAATACCTCTTCCGGACGAAACCCCCGGCCCTGAGGGGTGACCGTCTCTGGCATGTTAAAAATCAGTAACGCCCAGGCCAGTAAGCTCATTGCGCCGATGATCGCAAACAATAACTTCCAGTGCAGGAAATTCATCAGGCCAGCGCCCGCCAGGGGCCCGATTACCGGCGCCAGCAAAACGATGGATGTCAGCGCCGCCATAATGCGGATAGACTCTTTTTCATCAAAAGCCTCCTGGATGGAGACATAGCCGACTGTCGAAATGAAGCAGATACTGGTTCCCTGGATAAAGCGGGCGATAAGATATTGATCAATCGAAGTGACAAAGATCATGCTGAAGCAGGCCAAAGCAAAGATGATGGCTCCGGTCAGTAGTACGGGGCGGCGACCGATGCGGTCGGAGAGCGGCCCCAGCAGCCACTGTAATGCCAGCCCCCCGGCTAAATAGAGACTGACAGAAGCCGGGGCTAACGCAACATCAGCCTCAAATTCCCGGATGATGTGGATAATACCAGGTTGAATGAGATCGGTAGTCAGATAAGCAGAAAAATCATAGATAACCATCGCCAGCGGAAACAACAAGATTCTGCTAAAACGGATATGCGGTTCCAACGCTAATTTCATACGCGAAGACTCCCTGGTCGGTGACGGTTTCCCTGGTATCGGGGCCTGGTTGATGTGGATCCCTTGCGGCTGTCGTCACAGGCTGGCCGGGGAATGACAAACCGAAAGATAAAATTCGCCTGGCGACGGTCATTGGGTACGGCAACGCAACGGCATGCAGAGGGAGTGATCGAGCATGGCAGAGGGATAACGCACCGGGTGAACTGGCTGGGGGTGACGTTTCTTATGCGAGGGAGGGGGCTCGCTGCCATCGCGTGGATGTGGAGCGTTTGTCCGCAGGGGACGAGAATGAATAAAGTCGCTTGCTCCTGAGGGAAAACATTCATACCGGGAAACCTGTATCATCATGGGCAAAATAGGCGAACATTCGCCAGTGTCCGCATTCGATTTCAGCGCAGTGATAATCAGTCCGGCCAGTCATGGTCGGAAGTCTGATTATCAGATGATTAGGTTTTCCAGCATCGACGCCTCAGCTATGGGTATGAATTATTCATTAAGGAAATGATAACACCCACATTTATTATGGGAATCGCGTAGGTAAGAAAATGTGACTTTCGCCCGCTTACTGCGTGAAGCTGATCGCAACAGACCCGGCGCTGCGCTCAGCCTCGCCATGGTAGACCGCCTCAATATTATTCCCCTGCGGATCCAGCACAAAAGCGGCATAGTAACCAGGATGATAGTGTCGTTCGCCAGGCGCGCCGTTATCGCGGCCGCCATGGGTCAGCGCCGCATGGTAAAAAGCGTCCACCCTGTCACGATCTCTGGCCTGGAACGCCAGGTGGTGGCGTCCTGTCAGTTTCCCGGCAGCCTCCGGGCTGTGGCGTGAGGCCACCACCAGTTCGTCGGCCAGCAAGTAGTCATTAGCGGTGGTAATAACCGGGATCTCCAGCGCCGACAGTACGGCAGTATAGAAGTCTTTGCTTGCCTCAAAGTCTTCGACCACCAGCAGGATATGATCGATCAATCTGCCACGATGTAACGTCATGCTTTCCATGGAATTTCCTCTCGGCAGGGGGCCGGCAATGGTTATAGCAGTGAGCCAGCAGGAACAGGATACCCTCAGGTAAGGGCCATAAAAAAAGGGCTGGCGCCAGGCCAGCCCGTCAGGACTACTGCGCGGACTCCGTCGCTTCGTCCATGTCGTCTTCCTGCTCGCTGGCGAGCAGGGTTTTCTCGTTTTTGCACAGACACTGAATCAGCAGGAACAGCACGCCGCTGGCCACCAGGGTGGCGATCAGGCCATCGTAGCCGGTGATGCCGATCAGCATGCCGCTGACTACCGGCCCGGCGACGCTGCCGGCGGACCAGAAAAAGCCGAACAGGGCGTTAATCATAATCAGCTTCTGTCCGCTGAAGGTTTTCCCCGCTCGCACCAGCGACAGGGTATAAAGCGCCCCCGCCGCGGCGCCCAGCAGCAGGCAAATGGCCATCAGCTGAATGCGCGAACCGAGCATCAGCGGCAGGGCCAGCAGCGACAGGCTGAAAACCACCGCGCAGGCCAGATGCACGCGGCGAATGCCGACACGGTCGGCCAGCCAGCCGAGCGGGGTCTGGAACATCGCATCCCCGGTAAGTACCACGGTCACCAGCAGCACCGCCATTCCTTCATTAAGCCCTTTATCCATACCGTACAGTGGCAGCAGGGCGAGGATGCTGGCGTCGAAGAAAGCGAAGCAGAAGACTCCGGAGGCCAGTACCGGCAGGAAGGCGCCGAGGCTGCGCCAGCTGGCGCGCTCCCCAAGGCTTTCGCGGGTGCCGGTGGGCAGATGGCGCAGCATCAGCAGGCAGACGGCGGTGACCGCGACGATCGCCATCAGCGCCGAGGCCTGCCAGGTGGGGCCGACGGAGATCAGCAGCGGCCCGGCCAGCTGGCAGCCGGTAAAGGCCGAGGCGTAGATACCGGTGAGGGTGGCGCGCTGGCTGCCTGCCGCGCCGCCGGTGATCCAGCTTTCACCGAGGACGATAATGACCCCGGAGGCCAGGCCGGTCAACAGGCGCGGCAGCAGAAGCAGCGTCATATCGGTGGTCATGCATGAGGCGATGGTCGCCAGCGCCAGCAGGATCAAACTGCCGCTCAGCAGCACGCCCATCTCAACGCGCCGGCACAGCGCAGGAGAGAGGAAAGAGGAGATCATCATGCCGGCGGGCGGCAGGGCGGCCAGCAGGCCGACATACAGCGGCGCGATCTGCTGCTGCGCCAGCTCAAGACTGATTAACGGCACCGTATAGCCGGTGATAAATCCCACGAGCGACGCGGCCATGATCATCGCCAGCGTGGGAGCAAGACGATTCTGGTCTGGGTTAAACATTTTATTTCCGATGACGGAGAGGTCAGTAGTGGATCCTTCGGCAAATTGCCGTCCTGAGCTGCATAATAATTAATCGCCTGGCCGTTGTCACCGTTGAAATCACTACCAAAAAAGGACCGCCGGGCGACGGCAGGCCTGTACGCCGCGCCGCCGCCGCATTTCGTGACGTTGTCAGCGTGTTAACGACAGGATATAACGGAGGGAGCGGCAGCGACCCGACGCCGGTGAGCGACGGGTAAAAACGCAACGCATGACCAAATTATTCAGCATTACGCTATGCAGGAAAGGAGTAATACATGGCCGTATCGCCGTCACTGATCGCCGAAGCCACAGGCTGGCGACGTGAGTTTCACGCCGCGCCTGAGCTCGGATATCAGGAGCAGGAGACCTCGCGCCGCGTCGCCGAGCTGCTGGCCTCGTTTGGCCTGCAGGTTCAGCGCGGGCTGGCCGGCACCGGCGTCGTGGCGACGCTGGAAAACGGCCCCGGGCCGGTCATCGGCCTGCGCGCCGATATGGACGCCCTGCCGATCACCGAGCTGGGGAGCGTCAGCTACCGTTCGCGCCGCGCCGGGGTCATGCACGCCTGCGGCCACGATGGCCACACCGCGATGCTGCTGGCGGCCGCCGCCCATCTGGCGCAGACCCGTCAGTTCAGCGGCACCGTCCACTTTGTTTTCCAGCCAGCGGAAGAGAACCTCGGCGGCGCGCGCAAAATGGTGGAGGAGGGATTATTCGAACGCTTCCCGATGGATGCGATTTACGCGCTACATAACTGGCCGGGGATCCCGCTTGGCGAAGTGGCGCTCAGCGATGGCGCGATGATGGCCTCCCTCGACGCCTTCGAGATCACCCTGCGCGGCAAAAGCTGCCATGCGGCGATGCCGGAGAGCGGGGCCGATCCGATCGTCGCTGCGGCGCAGCTGATTATGGCGCTGCAGACCATTCCTTCCCGCCGCCTGTCGCCACAGGATTCGGCGGTGGTCAGCATCACCCAGATAAACGGCGGCGAGGCGATCAACGTCCTGCCGGACACCGTGGTGCTGCGCGGCACCTTCCGCTGCCTGAGCAATCGCGTTCGCGCCCGCGTGCGGGAGCTTATCGAAAGCTATGTGGCGACCCAGCCACAGGTGTCCGATGTGCAGGGCGAGATTAGCTGGTTTCCGGGGTATCCGGTGACCAAAAACCATGCGCCGCAGGCGCAGCTGCTGCGCGAGGTGGCGGTCGCCACCCTTGGCGCGGAGGCGGTGCGCTGGAACCAGGCGCCGTCGATGGCCTCTGAGGATTTCGCCTGCATGCTGGAGGCCTGTCCGGGGGCCTATTTCTGGATCGGCACCGATGGCGAAACGCCGTCGAAGCCGCTGCATAACGCCAGCTATGACTTTAACGATGCGCTGATTAGCCACGGGGTGGCGATGTGGGTGGCGCTGGTGGAGAAACAGCTGCCGGCGGCGTAACCCACCGGCAGCGGCAGCAGGGAGCGCGCGCGCTCCCTGAGGTCACACGTCGGCGGCGGCTTTCAGTCGCGCCTTCATGTCGCTGTAGGCCGTCCAGGCATAGCGCTCCGCCCACTGCTGGTCGGCTATCGCTTCCACTTTCACCGCACAGTATTTGGTTTCCGGCGTTTTGGAGATCGGATCGAGGTTATCCTGAGTCAGCTCATTGCAGGCGCCCACCCACCACTGATAGGTCATATAGACCGCGCCCGGGTTGATGCGATCGCTGAGGTCGGCGCGGGTGATGACTTTCCCGCGTCGGGAGCTAACCCACACCAGCTGTTTGTCAGCGATCCCCAGCCGTTGCGCATCCACCGGATTCATCTGCACCCGTCCCGGCTCGTCGGCCAGCGACTGCAGCGCGGCGCAGTTGCCGGTCATCGAGCGGCAGGAGTAGTGCCCCACCTCCCGCACCGTGCAGAGCACCAGCGGCCATTCATCATCCGGACGCTCCGCCGGCGCGCGCCAGGCGGTGGCGAACAGCTGCCCTTTACCCGATGGGGTGTCGAAGCGGTTGTCTTTATACAGCCACGGCGTGCCGGGGTGGTCGAGGGTCGGGCACGGCCACTGAACATGGCCCATATCGCCCATTTTCTCCCAGGTCACGCCGTAGAAAAGCGGGCAGAGCTCGCGCATCTCGTCCCAGATCTGCTGGTTGTTCTCATAGTGCATCGGATAGCCCATTTCGCTGGCCAGCAGACTGATGATCTCCCAGTCGCGCTTCACATTCCCCGCCGGAGGGATTGCCTGTTCAAACCGCTGAAACCCGCGGTCGGCGCAGGTGAAGACGCCACCGTGCTCGCCCCAGGAGGTGGCCGGCAGCAGGACATCGGCAATCTCCGCCGTTTTGGTCATGAAGATATCCTGCACCACCACGAAGTCCAGCGCCTCGATGCCTTTGCGCACCAGGCCGAGGTCGGCTTCGGTCTGCAGCGGATCTTCGCCCATGATGTAGTAGGCTTTGATCTCGCCGGTCAGCGCTTTATGCGGCACTTCGGTGATGCGGGTGCCGACCTGGTCATCCATTTGCGCCGGGTCGATCCCCCAGGCTGCGGCGAATTTGGCCCGCACGGCGGGATCGTTGACCTCCTGATAGCCGGGGAACAGGTTCGGCAGCACGCCCATATCGCAGGCGCCCTGCACATTGTTTTGTCCACGAACCGGGCCCACGCCGACGTTCGCCCGCCCCAGGTTGCCGGTGAGCAGCGCCAGGCTTGCCAGGCCGCGCACCACGTCCACCGCCTGGCCAAACTGGGTGACCCCCATGCCCCACATAATGGTGGCGGAAGGGGCGGCGGCAAACATGCGCATCGCCTCGCGAATTGCCTGCGCGCTGACCCCGACAATCTCTTCCACTGCTTCCGGGGCGTAATCCTTCACCGCCTCGCGGTAGGCGTCCAGCCCTTCGGTGTAGCGTTCGACATAGGCTTTGTTGTACAGCTCCTCCTCCAGCAGCACATAGCCGAAGGCGTTCACCAGCGCCATATTGCTGCCGTTGTTGAGCTGCAGATGACGGTCGGCTATGCGTGCGGTTTCAATGCGTCGCGGATCGCAGACGATGATCTTAGCGCCGTTTTCCCGGGCTTTGATCACCCGGCGGGCGACGATGGGATGGGAGTCGGCGCAGTTGTAGCCAAAGACCAGCAGGCACTTCGAGTTTTCGATGTCGCTTATCGAGTTGCTCATCGCCCCGTTGCCCAGCGCCTGCTGTAGCCCGGCGACGGAAGGGCCGTGGCAGACGCGGGCGCAGCAGTCGACGTTATTGGTGTTCAGCACCGCGCGAGCGAACTTTTGCATCACATAGTTGGTTTCGTTGCCGGTGCCGCGCGAGGAGCCGGTGGTCATGATGGCGCGCGGGCCATGCTTCTCTTTGATCTCCCTGAGCTTGCTGGCGGTATAGCGAATCGCCTCCTGCCAGCTGACCGGCGTAAAGGCGCCGCCTTTCTGGTAGCGGATCATTGGTTGTTTAAGACGGGGCGTCAGGAGCTGCGTGTCGTTCAGAAAATCCCAGCCGTAATAGCCTTTCAGGCACAGCTGGTTCTGGTTGGTGACGCCGTCGGCGGCTTCCGCGCGAATGATTTTATTGTTGTCGACAACCAGTTTAAGTTTGCAACCCGCCCCGCAGTAGGGGCACACGCTCGTGATTTTTTTCATCAGTAACAGACCTGTTAACAGTGAACAGAGGATCGCTGTCGCGCCGGGCCCGACGGGCAACGATCGCGGTATCGCCTGGTGGTGATGCGGACGCAGGCCCGCTGCGCTATGCAGGTCTCGCGCCAGATTTTAATGTGTTGATTTATAATGAAAAACTTCAGATGGATGATGACGGGAGCGTGACCTCGTCACTAATGACGATGACGCAGAGCGCCGACGTCAGACGCTCTGCGGGGGAAAACGCCGCTACGCGAGAGGGCGGCAGCGGGTGATATGCGACTCGCTCAGGCCGACGTCGCGTGCGGCGGCGCAGATTGCCTGCCAGCTGCCCGCATCCAGCGGGATCCCCTCGGCCAGGCGCGCTTCGCGGTTGGCGGCTTCCCATTCGCCGGGGGCCAGCACCGGGGCATCGGGATCGTGCGGCGACTGTTTACACCATGCGATAAAGGCCTCCGTCTGCGCCTGGCTGTCCGGGGCATCGAACGCGTCCGGGCGCAGGATCACGGTGGTCATGCAGTTAAAGATGGCGTCGACGCTGGTCTGCAGGCTTTCCTGATGGGTGGTTTGCCCCCCGGAGAGCGCGCCGCCGAGCACTTCACACAGCGTCGCCAGCGCATAGCCTTTGTGCTGGGCGAAGGTGAGCAGGGCGCCCAGCGGCGAGGTTTGCATCACCGCCGGGTCGGTGGTGGGCAACCCCTCGGCGTCGATCAGGCAGCCGGGGGCCACGGCTTCCCCTTTGTGCCAGGCGACGCGGGTTTTTCCAAAGGCGATGGCGCTGGTGGCGTAGTCCAGCAGCAGCGGCGGATGGCCCTCTCGCGGAAACGCCACGCACAGGGGGTTGGTGCCGAAGCGACTGTCTTTTCCGCGGAACGGAGCGACCATCGGGTCGCCGATTACGCTGACGAAGTGAATGGAGATCAGTCCGGCGGCGGCGCACTGCTCGGCCCAGTAGCCGATGCGCCCGACGTGATGCGCATTGCGCAGGGCGATAGCCGCCATGCCGTGCTGCTTCGCCTTTTCGATACCTAACTGCATCGCTTCGTGGGCGACTACCTGGCCGAAGCCGGCGTTGCCGTCGAGGGTGACCACGGCGCCGGCATCTTTGGTGACCGTGGCGTGGCGGTTGAGCTGCAGAAAACCGCCGGCATGGGATTTCACATAGCTTGGGATCATCCCGACGCCATGGGAGTCATGCCCGGCCAGGTTGGCGGCGATCAGGTGGTCGGCGACCAGCGTCGCTTCTTCTGAGCGGCTGCCGAGATGGGTAAACAGTGAGACGACAAACTGATGCAGATCCGTCGCCAGAAAGCGGTGTCCTGTTGGCACTGATTCTCTCCTGTAGTCTGTTGTTATTTTGTTATGTTTGCCGTTTTATGCTGCGCCGCCCGGCGCAGAAGGTCAAGGGCGGGGGCTCCGGGCGTCACGCTACTGCGCCAGCGTCTGCGTTATACGCCAGACGATAAAAAACCGGTCCGCGATCGCGTTTTAATTAACGTCATAAACACCACATTTTTAAATTCTGCCACTGTCACAAAAGCCAGAAAAAAGCCAGCCCCGGCGTTGCAAGGGCAGCTGATACCACTATATGTTAAATTTGTGTTTATTAATTGATGATTAAAGGTTGGTATCATGTATAAGAAAATAAGTGGTTTAGTGGTTTCACTGACGGCCGTTTTCGCCTGTGCCGCCTGGGCGGAGGTGCCTGCGGGCTATCCGGCGGATTATCAAAAAACGGTTGATGCCGCCGTCAAAGAGGGCAAGGTGGTGATCTATTCCACAACCGATACCAAAGCCGCCGGGCCGTTAATTAAAGGATTCGAAGCGCAATATCCGGGCGTCAAAGTCGAATATAACGACATGAACAGCACCGAGCTGTATAACCGCTATATCAGCGAGCAGGCCGCCGGGGGCGGCAGCGGGGACGTGGTGTGGAGCTCATCGATGGATACGGCGCTGAAATTAGCCACCGAATACGCGGAACAATATGCCTCGCCGGAGGTGAAGCAATTGCCCGACTGGGCGGTGTGGCAGCAGAAAGCCTATGGCACCACCTACGAGCCGGTGGTATTTATCTATAACAAACGGCTGATCCCGCAGAATGAGGTTCCGGATTCGCATACCGCGCTGGCAAAATTGATCGCCAGCCAGGCCGATAAATTTAAAGGCAAAGTCACCACCTACGATATCGAAAAATCGGGCCTCGGCTTTATGCTGGCGGTGCAGGACAGCCAGGCCGACGCGAACTATTTTACCGACCTGGCGAATATCGCCAAAGGCGGCCTGACGGTGCAGTCTTCCACCGGAACGATGATGGAGCGCGTCTCCTCTGGCGAAAACCTGATCGGCTATAACATCCTTGGCTCCTATGCGGAAGCGCGGGCGAAAAACGATCCCTCTTTAGGCATTGCCTATCCGAAAGATTACGTGCTGGTGCTCTCCCGCGTCTCGTTTATTAGCCAGGAGAGCGAACATCCCAATGCGGCAAAATTGTGGCTGGACTATGTCCTGTCTGAAAAAGGCCAGCAGATCCTCGCCAGCCAGGCGGATATTCCCTCTATTCGTCGCGATATTGAAGGCAAAAATGATATCGACGGCATGACCGCGCTGCTGGGCAAAGCGTTAAAACCGATCCCGGTCAACGAAACGCTGCTGGATTATTTACAGCCGCAAAAACGTCTGCAGTTTATTAAACAATGGCGCAGCGCCGCCGCGAAATAATCCTCCCCCGGGGCATCGCCGATGCCCCTTATTCACACCCGGCGGGTTTATTCACCTGACCAAAGGGATGAACCATGAATGTATTACGCAGAAAGTGGCAGGGGCTGCCGCGCGGCGTGGTGGTGTGCATCACGGCGCTGGTGATTTATGTCCCGCTGTTATTTATTGTGGTGCAGAGTTTTCTCTCCGCGCCGTTCTTTTCCCGCTCCAAATCCTGGAGCCTGGAAGCGTTCGCCTTTATTTTTACCGACCCGGATTTTTATCTGGCGTTAAGGTCAGGCTTTATTCTGGCCTTTGGCCTGGTGATTATCGCCATTCCGCTGGGCGGTATTTTGGCCTTTCTGATGGTACGCACCGATTTACCCGGCCGGCGTTTCATTGAGCCGCTGATCCTGGTGCCGATCTTCGTCTCGCCGATGGTGCTGGGCTTTGGCTACGTGGTGGCCGCCGGGCCGGTAGGCTTCTTTTCCCAGTGGGCGCAGCAGCTGATCGGCTTTGTGCCGTGGAATATCTACTCGATGTTCAGTATTGTGGTCATCGCCGGCTTAACCCACGTGCCGCACGCCTATCTCTATATCTCCTCGGCGCTGCGCAGCGTCGGCTCGGACGTGGAAGAGGCGGCGCGCACCGTCGGCGCCACGCCGCTGCAGGTGATGACCTCGGTGAGTCTGCCGATGGTGCGGCCGTCCATTCTTTACGCCTGCGTGCTGCTCTTTTTCCTCGGTCTGGAAGTCTTCGGTCTGATGCTGGTGCTGGGCGACCCCGAGGGCAACATGGTGCTGGCGACCTATCTCTACAAGCTGACCAACAAGCTCGGCACCCCCTCCTACCATCTGATGGCGGCGGTGGCGGTGGTGCTGATCTGCATCACCATCCCGCTGGTGATGCTCCAGCGGCGGCTGATGCGCACCGCCAACCGCTTTGTCACCATGAAGGGCAAGGCGTCGCAGGCGCGGGCGCTGCCGCTGGGCAAATGGCGCTGGGTGGCCGGGGCGGTGGTGGTGGCCTGGCTGACGGTGACCATCGGCGTGCCGCTGCTCGGCGTGGCGCTGCGCGCCTTTATCTCCAACTGGGGCGTCGGGGTGTCGCTGTGGGATGAGCTGTCGCTGGCGACGTTCCACAATATCTGGCAGCAGCCCAACCTGCTGCGGGCGATCGTCAACTCGATGGCTATCGGCATCGTCGGCGGCGCGCTGGCGGTGATCTGCTATCTGTTTGTCGGTATCGCCATGCACCGCAAAGCGGACAACGTCACCCGCTTTCTCGACTACAGCGTGCTGGTCCCGCGCGCGGTGCCGGGGCTGCTGGCCGGTCTGGCCTTCCTGTGGGTGTTCCTGTTTGTGCCGATGTGGCTCGATCAGTCGCTGAAGCACGGCTGGCTCTCGGCGCTGCCGGTGGCCGACTGGCTGCGGGAGCACCTTATCGTGCAGCTGCGCGCGCTGCGCAACACCATCTTCAGCGTCTGGCTGGCCTACACCGTGGTATGGATGGCTTATGGCCTGCGGCTCATCTCCTCGACGCTGCTGCAGGTGGGCCCGGAGCTGGAGGAGGCGGCGCGCAGCACCGGCGCCTCACGGGGGCAGATCACCCGCCACGTCACCGTCCCGCTGTCGCGCTATGGGCTGATTGGCTCCTGGCTGCTGATGTTCCTGATCTTTGAGCGCGAATATTCCACTGGCGTCTATCTGCTGTCGCCGGGTACCGAAACCATCGGCTCGATGCTGGTGTCGCTGTGGGCGGCGGGGGCCATCGATATCGTCGCGGCGCTCTCCTTTATCAATATTCTGCTGGTGGTGATTGGCCTTGGCATCGCCCTGCGCTTTGGAGTGAAATTACATGATTGAGTTATCGGTAGAAAATCTGCATCTCACCTATGGCGACAACCCGGTGCTGAAAGGGGTGTCGATGACGCTCGGCCGGGGAGAGGTGGTGTCGCTGCTGGGGCCGTCGGGAAGCGGCAAAACCACGCTGCTGCGGGCGGTGGCCGGGCTGGAGAAGCCGACGAGCGGACGGATCGCCATCGGCAACCGCACGGTGTACGACGGCACGCCGCGCAGCGAAATCCCGGCCGAAGAGCGTAACCTCGGGCTGGTGTTCCAGTCCTATGCCCTGTGGCCGCACAAAACGGTGTTCGACAACGTGGCCTATCCGCTGAAGCTGCGTAAAGTGGCCGCCGGGGAGATAAAAGAGCGGGTGCAGCGCGTGCTGGATCAGCTGGGGCTCGGGCACCTTGGCAACCGCCATCCGCACCAGCTCTCCGGCGGCCAGCAGCAGCGGGTGGCCATCGGCCGGGCGTTGGTCTACAACCCGCCGGTGATCCTGCTGGATGAGCCGCTCTCCAACCTTGACGCCAAGCTGCGCGAAGAGGCGCGGGTGTTTCTGCGCGAGCTGATCGTCAAGCTGGGCCTGTCGGCGCTGATGGTCACCCACGATCAGAATGAGGCGATGGCCATCTCGGATCGTATTCTGCTGCTGAACAATGGCGTCATCGAGCAGCAGGGGACGCCGCAGGAGATGTACGGCAGCCCGGCGACGCTGTTCGCCGCCGAGTTTATGGGCAGCAATAACCGCCTGCACGGCAAGGTAATGGCGCTGGAGAACGGCAGGGCGCGGATCGAAGGCGCCAGCTGGAGCCTGTGGGGGCGAGCGGGCGAGGGGGTTAGCGTCGGCGAGCCGGCGACGGCGGTGATCCGCGTCGAGCGCCTGCGTCTGGACGGCGCGGCGCAGGATAACAGTCTCCAGCTACCGCTGCTGACCAGCATGTACCTCGGCGACCGCTGGGAGTACCTGTTCCGCACCGAAGGCGACGACTTCCCGCTGCGCGCCTACGGAACGGCGCTGCGCGATGCCGAACACTGTCATCTGACGCTCCCGGCGGAGGATGTGTGGGTTTTTCCGCAGCGGTAACCGCTGGTTAAGACGCCAGATGGCACACGGCTTCAATATTGTGCCCGTCTGGCGCAATCACAAAGGCGGCGTAGTAACTGGCGTGGTAGTTTGGCCGTAACCCCGGTGCGCCGTTGTCCTTTCCTCCGGCGGCCAGCGCCGCCTGCCAGAAGGCGTCGACCTGTTCGCGGCTGTCGGCGCGAAAGGCGATATGCAGCGGCGCCGGTTTGTCCGCACTTTGATAGAGACACAAAGAGACATCGCCGCTGCCGGCCAGCTCTGCGCCGTAGGTCGGCTCGCCTTCGCCGACCAGCGTTACGCCAAGCGGGGCAAGGGCTTGTAAAAAGAACGCTTTGCTCGCGGCATAATCACTGACGCCGAATTTCACATGATCGAACATATCTTCTCTTCTCCTGTGGACGGGATATCGCCAGCCGAACGCGTTAGCCGGGAAATAGATGCAAAATAGTTAACAACGGTTATTAACTTTTTTAACAGCTCAAAATGTTTAATTATTCCTAATACGAGTATTTACAGACGTTTAATCTGCCATGTACCATAAACAAAAAATAACATTTGTGATACAAGTCACTCTTTTTTGGCGCATGGGTAAGCTCAGCGCGGTGTGAACGCCGCCGGTTTACCGCCTCAAGGTTATGGCAGCACCCTTCTCACGATGACATTCCGGTGAATTTCTCTCCGATTTCCCGCGTTTCGTTGAGAATCGTCTACTATCCAAACGATAACCCTATAAATGATATCGCCTCTGGCGATGTTTTATCCGACTTGCCGGGCCGGGCCAGACGCTAAGCGGTTTAAAAGCGCAATGGTATCGGTTCCAGCACGACATTCACTGGTTTTGTCAGCGACAAAAACAGTAATTTTCAATGACAGGAATGTGATGATGTCGAGCGAGAAAACTAACAATTCCAGGCGTGATTTCCTGGTGAAGTCGATGGCGCTGATCCCGACGGTGGTGATCGGCGGCGCGGGAGCAGGGGCCATTGGCGTGGCCACCAGCGCGACCGCGCAGGCGGCCCCCGCTTCAGAGCCAGCCTCCGGGAACACGGCGGCGGTCAGCGACTGGAAGCCGCAGTTCTTCAACGATCGTGAGTGGGCGTTTATCAACGCCGCCGTCGCGCGCCTGATCCCAGCGGATGAACTTGGCCCCGGCGCCAAAGAGGCCGGCGTGCCGGAGTTTATCGACCGCCAGCTCAATACCCCTTACGCCACCGGCTCCATCTGGTATATGCAGGGGCCCTTCAACCCCGACGTGCCGAAAGAGATGGGCTATCAGCTGCCGCTGGTGCCCAAACAGATCTATAACCTCGGGATCGCTGACGCCGAGGCCTGGTGTCAGGACAAGTATCACAAGACCTTCGCTGAACTGAGCAACGAGCAACAGGACGAGGCGCTCGGCCTGTGGGAATCCGGCAAAGCCGAGTTCAAACAGCTTCCGGCCTCGCTGTTCTTCACCTATCTGCTGCAGAACACCCGAGAAGGCTTCTTCAGCGACCCGATCCATGGCGGTAATAAAGGCATGGTCGGCTGGACGCTGATTAATTTTCCCGGCGCGCGCGCCGACTTTATGGACTGGGTTGAACGGGGCGAACGCTACCCCTTCCCGCCGGTATCAATTAATGGGGAGAGGGCGTAATCATGGCCACCGTATTGAAAAAAACCGATGTCGCGATCGTCGGCTTCGGCTGGGTTGGGGCGATCATGGCCAAAGAGCTGACCGAAGCCGGGCTCAACGTCGTGGCGCTGGAGCGTGGCCCGATGCGCGACACCTGGCCGGACGGCGCCTATCCGCAGGTGATTGATGAGCTGACCTACAACATCCGCCGCAAGCTGTTCCAGGATCTGTCGAAAAGCACCGTCACCATCCGCCATAACACCAGCCAGCAGGCGGTGCCGTATCGCCAGCTGGCGGCTTTCCTGCCGGGTACCGGCGTGGGTGGGGCCGGGCTGCACTGGTCCGGCGTCCATTTCCGCGTCGATCCCATCGAACTGCGGATGCGCAGCCACTATGAAGAGCGCTACGGCAAAAACTTCATTCCCCAGGATATGATCATCCAGGATTTCGGCGTCACCTACGACGAGCTGGAACCGTTCTTCGATAAAGCGGAGAAAGTGTTCGGCACCTCCGGGACCGCCTGGTCGATCAAAGGCAAGGTCGTCGGTAAAGGCCGCGGCGGCAACGCTTTCGCCCCGGACCGCTCAGACGACTTCCCGCTGCCGGCGCAGAAAAACACCTGGTCAGCGCAGCTGTTTGAAAAAGCGGCGCTCGAGGTGGGTTACCATCCCTACAACCTGCCGTCGGCCAACACCTCCGACTCCTATACCAACCCCTATGGCGCGCAGATGGGTCCGTGCAACTTCTGCGGTTTCTGCAGCGGCTACGCCTGCTACATGTACTCTAAAGCCTCGCCGAACGTGAACATCCTGCCGGCGCTGCGCCAGGAAAAACGCTTTGAGCTGCGGACCAACGCCAACGTGCTGAAGGTCAACCTGACCGACGACAAATCCCGCGCCACCGGCGTGACCTACGTCGACGGCCAGGGGCGCGAAATGGAGCAGCCGGCGGACCTGGTGATCATCGGCGCCTTCCAGTTCCATAACGTGCACCTGATGCTGCTCTCCGGGATCGGTAAACCGTACAATCCGGAGACCGGCGAAGGGGTGGTGGGGCGTAACTTCGCCTACCAGAACATGACCACCATCAAGGCCATTTTCGACAAAGACACTTATACCAACCCGTTTATCGGCGCGGGCGGCAACGGCGTCGGCGTCGACGACTTCAACGCCGACAACTTCGACCACGGCGCGGCCGGCTTTGTCGGCGGTTCGCCGTTCTGGGTCAACCAGGCCGGGACCAAGCCCATCTCCGGTTTCCCGGTACCGCCGGGCACCCCGGCGTGGGGCAGCAAGTGGAAAGCGGCGGTGGCCGATACCTACACCCATCACCTGTCGATGGATGCCCACGGCGCGCACCAGTCCTATCGGCAGAACTACCTCGATCTTGATCCGAACTACAAAAACGTCTTTGGCCAGCCGCTGCTGCGCATGACCTTCGACTGGCAGGAAAACGACATCAAGATGGCGCAGTTTATGTTCGATAAGATGGCGCCGATCGCCAAAGCGATGAAGCCGAAATATATCCTCGGCAGCCCGAAAAACGCCAACAGCCACTTTGATACCACCACCTACCAGACCACCCATATGAACGGCGGGGCGGTGATGGGGGAGGATCCGAAAACCAGCGCCGTTAACCGTTATCTGCAAAGCTGGGACGTGCATAACGTCTTCGTCATCGGCGCCTCCGCTTTCCCGCAGGGGCTGGGCTATAACCCAACCGGCACGGTGGCCGCGCTGGCCTACTGGTCAGCGAAGGCGATCCGCGAGCAGTATCTGAAAAATCCGGGTCCCCTGGTGCAGGCATAAAGGAAGGCAGATGATGAAAATGCAATGGTTATCGGCCCTGGTGCTTGGGGCATTGAGCTGCGCGGCCTTCGCCGAAGAGGCGCCTGTGGACAGCAATCTGATTAAGCAAGGGGAGTATCTGGCGCGGGCGGGGGACTGTGTCGCCTGCCACACCAACGGCAAAGCGGGCAAACCTTTCGCCGGCGGTCTGCCGATGGAGACGCCGATCGGCACCATCTACTCCACCAATATCACGCCGGATAAAGAACACGGCATTGGCGGGTACACCTTCGAAGAGTTCGACGACGCGGTGCGCAAGGGCGTGCGGAAAGATGGTTCCACACTCTATCCGGCGATGCCGTATCCCTCGTTCGCACGGATCAGCGAAGCGGACATGCGCGCCATGTACGCCTACTTTATGCACGGCGTGGAGCCGGTGAATGTCGCCAACAAGGACACCGACATCCCGTGGCCGCTGTCGATGCGCTGGCCGCTGGCGTTCTGGCGCGGCATCTTCGCGCCGACGCCGAGCGACTTTGTCGCCAACCCGCAGGTTGACCCGGTGCTGGAGCGCGGCCGCTATCTGGTGGAAGGCCTGGGCCACTGCGGCGCCTGTCATACCCCGCGTAGCCTGACGATGCAGGAAAAAGCGCTCAGCGAAAGCGAAGGCGATGATTACCTGGCGGGCAGCAATGCGCCGATTGACGGCTGGGTTGCCTCCAGCCTGCGCGGCGAAAACCGCGACGGTCTGGGGACCTGGAGCGAAGCCGAGCTGGCCGAGTTCCTGAAAACCGGACGTAACGATAAATCGGTGGTCTTCGGCGGCATGAGCGATGTGGTGGAGCACAGTCTGCAGTATCTTTCTGATGACGACATCACCGCCATCGCCCGCTATCTGAAGTCGCTCCCGCCGCGCGGCGGCAAACAGACCCCAGCCCCGGTGGAAGACAGCGTGGCGAAAGATCTGTGGAAGGGTAACGACAGCAAAACCGGCGCCGCGCTGTACGTCGATAACTGCGCCGCCTGCCACCGCACCGACGGCGTAGGCTATAAACGCGCCTTCCCGTCGCTGAAGGGCAATCCGGTGGTGCAGACCGAAGATGCCACTTCGCTTATCCATATCGTTCTGACCGGGAGCACCACGCCGGCGGTGAAAGACGCGGTCTCCAACCTGACCATGCCATCGTTCGGCTGGCGTCTGGACGACCAGCAGGTGGCGGATGTGGTCAACTTCATCCGCACCAGCTGGGGCAACAACGCGCCGGCGGTCAGCGCCAGCGATGTGGCGAAGGTGCGTAAGGAGACCGCGGCGCACGATGAGAAGGCGTTAGGCAACGCTGATATCTCGAAGCTGCCGGGGGCCGGACAGTAACCGTCAGGGTTGCGTCGCCCACGCGGCGCAACCCATACTTAGCCAGGACGTAAAATACTGTCTGAATCAAGGAGTTTGCCTTCATGCTGCATGCAGAGCGACTGACCTGCATCGTTGACGATCGACCGCTGTTTGCGGAGCTGACGCTGTCCCTTGCTGCCGGTGAGCTGCTGCAGGTCGCCGGTGATAACGGCGCGGGGAAAACCTCGCTGCTGCGGATCCTCTGCGGCCTGGCGCGCCCGGAAAGCGGCGGGGTGAGCTGGCAGGGCCAGCCGCTGGCGAAGGTCCGGGAGTCATTTCATCGTCAGCTGCTGTGGCTGGGCCATAAGCCCGGCGTTAACGCGGCGCTGACCGCCGATGAAAACCTGCGTTTCTTCTTTCCGGCCAGCCGCCTTCAGCAGCGGGAACGCGCCCTCGCCGCCGTCGGCCTGGCGGGCTATGAAGATCTCCCCTTGAGCCAGCTCTCCGCCGGGCAGCAGCGCCGGGTGGCGCTGACCCGCCTGTGGTTAACCGACGCGCAGCTGTGGATCCTCGATGAGCCGTTCACCGCCCTCGACGCCACAGCGATGGAAACCCTGACCCGACGCCTGGAGCAGCACGCCCGGCAGGGGGGAAGCGCGATCCTCACCACCCACCAGCCGCTGCGGCCGCTGCGCTGCCCGTTGCGCACCCTGCGCCTCGGCGGCGGCGACGGGAGGTGGCAATGATCCGGGCGCTGTTGGCCCGGGAACTGCGCCTGGCGTGGCGCGGCGGGGCGGAGATCCTCAATCCGCTCTGGTTCTTTCTGATCGTCATCACCCTGTTTCCGTTCGGCGTCGGCGCCGCGCCGCAGCTGCTGGCGCAGATTGCGCCGGGCGTGGTGTGGGTCGCCGCGCTGCTGGCGGCGCTGCTGGTGATGGAACGGTTGTTTCGTGACGACTGGCAGGACGGCTCCCTGGAGCAGCTGTTGCTTCTGCCGACGCCGCTGGTGGCGGTGGTGCTGGTGAAGGTGGTCGCCCACTGGATGATGAGCGGCCTGCCGCTGCTGATCGTCTCTCCGCTGGCGGCGCTGCTGCTGGGGATGAGCGTGCACGATGCCGGCGTGCTGGCGCTGACCTTGCTGCTCGGCACCCCGACGCTCAGTTTTCTCGGCGCGGTGGGGGTTGGCCTGACGGTCGGCCTGAAGCGCGGCGGCGTCCTGCTGAGCCTGCTGGTGCTGCCGCTGGCGGTGCCGCTGCTGATTTTCGCCACCGCGGCCTGCCAGGCCGCCGCCGCCGGGCTCCCGGTCGGCGGCTATCTGGCGATGCTGGCGGCGTTCTTAACCGCCAGCGCCACCCTGTGTCCGTTCGCCACCGCCGCCGCGCTGCGGCTGACCGTGCAATAATTCGCTGCGCCTGTGGGCGCGGCCATCAAAACCGTGTGAGTAAGCGTCTATGTGGAAAGCGTTACATCAACTGGCGATCCCCGAGCGGCTGTACCGCCTGTGCGGATGCTGGATCCCCTGGCTGGCGGCGTTGAGCGCGCTGCTGCTGGTCATCGGTCTGGGGTGGGGATTTGGCTTCGCCCCGGCGGACTATCAGCAGGGGGAAAGCTACCGGATCATGTATCTTCATGTCCCGGCGGCGATGTGGTCGATGGGGCTGTACCTGGCGATGGCCGTCGCGGCCTTCATCGGGGTGGTCTGGCAGATCAAAATGGCCGATCTGGCGATTGCCGCCCTGGCACCGGTGGGGGCGGTCTGCACCCTGGTGGCGCTGGTCAGCGGCGCGGCGTGGGGCAAGCCAATGTGGGGGACCTGGTGGATCTGGGATGCCCGTCTGACCTCGGAGCTGGTGCTGCTGTTTCTGTATGCCGGGGTCATCGCCCTGTGGCACGCCTTTGACGACCGGCGGCTTGCCGGGCGCGCAGCGGGGATCCTCGTGCTGGTCGGGGTGGTCAATCTGCCCATCATTCATTACTCGGTCTACTGGTGGAATACCCTGCACCAGGGTTCGACCAACCTGCAGCAAACCATCGACCCGAGCATGCGTCTGCCGCTGCGGATCTGTATCTTTGCTTTCCTCGCGCTGTCGGTCACCCTGACCCTGATGCGCCTGCGTAACCTGATACTCCAGCTGGAGCGCCGTCGACCGTGGGTGGTGGCGCTGGCTAACAAAGGAGCCGTCCGATGAGTCCCGCCTTTTCGTCTTTCGCCGCCTTCCTGAATATGGGCGGCTATGCCCTGTACGTCTGGCTGGCGGTGGCGGTGGCCGTCGCCGCCTTTGGCCTGCTGACGGTGCACACCCTGTGGGCGCGGCGGGCGCTATTCCATGAAGTGCGACGCCAGCAGGCGCGCGAGCGGCGGATCGCGGCTGCCCGCGAACATGACAAGGAGGCCGCGGATGCAAGCGCGTCGTAAAACCCGGCTGTATATCGTGCTGGCGGTGCTCGCCGGACTTGGGCTCACTGTCAGCCTGACGCTGTACGCCCTGAGCAGCAATATCGATCTGTTTTACACCCCGGGGGAAATTATCTACGGCAAAACGGAAACCCGGGCGCTACCTCATACCGGGCAGCGCCTGCGAGTGGGGGGCTACGTTCAGCCGGGCTCCCTGCAGCGCGACCCGCAAACCCTCGACTTGCGCTTTAAGCTGTATGACGCCCGCGGGGTGGTGGACGTCAGCTATAAGGGCATTCTGCCGGACCTGTTTCGTGAAGGGCAGGGCGTGGTGGCCCAGGGCGTACTGGACGGCGAGCGGCATATTACCGCCCAGCAGGTGCTGGCCAAACATGATGAAAATTACACCCCGCCGGAGGTGAAAAACGCCATGACGCCGGAGAAAACGGGGGCGCAGCCATGATGCCGGAGCTGGGCAACTTTTTACTGTGTCTGGCGGCGGGGCTGGCGCTGCTCCTGAGCGTCTATCCCCTGTGGGGCGCGGCGCGGCAGGACCGGCGGCTGATGGCCCTTGCCCGGCCGCTGGCCTGCGGGCTGTTCGCCTGTATCGGCGGCGCCTTCCTGCTGCTGGTGCACGCCTTCGTGGTCAACGACTTTACCGTCCGCTACGTGGCTGAAAACTCCAACAGCGCGCTGCCGGTGTGGTATCGGGTGGCGGCGACCTGGGGGGCGCATGAGGGCTCGCTGCTGCTGTGGGTTCTGCTGCTCAGCGTCTGGACCTTCGCCGTCGCCCTCTTCAGCCGACGGATGCCGCTCGACGCCGTCGCCCGGGTGCTGGCGGTGATGGGGATGATCGCCTTGGGGTTCCTGCTGTTTATCCTCTTTACCTCCAACCCGTTCAGCCGCGGCCTGCCGCAGTACCCCATTGACGGCCGCGACCTTAATCCGCTGCTGCAGGATATCGGCATGATTTTTCATCCGCCGATCCTCTATATGGGTTACGTCGGCTTCTCGGTGGCTTTCGCCTTCGCCATCGCCTCGCTGCTGGCGGGCCGGCTGGATACTGCCTGGGCGCGCTGGTCGCGTCCCTGGACCCAGGCGGCATGGATGTTCCTCACTCTCGGCATCGTGCTGGGCTCGGCGTGGGCCTATTACGAACTGGGCTGGGGCGGCTGGTGGTTCTGGGACCCGGTGGAAAACGCCTCGTTTATGCCGTGGCTGGTGGGCACCGCGCTGCTGCACTCCCTGGCGGTGACCGAGAAGCGGGGCAGCTTCCGCGCCTGGACGGTGCTGCTGGCCATCGCCGCCTTCTCCCTGTGCCTGCTGGGCACCTTCCTGGTGCGCTCCGGGGTGCTGGTCTCGGTGCATGCCTTCGCCTCGGATCCATCGCGCGGGCTGTTTATCCTGGCGTTGCTGATTGTCGCCATCGGCGGGTCGCTGCTGCTGTACGCCCTGAAGGGCGGCCGGGTGCGGGCGCGGGTGGAACATACGCTGTGGTCGCGCGAGTCGTTCCTGCTTGGCAACAATATTTTGCTGATGGCCGCGATGCTGGTGGTGCTCCTCGGGACGCTGTTGCCGCTGGTGCATAAGGAGCTGGGCCTCGGCAGCATCTCCATCGGCGAGCCGTTCTTCAATACCATGTTCACCGCCCTGATGGCGCCGTTTGCGCTGCTGCTGGGGCTGGGACCGCTGATCCGCTGGCGGCGCGATGACATCGCCAGGCAGATTAAGCGCCTGATTATCGCTCTGCTGGTGACGTTGTCACTTTCTCTGGCGCTGCCGTGGCTGCTACAGGACCGTATCACCGCCATGGCGGTCATTGGCCTGATGATGGCCCTGTGGGTGCTGATCTTCGCCCTGCTGGAGGTTCACGAACGGGCCACTCATCGCCACGGCTTCTGGCGCGGCCTGCGGACGCTGACCCGCAGCCAGTGGGGGATGGTGCTCGGTCACGTCGGCGTGGCGGTGACCGTTATCGGCATCACTTTTAGCCAGAACTACAGCGTGGAGCGCGATGTACGGATGCGCCCCGGCGACAGTATCGATATCCATCGCTATCACTTTGTGTTTAACGGCGTGCGCAATATCGTCGGCCCCAACTGGACCGGCGGCGAAGGCATTATCGCCGTGACCCATAGCGGACGCCCGGAAGCGACGCTGTATGCCGAGAAACGCTTTTACACCGCCAGCCGGATGATGATGACCGAGGCGGCGATCAGCGGCGGGCTGACCCGCGATCTGTACGCCGCGCTGGGGGAAGAGCTGAGCGACGGCAGCTGGGCGGTACGTCTGTACTACAAACCGTTCGTTCGCTGGATCTGGTACGGCGGGGTGCTGATGGCCCTCGGCGGTCTGTGCTGCATGCTCGACCCGCGCTATCGGATGCGTAAGAAGCTGCAGGAGGCCTCATGAACCGGAAGCTGCTGTTTATCCCGCTGGCGCTGTTTCTGGCGCTGGCCGCTGCGCTGTTCTGGCAGCTGATGCGCAACGCCGATGGCGACGACCCGACGACCCTCGAGTCGGCGCTGATCGGCAAACCGCTGCCGGAGTTTCGCCTTGAAGCGCTGAATACCCCCGGTCAGACGCTGGACCGGCGGACGCTGATTGACGGCAAGCCGCTGCTGCTCAACGTCTGGGCCACCTGGTGCCCAACCTGTCGCGCCGAGCATCAGTTTCTCAACGGCCTGGCGCAGCAGGGCGTGCGGGTGGTGGGGATGAACTACAAAGACGATCGGCAGAAGGCGATGAGCTGGCTGCAGCGCCTGGGTAATCCGTACAGGCTGAGCCTGTACGACGGCAACGGCATGCTCGGCCTGGATCTGGGGGTTTATGGCGCGCCGGAGACGTTTCTTATCGACGGTCAGGGCATCATCCGCTGGCGGCACGCCGGCGACCTGAACGAACGGGTGTGGCGCGAGGAGCTCCAGCCGCTGTGGAATCAATACAACCGGGGGGCGGGCTGATGAGAGGGGTAATGGGCATCCTGCTGGCGCTGATGCTGACCGGCCAGGCGTGGGCCGCCATCGATACCTGGCAGTTTAAGGATGAGGCCCAGGAGCAGGCCTTTCGCGAGATCACCTCCCAGCTGCGCTGCCCGAAATGCCAGAACAACAGCATCGCCGACTCGAACGCGATGATTGCCGCCGATATGCGGCAGAAGGTGTACGAACTGATGCAGCAGGGGAAAACGAAAGGGCAGATCGTTGACTATATGGTGGCCCGCTACGGCAATTTTGTCAGCTACGAGCCGCCGCTGACCGCGGGCACGGTGCTGCTGTGGCTGGGGCCGGGGCTGTTCGTGCTGGCGGGCGCCGGGATGATTGTCGCCCGCGCGCGTCGTCGCGACATCCCTGACGCGGCGCTCAGCGCTGAAGAGCGCCAGCGGCTGGCGGAATTATTGAAAGAAGGAAAAGAACGATGAGCCTGTTGGTGGTTATCGCCGGGCTGTTGCTGGCTGGCGCGCTGGGACTGCTTTATTACCCATGGACGGGCAACGGGGCGGTGGACCGCGATACCCTCAACCGCGCCCTGTATCAGTCGCGCCTGCAGGAGCTGACGCAGGAGCGCGGCGAGGACAACCCGGCGCTGGTCGTCGAGCTGCAGCGCACGCTGCTGACCGATATCCCGCCCCAGGCACAGCCTGGCGAACGGCCGCTAAGCCGCTGGGCGCTGCTTCCGGGGGCGCTGCTGCTGGTAGTCCTGAGTCTGGGCCTGTATCTGAAAACCAGCGATATCGGCCAGGTGCTGCTCTGGCAGCAGGCTGAACGGCATTATCCTGCGCTGTTGCAGCAGGTTAAGGACCCGACGGCGGCGCCGCTGCGAATGGATGAGCTGGCGGAGCTGCGGCTTGGCCTGCGCAGCCACCTGCAGGATACCCCGAATGACCTCCCCGGCTGGCAGCTGCTTGGACGGCTGGGCCTGTTGTTAAACGATGGCGAGACGGCGATCGGCGCCTTTGGCCGGGCGCATGCTCTGGCGGCGGATGACCCGGCGGCGGCTTTCGATTACGCCAGCGCGCTGGTGCGGGCGGGAGATAGCGGTCAGGTTCGGATGGGCGAGCTGCTGCTGCGTGACCTGCATCAGCGGCAGCCGAACAGCCTGCCGGTGCTGGAGATGCTGGCCCTGAGCGCGGTGCGTAATGAAGATTACCCCGAAGCCGTGGCCGCCCTGCAGGCGCTGCTGGCCCGGCTGCCGGAAGGGGATGCGCGGCGCGAGGCGATCGTCCGCCAACTGGCGCAGGCGCAGCAGCAGGCGCAGTAACTGCCCGGCGGCGCTGAACGTGGGGTCTGCCGCGAGGACGGTACGGGCAGCCCTGGTTTTTTAGGCCGGGTAAGTTTTGTAGGCCGGGTCAGGCGCAGCCGCCACCCGGCACAAAATCGGCTCCATGCCCGCTGTCCTTGCCCGGCGGCGCTGCGCTTGCGCGGGCCTACGAAGGGCGCGAATAGAGCGCCAAATCGCGGGCAGCCTTTGTAGGCCGGGTAAGCGAAGCGCCACCCGGCACAATTAAGGCACAACAGCGTAGCCCGGATAAGGCGCCATGCGCCGCCATCCGGGATTTTCTCTGCTGGCGCTACGCTTAGCCGCTAGCGTGCCAGGGTCCCAGGTGTAGTTGGCATCACTGAGGTACATCCTCCTAAGCGTCAGCAGCAAGCTGCCACTTAGGCTGCGGAGAACACCCCTCTTTCCGTCGCAAGCGTGGTAAAACTCGATTAACGAGTTTAAAAGGGTCTTCAGAGGGAACGCGAGTTAAGTCTAATCAGGGCAGGGGGACCGGCAGCATTTATAATCCGACAACCGGCTGCGCCGGGCCTTCGGCGCCATTTGGCTGGACTGTCACATGCACATCATCTGGCGCTGTCATGCCGCAGACGCGGCATTCTGAAGCTACTCGATGTTGTATGGTACGAATGCTATTGCAGAATTTCACGTCTGCTGTGTGCCAAGAGCGGACATTGTCGCCTCACTCAAATTTGATGGGTATGCTTTAGAACTTTTATGGTAGATGTAAATAGCTCGCAGAAGAAAACGTACAAGGAAAAGCTATGAAGATCAGACTTGCTGTGCCTGTAGAGGCAGAAGAATGCTGGAACATTCGAAATCAGGCTATACGTTACGGCTGTAAGAATAGTTATGATGATGCGGTTATTGCAGCCTGGACACCGGAAAAAATGCCTGAAAGCTACAGGAATGTCATTGTAGCGAATCCTTTTTTCGTTATTGCTGCTGATGGCAGACTATTAGCTACAGGCTATCTTGATCTATCTACAGGAAGTATTGAGGCTGTATTTACGTTACCTCGTTATACAGGTAAAGGGTTAGGTAGTCAGATTATTGAAGCCATCAAAGGTGAAGCTCGTGAACGTGGATTTGAGCAATTGACTTTGTCCTCAACACCTAATGCCCAGACTTTTTATGAGAAGCATGGTTTCAAACTTATGCAGGAAAGCATGTATCCCTCTGCCTTGGCGCAGGCTGAACTGCGCTGCATGGAAATGTCTATAAATCTCCTGGGATAGTAGTTCGCTGTCTAATCGCAATGATCACTATACCCAGTAACCACTGCAGATAGATCTTAAAAGCTTCAAAATTAACGTCCGCTCTTTGCACCGTCCGGACCTTGCTTAGCATGAATTTCTTCCGTGCCCAAGTGCGGAAGTAGTTAACAACATTCTGTGTGGTGCAACGGGGAGCGCGTCAAAGTAGTCAAGCTGGCAATCAGGTAGAGCTTGAGATTACGCTAGGGACTAAAATCAGTCCTGCAATTGCAACACTAAATTAGCGTCAAGAAACGCTTTAGATTGCCGACATATACATTTAACGTTATCCCTGAAAATAAACAAAATGGATTGAGCCGTATGAAAAAACTTTTACTTCTTTTTCCGCTGGTGTTTACTGCGCCGGTACAGGCTTCTGAAGTCACGGTAGGTCAGATTTGCAAGGCTACTTCTGCTGCGATGTTTGGCCGTGACCATAAGATCATGCAACTGGATAAAGTTGAATCAGGTATTGCCTACGTACATTATATCCGACAGAACGATGGCACCCGTTGGGCAATAAAGTGCAAACTTATAGGTGATAAGGTTATGTGGGCATCTGATAACCCTGACAGCACCGGTCGCTGGCGGGATGATCCTGCGGACAGTACAGTCAAATATTCTATTGATGGTAAAAAAATAATTATTTCCGAGCTCTATAGTGACGGTTCCAGTACCACGAACTCTTATCCCTTGAAGCAGCTAAAATGACTTTGAC
The DNA here is from genome assembly GCF_040064295.1 of Klebsiella sp. JB_Kp031. Lineage (NCBI taxonomy): Bacteria > Pseudomonadati > Pseudomonadota > Gammaproteobacteria > Enterobacterales > Enterobacteriaceae > Klebsiella > Klebsiella sp. JB_Kp031. The sequence goes on from NZ_JBEAJW010000022.1 coordinate 43,895, forward strand.
CTGCTCTCCGTTGATTACGACACCTCAATGTTAGTAACGTAGTTGTGAGAGTTGCAAACTTCCGCTCCTCGCTTATGGCGGACCTGTGTTCACCTGGTTTGTCCGCTTGATGCCAGGAGCGGAAAGCGCTGACATCACAAGGTACCACTCAACGCGGCGCAAGCCAGTCAGTTAGCGAGTTTTTGTAGGCCGGGTAAGGCGCAGCCGCCACCCGGCAGAAATACGGCACAAGAGCGGCCCCATAGCGTAGCCGGGATAAGGTCTCACGCATCGCTCTCCGGGATTCTCCCTGCTGGCGCTATGCTCAGCCGCTTCCGGGTTAATCTCCAGGTGTCGCAGGAATGACTGAAGAATCTCCCCCTTAGCATCAGCAGCAAGCTGCCGCTAAGCCCGCGGAGAACACCCTCTTAACGTTGCAAGCGCTGGAGATCCCGAGCACCGAAGTTAAAAAGGATTAGCTAAAGGTCTTCAGCGCGGGACGCGAATAAATGCTAATCACTTGGGGGTGTTAGCTCGGCCATGTTCCCTGGCGAACCGGATAGTGCTGCTGACAGCTGGCATAAGAATCGTTGATTTAGTCGCTCAGCGCCCACTTGTCCTGATAGCGAAACGTCATCGGGAATGGATGTAGTACGAAACGCCTGGTCAGGAGGTCAACGTGATTGCTACTGAAGACGCGGTATTCACTGATCATCTCAGCTGGTAACCTGTCACTCGCGCCGTTGGTAACGTGAAGATTCATGATTAATTTTGGAGTTCGGACGATTTATGAAAGCTATCAGACTTTTCACTCTGATTCTGCCATTGTTCCTGGCACTCTGCGCCGGCACAGAGGCCAGCGCCAGCACACCTTCAGGCAGCATTTCCTCTGCAAACACATCAATTACCACTCGTGATAAGAACGGAAACCTACTGCCGAGTTTCCTGCGGCTTCAGTACGATGTGGATTCAGATGGCAGAGTTCAGAATGTAAAGATACTTGAATCGACAACGACTCCGGAGTTGGAACATCAAATCATTGATAAAATGATGAAAAAATGGCGTTTTGAAAAGGGGAAACCAGGAAAAGCGCAAAGATTAGTCGTCAAGATCCAACCCAAATCAGACGGCGGTCCCGCAAATAAGCAGTAAGAACTTATAATGACAAGTTCCCTGAAGCATCGTCTACGTCGTTAAAGTCCCCTGAGTGCCAGGAGCGGACTCTACCTAATCAATAGAGGGTTCGTTTCACCGGAATGCTTACACTCAAACCCAAAAAAGCCCCCGCGCGAAAGCAGGGGCAAGCCATGTCAGAGCTTATTTTTTATTAGTTAAATACCATCCCGCCGTCGATCAGCAATGACTGACCGGTCATGTAATCAGAATCCGGGCTGGCAAGATAGGAGACGCAGGCGGCGACATCTTCCGGCTCGGATAGCCGACCGAGGGTGATGCGTTTGGCGAACTCGGCGGTACCGTAGCCCAGCGGTTTACCGGCGGCTTCTGACACCTGGCGGTCAATTTCGGCCCACATCGGCGTTTTGACGATCCCCGGGCAGTAGCCGTTGACCGTGATGCCCAGCGGCGCGAGGTCGCGAGCGGCGGTCTGGGTTAAGCCGCGTACCGCGAATTTACTGGAGCTATACACCGCCAGCTCCGGGTTGCCGACGTGGCCGGCCTGGGAGCAGGCGTTGATGATTTTCCCGCCGTGCCCCTCTTTCTTAAAGGCTTCGACCGCCGCCTGAATGCCCCAGATCACCCCTTTGACGTTGATGTTGTAGACTTTATCGACAATTTCCGGGGTAATGGACTCGATCGGCGTGGACGGCGCTACGCCGGCGTTGTTGACGATGACGTCGAAGCCGCCCAGCGTTTTGCGCGCCTGTTCGACGGCGGCGAACACCTGATCGCGGTCGGAGACATCCACTTTCACCGCCATGGCGCGGCCGCCGGCCTGGTTGATTTCCGAGGCGACCGCTTTGGCGGTGGCGTCGTTATAATCGGCAATGGCCACGGCAAATCCATCCTTCACCAGACGAAGGGCGATAGCTTTACCAATCCCCTGGCCGGCGCCGGTAACAAGTGCGACTTTTTTCATTTTCCTTTCCTTATTGTGATGACTTACAGAATCTGACTCAGATGCAGCTGGCCCATCAGCAGCGGGTTATCACGATAATCCACCGGAATGGCCACCACCGCCGGGCCGTCGACGTCCATCGCCGCGCGCAGGGTCGGCTCCAGCGCCTCGGCGCTTTCCACGGCAAATCCTTTGGCGCCGAAGGACTCGGCATAGGCTTTAAAATCCATCGGCCCGAACTCGACGCCGGACAGGCGCTGATATTTTTTCTCTTCCTGGATGGCCACCATGTTGTAGCCGTTATCGACCCAGATCAGGTGCAGCACGTTGGCTTTCAGGCGGACGGCGGTCTCCAGCTCCATGCTCGACTGCAGGAAGCCGCCGTCGCCGGAGACGGAGACCACTTTGCGCTCAGGATTGACCAGCCAGGCGCCGATGGCCCAGGGCAGGGCGACGCCCATGGTCTGCTGGCCGTTGGAGATCATCACCTGACGGGCGCGGAAGCTGTACAGGTAGCGGGCAATCCAGATATGGAAGCTGCCCATGTCCACGGTCAGCGTGACGTCGCTGTTGACGATATCCTGCATGGCGCGAACGATGCGCAGCGGATGCAGAGCAAACTGATTCAGCTGCGCGCCGCGGCGGTCCAGCAGTTCGCGCTGGTGCTGGCGGTCGCGGAGGATCTCCGCCGCCTGCGGGGAGAGCACCAGCCGGCGATCGATATTTTGCGCCAGCTTGTTGAGGGTGCCGGCGATATCGCCCACCAGCTCGACGTCCGGGGTGTAGTTGCGCTCTTCATAGGCGGGCAGGACGTCGATATGCACCAGCGTCGCGTTGCCGCTGTTCCACATCGCCGGTTCATATTCCACCGGGCTGTAGCCGATGCAGATCACCAGGTCGGCGAGCTGCAGCAGACGGTCCCCGGCCTGGTTGTTAAACAGCCCGACCCGGCCGGCGAAGCGAGAGAAGTTATCCTGATTCACCGCCCCGGCGGCCTGATAGGTGCTGGTGACCGGAATATGGCTGGCCTCCAGCAAACGGCGCAGCGCCGCGCTGTTCTCCGGCTGGCTGGCCATCAGGCCGAGCAGGAAGATCGGGTTTTTCGCCTGAGCGATAAGCTTCGCCACCTGGTCGATGGCGGCATCCGGCGCGGCGCCCATCTGCGGGGCCCCGCTGGCCGGCAGTACTTTGCCGCTGACCGGGCCATCGACCACATCCTGCGGCAGGCTGACGAAAGCGCTGCCCGGGCGGCCCTGCTCGGCGGCGCGGAAGGCGTTGGAGACCACTTCCGCCAGCGCGTCCGGCGCGGTCACCTCGACGGCGTATTTCGTCACCGGGCTGAACATCGCCACCGTATCCATACTCTGGTGGACCTGTTTGGCTTTATCGGCGCGTTTCACCGCGCCGCCCAGGGCCACCACCGGGTCGCCTTCGCTGTTGGCGGTGGCCATACCGGTGATCAGGTTGGAGCAGCCCGGGCCGGAGGTGACCAGCGCCACGCCGGCTTTACCGGTAATGCGCCCGACGGCGGCGGCCATAAACGCGGCGTTGGCTTCGTGGCGTACCGGAATAATGCGAATGGAGGAATCCAGCAGTGAGTCGAATACCTTGTCGATTTTGGCGCCAGGGATGCCGAACACCTGACGTACCCCCTGGGCTTCCAGCTGGCTGACGACGAGATCGGCGCCGTGCGCCCACTGGCGTACCGGATACTGTTTGTCCATGTGACCCCCTTAACTTTCTACGGAACGGATGGCGGCATCGAGATTATCGGGATGCAGATTGGCCTGCAGGAACGCGCTGTCGGCGGGCAGGTCGATCATCAGCTTGTGAATTTCGCCGAAGGTCAACACCCCGTGGTCGAGCTGGTAATCCAGCAGGTGACCGCCGCCTTTGCGGTCATCGGTAATAAAGTGCTCGTGATACCCGGCGACGTTGATCCCCTGCATATGCTGCGGGGTACGGAAGCCGACCAGTACCCCTTCGCGCTGGTTAAAGCGGAACACCGGCTGATCGTCGAGGACGTCGGTCATCGCCCGGTACGGCGGCGTCTGGCGCGGCACGGTGCGGGTATGGGCATGGCGGAAATGGCCATCGATGCGCAGGGCGCAGAACAGGTTGTCAGAGGGAATTTGCTGGTCGATCACCTCGTGCAGCTGCTGGCGGCTCACCGGGTGGTCGAAGGTTTTCCGGTACTGCGGCTGGAACCAGGTCATCACCGCGAACGGCGTTTTCTGCTCCGGCTGCGCTTTGCGCGCGCTGCCGTCGGCCCGCAGCTGATAGACCTGACTGCTAAAGGCGATCAGCTCCCCGTCCAGCTCATTAAAGGTGCCGAGACCGAAATCGCCGTGCTTCAGCAGGTCGGCGATGGTGGTGCTCCCTTCGTAAACCCCGCTTAGCAGGGCGCTCATGAGCGATGTCTGATAGAGCACGCTCTCGGGATGCTGCGCGGAAAACGCCCGCAGGGTTTCGCATAGACTCTCTTCGCAGGTGCATTCAGCAGAATGATTCATATACCACTTCCTCGTTCAACAAATATAAGAAAGGTTAAATAAATGTTGACCCGATTCAGCTCGCAGTTCCAATATAGAAACCATGCTGGTTTGAGACGTTTTCGATATGGAACTTCGTTATCTTCGCTATTTTGTCGCCGTCGCCAGGACGCGGCACTTCACCCAGGCTGCCAAGGAACTGGGTATTTCACAGCCTCCGTTAAGTCAGCAAATTCAGCGGCTTGAGCGCGAGGTGGGGACTCCGCTATTTCGGCGTTTGACCCGCGGGGTGGAGCTCACCGAGGCCGGTGAGTCGTTCTATGAGGATGCCCGTCAGATCCTCGCCATGAGCGATGCGGCGCTGGAGAAGGCCAAGGGCATTGCCCGCGGGATGAACGGCAGCCTGTCGCTAGGCATTACCAGTTCTGATGCTTTCCACCCGCAAATCTTCACGCTGCTGCACCGCTTTCAGCTCGACCACCCCGGGGTGACCCTGCACCAGATGGAAGACAACATGGCCAATCTGATGACCGCCCTGAGCGAGGCCGAGCTGGATATTGCCTTCGTCCGTCTGCCGTGCGAGAGCAGTAAGGCCTTTAATCTGCGGATTATCGATGAGGAGCCGATGGTTATCGCGCTGCCGCGCGATAACCCGCTGGCGACGCAGCCGACCCTGGCCCTGGAGCAGCTGCGCGACGTGGCGCCGATCCTCTTCCCGCGGGAAGTGGCTCCGGGGCTGTATGAGCTGGTGTACAACAGCTGCCTGCGCGCCGGCATCGATATGGAGCGCGCCTGGCAGTCGTCGCAGATTTCGTCGTCGCTGAGCATGGTCAATGCCGGGTTCGGCTTCGCGCTGGTCCCGCAGTCAATGACCTGCATCCAGCAGCCGAACGTCAGCTATCACCCGCTCAGCGGGGCGCCGCTGAAGACCGATATCGCCATCGCCTGGCGGCGCTTCGAGCGCTCGCGCACGGTGAAACGCTTTCTGGCGATGTTCTGATCTTCGCGACGCCTGCGGCTTACTGCGCCACCCAGCCGCCGTCCATGTTCCACGCCGCGCCGCGCACCTGGGCGGCGGCGTCGCTGCACAGAAACAGCGCCATTTCGCCCAGTTGCTGCGGGGTGACAAACTCCCCGGAGGGCTGCTTTTCCGCCAGCAGCTGGGCGCTGGCCTGCTCCGGGTCGACCCCCTCGGCGATGCGCTTATCGATCTGCTGCTGCACCAGCGGAGTCAGCACCCAGCCGGGGCAGATGGCGTTGCAGGTGATGCCGCTGCGCGCGGTTTCCAGGGCCACGGTTTTGGTCAGGCCGACCACCGCGTGCTTGGCGGCGACATAGGCCGATTTCTCTTTCGACGCCACCAGGCCATGCACTGAAGCAATGTTGATGATGCGCCCCCAGTTGCGCTGGCGCATGCCCGGCAGCGCCAGGCGAGTGGTGTGGAAGACGCTGGAGAGATTGATCGCGATGATGTCGTTCCATTTGTCCACCGGGAACTGCTCCACCGGGGCCACGTGCTGGATGCCGGCGTTATTGATCACGATATCGACGCCGCCGAAGGTGCTTTCGGCATAGCGCATCATCGCCTCGATCTGCCCGACGTCGCGCAGGTCGGCGTCGTGATAGCCGGGGATCTTGCCCAGCGCGGCGACTTCAGCCCGGGCGTGGCTGCTGTCGCCGAAGCCATTGAGCACCAGCTGGGCGCCTGCCTGCGCCAGCACTTTGGCGATCCCTAAGCCGATGCCGCTGGTGGAGCCGGTGACCAGCGCTGTTTTACCGTTTAAATTCATCATATTTCTCCTTCAGTCGGGTCTCAGACAATGCCGGTCACATAGAACGTGGCAATGACAAACAGTACCGCGAGGCTTTTGATCACCGTGATGGCGAAAATGCCGCCGTAGGCCTGGCGATGGCTCAGGCCGGTGATCGCCAGCAGGGTGATCACCGCCCCGTTATGCGGCAGGGTATCCATGCCGCCGCTGGCCATGGCGGCGACGCGGTGCAGGACCTCAAGCGGAATATTGGCGGCGTGGGCGGCGGCGACAAAGGTCTCGGACATCGCCGCCAGGGCAATGCTCATTCCCCCGGAGGCCGAGCCGGTGATCCCGGCCAGCACCGTGACGCTGATCGCCTCGTTTAACAGCGGATTGGGAATAGCCGCGAGGGCTTTCGACAGCACCAGGAAACCCGGCAGGGCGGCGATAACCGCGCCGAAGCCATACTCAGAGGCGGTGTTCATCGCCGCGAGAATAGCCCCGCCCACCGCCGTCCGGCTTCCTTCTGCCAGCCGGCCGCGAATATTGCGGTAGCCGCAGACCAGTACCAGCACAATGCCGGAGAGCAGCGCCGCCTGTACCGCCCAGATGGCGGTGATTTTCCCCACCTCGGTGACCACAGGCTTCGCCAGACCCGGGAGGGTGAGCTCATGGCTGGCGCCGTACCACTGCGGGATCCAGTGGGTAAACAGCAGATTCAGCACCCCCACCAGCAGCAGCGGGGCGATAGCGATCAGCGGATGCGGCAGGTTGATGTCATCCGGGGTCTCCGGCTCATTTTGCAGGTCGGTCCCATAGCCTTCGCCGCTGGCCTGCGCTTTGCGGCGCTGGCGCTCCAGCCACAGCAAACCGAAGAGGATAATGAACAGCGAGCCGATAAGCCCCAGCCACGGGGCCGCCCAGGCGTTGGTGCCGAAGAAGCTGGTGGGAATAATATTCTGGATCTGCGGCGTGCCGGGCAGGGCGTCCATGGTAAACGAGAAGGCCCCGAGGGCGACGGTGGCTGGGATCAGCCGTTTGGGGATCCCGCTCTGGCGAAACAGCTCGGCGGCGAAAGGGTAGACGGCAAAGGCCACCACAAACAGCGATACCCCGCCGTAGGTCAGCAGGGCGCACACCAGCACGATCACCGGGATCGCATGGCGGCGTCCAAGGATGCGGATGGCGGCGGCGACAATCGACCGCGAGAATCCCGACAGCTCAATCAGCTTGCCGAATACCGCGCCCAGCAGAAACACCGGGAAATAGAGCTTCACAAAGCCGACCATTTTTTCCATAAACAGGCCGGTAAAGGCCGGGCCGACCGCGCCCGGGTCGGTGAGCAGCACCGCGCCGAGGGCGGCGATCGGCGCAAAGAGGATCACGCTGTATCCACGGTAGGCTGCCAGCATCAGTAATGCCAGCGCGGCCAGGGCTATTATCACACTCATCACGACGTCTCACTCTCATTGTTATTGTAGGGGTACAGAACGAGATACTAGGGTTTCAGGGCGAAGCGCAGCTGGTGTTCCCGGCGCGACTGGATGCGCTGGCGCCGGGCCTCGTCCCAGCGGTAAAAGCCTTGCCCGCTGCGGGCGCCGGTGTCGCCTCGCGCTACTTTCTCCGCCACCAGCGACATCATCTCGGTGCCGCTGGCCAGCTCCGGCAGCAAGTGCTGGCAGATATCCTGGACCGTCGCCAGGCCGGTCATGTCCGCTGCCTCCAGCGGGCCGACCATCGCATAGCGGCGGCCCAGCGAGGCGCGCATCACCTGGTCCACCACCTCCGGGGACGCGATGCCGCTGTGGACGATATGCAGCGCTTCGCGCAGCAGGGCGAACTGCAGCCGGTTGCCGACAAAGCCCGGCGCGGCGCGGTTGAGCACCACCGCTTCCAGCGCGCAGGCGGCGCAAAAGTCGCTCACCTGGCGCGCCAGATGAGGCAGGGTGGCGCTCCCGGGCACCACTTCCACCAGCGGGATCAGGTGCGGCGGATGCCAGAAATGGGCGATCAGTAGCCGTTCCGGGAGGCGCATGCCCTGCGCCAGCTGATCCGGCGGCAGGCCGCTGGTGTTGCTGGCGATAATCGCCTCGTCGGCGATCAGCGTTTCCAGTTCGGCATACAGGGCGTGCTTCAGCCCCAGCTGTTCGGGGATCGCTTCAATCAGCAGCGTGGCGTCCGCCAGCGCTTGCAGCGCCGGGGTAGGGGTTAAACGGCTCAGCACGGCGTCGCGGTCGGCGGGATCCTGCTGACCGCTCGCCTCCAGCTCGCGCAGGATCGCCCCGGCTACTGTGGGTACCTCGGCGAGACGTTGCGGATCGGTGTCATACAGGCGGACGGGGTGACCGTAACGGGCGAAATGGCAGGCAATGCCGACGCCCATCAGTCCGGCGCCGAGTACCGCCAGGCGTGGTGTAAACATAGTGGCTCCTGTTAACGTTGAAGGGTCATGGCGATGCCCTGTCCGCCGCCGACGCACAGGGTGGCCAGCCCTTTGCTGGCGCCCCGGCGCTGCATCTCATGCACCAGGCTGACGAGGATCCGGCAGCCGGAGGCGCCGATGGGATGGCCAAGGGCGATGGCGCCGCCGTTAACGTTGACCTTCTCGCTGTCCCATTCGAGCAGCTGGCCGACGGCCAGCGCCTGGACGGCAAAGGCCTCGTTGGCTTCGATCAGATCCACCTCGTCCAGCGTCCAGCCGGCGCGCTGCAGCGCCTGGCGGCAGGCGCTCACCGGGCCGATGCCCATCACCGACGGGTCGACCCCGGCGACCGCCGCGCTGACAATGCGCGCCAGCACCGGCAGCCCAAGCTCGTGCGCTTTATCGACGCTCATCAGCAGGACCGCCGCAGCGCCGTCGTTCAGCGATGAGGCATTCCCGGCGGTGACGCTGCCGTCAGCCGGGCGAAACGCCGGGCGCAGCTGGGCCAGCTGCTGCTCGCTGGTCTCCGGGCGCGGTTGCTCATCGTCGGTCACGACACGCGGCGGCTTTTTGCCCTGCGGGACGCTGACCGGGACGATCTCCTCGCGAAAGCGTCCGGCGGCGATAGCGGCCGCCGCTTTGCGCTGGGAGCTGGCGGCGAAGGCGTCCTGGCGCTCGCGGCTGATGTCGAAGGCGTCGGCGAGGTTCTCGGCGGTGATGCCCATGTGGTAGTCGTTAAAAGCGTCCCACAGGCCGTCCTGGATCATGCTGTCCTGCAGGCTGGCATGGCCGAAACGTAGGCCGTCTCGGGCGCCATTCATCAGATAGGGAGCATTGCTCATGCTCTCCTGGCCGCCGGCGATAATGATCTCGGCGTCGCCGCAGCGGATCGCCTGCACCGCCTGCTGAACCGCTTTCAGCCCGGAGCCGCACACCAGATTGACGGTGACCGCTGGAGTGTCCACCGGCAGGCCGGCCCGCAGCGCGGTCTGGCGCGCCGGGTTCTGCCCGCAGCCGGCGGTGAGCACCTGGCCGAAAATCAGTTCATCGACCGCTGCGGCGGGCAGCTGGCAGCGTTCAAGCAGGCTGCGCACCACTGCCGCGCCGAGGTCGACGGCGGAAAGCGGGGCGAAGGCGCCGCGAAAGCTGCCGACCGGGGTGCGTACGGCAGCAACAATGGCAATATCGGTCATGGTCTCTCCTTAGCTGAAGCGCATTTCGCGCACGTCGTCGGCGACGATCAGCCGTCCCGCCGTTTTACGTATCACCTCGTCGGGGCTGACCCCCGGGGCCACTTCGCGCAGGACAAACGCCCCGTCGACAATGTCCAGCAGGGCCAGGTCGGTGAGCACCCGGCGAATGCAGCCCACGCCGGTGAGCGGCAGGGTGCACTGCGGCAGCAGTTTGGATTCGCCGTTCTTTGAGGCGTGGGTCATCACCACGATGATGTTCTGCGCGCCGGCCACCAGGTCCATGGCGCCGCCCATCCCCTTGACCATTTTTCCGGGGATCATCCACGAGGCGATATTCCCTGCGACGTCGACCTCAAAGGCGCCAAGAACCGTAAGATCGACGTGGCCGCCGCGGATCATGGCGAACGACTGGGCCGAATCGAAGATCGCCGCCCCGGTTTGCGCGGTGACGGTCTGTTTGCCGGCGTTGATCATGTCGGCGTCGAGAGTTTGCTCATCGGGAAACTCGCCCATCCCCAGCAGGCCGTTCTCCGACTGGAGCATCACTTCAATGCCGGCGGGAATGTAATTGGCCACCAGCGTCGGGATACCGATCCCGAGGTTGACGTAGTCGCCGTCGCGCAGCTCCTGGGCGACGCGCATCGCCATTTGTTCGCGGGTTAACATCTCAGTGCCCTCCGGCGCGCAGGGTGCGCTGTTCAATGCGTTTTTCGAATTGCCCGACGATCAGCCGGTCGACATAGATCCCCGGGGTGTGAATGGCGGAGGGCGGCAGTTCGCCCGGCGGCACAATCTCTTCTACCTCCACCACCGTAATGCGCCCGGCGGTGGCCATCAGCGGGTTGAAATTCTGTGCGGTATGGCGATAAACCACATTGCCGTACCAGTCAGCCTTCCAGCCCTTCACGAGGGCGAAATCGCCGCGAATAGCTTGTTCAAGAATGTAATTTTTACCGTCGAACTGGCGCACCTCTTTGCCTTCGGCGACCGGCGTGCCATAGCCGGTGGCGGTGTAAAAGCCGGGGATCCCGGCGCCACCGGCGCGGATTTTTTCCGCCAGCGTTCCCTGCGGGGTGAGCTCTACCGCCAGCTCGCCGCTCAGCACCAGCTGTTCAAACAGCGCGTTTTCCCCGACGTAAGAGGCCACTACCTTGCTGACCTGGCGCGACTCCAACAGCATGCCGAGACCGAAGCCATCGACGCCGCAGTTGTTGGAAACCACCGTCAGCCCCTTCACCTGGCGACGCTTCACCTCGGCGATCAAATTCTCAGGTATACCGCACAGGCCGAAGCCGCCGGCGAGCAGCGTCATGCCGTCCGTTAACCCTTCCAGCGCCGCTTCGTAGCTGGCGACGCGTTTATCCAGTCCTGCCATCTTGTCTCTCCTGCCTTGCGATACCCTTATCATTGGCGCGGGCGACTGATTTGATAATTTTGAATTTGTGACTCACTCATTTGGAAATTTAATTAATTTCCTGTTAACTAATTTCTTTCAATTAGTTAACAGGATGAAAAATGAGAATGAGTGTCAAACAGTTACGCGCGTTTTTAGCGGTAGCTCACACTCTCAATTTCGCCCACGCCAGCGAAAGGCTGAATCTGTCGCAGCCAGCGCTCAGCCTGACCATCAAAGGGTTGGAGGAGGCGCTGGGGGGCGCGCTGCTGCAGCGCAGCACCCGCAAAGTGACCCTCACCCAGGAGGGGGAACTCTTTCTGCCGATGGCCCGTCAACTGCTGGCCGACTGGGATAACGTTGAGGAGGCGATGCGCCAGAGCTTTACCCTGCAGCGCGGCAAAATCTCGGTCGCCGCGATGCCGTCGTTCGCCGCCAACGTTCTGCCGGAGGCGCTGAAAGCCTTCCGCGACCGCTATGCCGGGGTGAACGTCACGGTGCATGATGTGATCAATGAGCAGGTAATCGAGATGGTGCGTGAGGGGCGGGTAGAGATGGGCATCGCTTTCGAGCCATCGCCCAACCACAACCTGCTGTTTACCCCGCTGGCGGTGGACCGCTTCGTGGCGATCGTTCCCCGGCAATCGCCGCTGGCGAAGAAAAAAAAGCTCACCTGGCAGGAGCTGTTAACTCTCGACTTTATCACCCTCCAGCGTCCCTCGGCGGTGCGCCTGATGCTGGAGGAGGCGCTGGCGCGCAGCGGGCGTCAGCTGGAAGTGGCGCTGGAGAGCCACCAACTGGTGACGGTGGGGAGGATGGTAGCCAGCGGTCTGGGAGGCAGCGCGGTGCCGGCGCTATGCAAAACGCAGATGACCTCGCTGGGGGCAGTGTGCATTCCGCTCAGCGATCCGCCGATTGAAAAGTGCGTTGGGGCGATCCATGCCGGACATCTGCCGCTGTCGAAGGCGGCGCAGGCGCTGCTGGATACGTTGAAAGGGTATTTACCCACCTGAGGGGGCGTGGGGAAAAAAAACCGGCCCGCAGGCCGGTTTGATAATCAGATTTTGCAGGCGTCGCCGCAATCGTCATCGGCAACGATCGCCTGGGCTTTTTTGTCCGCTTCTTCCAGACGCTCCGCGTTGCGCTCTTCCGCTTCATCCAGGCCGCTGAAGACCAGGTTGTCGAGATCAATTTCCATAAGTTACCTATCGTTGCTGGTTTTGAATCAGCGTCAAGTATAGGGCATAACCGCCTGCGGAGGTAACCGCTCTTCGCGCCGAACGCACAGAGCGTTAAGTCCGCCGGCAGCAGATAAAACCCACCATAAATAACCGTTGACAGGATGGCGTTAGCTTTAAATATCTCCACCAGAATAATTTCCTGCCTAAATATTAAATGTAAGGACAACGAAGGTGTAATTAAGCATTGACGAATGGCTTTTATGTTAATATGGCCGCGATTATGGATGAATCTATGGATCTTAATCAATGGAACATACTGTTACAGGCGCCATCAAAGAATGGCGTAAACATAATAAAGTGATCGGTCAGGTCAAAATAAGCTATAAAAAATTCTTACGAAAATGCAGAGAGCTCTCGCTCGCAGGAGGTAAATACAGAGAATATCAAGGACTTTGCGCCAAATATCAGTGCGCACGATTGACCGCCGTGACCCAGGGACTGGTGCCTTTCGAGGATAAACCCTTTAAGGCCTATCTTAATAAACGGATGTCAAAACGGCGCAAGCTGGATATTGCCCACGGTTCGCTGAATTTTATCGAGAAAACGTTTCAGCCGGATGTGCTGCCGCAGCTCTATAACGTGGCGGATTTTGGCCGGACGATGTTTGCTATTCCTTTGAAAAATGGCGAAAAGCTTGACGTTAAGCTGTTGGCATCGCCGTTTCAGGAGGAGGGTGAGCTGATGCTGCAGCTGTTTCTCGGCGACCGGCGCGTTTATAGCGTCTGTTTTTCCTGTACCGACGATGGCCGCGCTTATATCGGCGGAATACAGGGCGGGAAAGATATCACCAATGATGAGGTGAAGGTGCTGACCAAAGAGCTGCATGGCGCGCGGCCGAAAAATATCATCATGAGCGTGCTGTATGGTTTCCTGCGTTATTTCGGCATCACTACGGTCTACGCGATCGATTCCGATTACCACGTGAAAAGCGATCTGGTGAAAGCCAGTTATTCATCGCTGTGGCTGGAAATGGGCGGAGAGAAACAGGCTCGCGGCTGGTATAAACTGCCGGCGCAGGAGATCAAAAAAAGTCTTGAAGAGGTAAAAAGTAAACACCGCAGCCAGTTTATTAAGCGCGAAGGTGTCAAAGAGCTGATTCAGCTCGAAATGGCGAACGCTCTGCGGCAAATAACCTTGAATCCGCAGGTGAATTAACGCCTTTCCCACGTCAGGCAGGCAGCAGGGGGCTGTTGTCCGCCTGACGATATCCTTTTCCTACTGGCCGCTCTCGCCGATCGGCGGCGACACCGAGTTGGTGAGCAGCGGGGCGCTGCGCCACCATACTATCAGCGCGACCAGTGCGATAACGCTCAGCACGCCGAAGGCGGTAGCAAAAGAGTAGCGCCCGGCGATAGCGCCGGTTAACGCCGGACTCATCGCCGCCCCGACGCCCTGCATCAGCATCACCACGCTCTGTCCGGCGTTGACGTGCCCGCTGCCGCGCAGCAGCGAGACGATAAAGCTGGGCACCGCCACCCCCAAAATCCCTGCCGCCAGACCATCAAGAATTTGCACCGGGACCATCATCGCCGGGGCGTCGCTGGCGGCCGCCAGCGCCGCGCGGATGGGCATGATCAGCAGCGCCAGCAGAATGCATCGCCAGTAACCATATTTGTCGATGCTGCCGGCGACCCGAATGGCCACTGGGATCATCACCACCTGCGAAATAATCACCGTGGCGGCGGCAAACAGCCCCGGATTGAGGTGTCCCGGCGCGCCGGCGATCCGCATGCTGAGCATCGGCAACAGCGCGGCGTTGGCGAGATGGAACAGCATCAGGGCCACGCCGGCGATCATCAGCGGCGTATGGCGGAACAGGATGGCAAACCCAGGCAGCGCGGGCGGGATTGCCGACTCGAGGCCGCGGGCGGCGTCATCGTCAATATCGCTGCTGCGGATTGCCAGCAGGGCGATCAGGGTAAACAGGGTGGTACAGGCCATCAGGATGAAAATGCCGCCGATGCCCCAGTACCAGGCGATGGCCCCGGCAATCAGCGCAGTGAAGAAATTCCCCGCGTGGTTGAAGGCTTCGTTTTTTCCCATCTGAGCGCTAAAGCCGCGCTGTCGGGTCAGCCCAAGAGTGATCCCGGCGATTAACGGTCCGACAAAGGCCGCGCAGATCCCGCTGGCAACCTGTGAAAGGGCCACCACGCTGGTCTTCTGACTGAACCAGAGCAGGAGGGTGGTCAGGGTGATCGCCAGGCAGACCCCGGCCAACAGCACGCGCTTATGCCGCGAGGTGTCGGTGATGAAGCCGGCGGGCAGGGTCGCCAGCAGGCCGGCCACGCCGCCGACGGTCATCAACAGGCCGATGTCCTCCGCCTGCCAGTGACGCTGGGTGAGAAAGATCCCCAGAAACGGGCCGAGGCCGTCGCGAACGTCGGCGATAAAGAAGCTGGTCAAACATAAAGCCCGCAGTGAACGAAGCGACATTTTCTTCCTTTAGCATGAACGATCCGCGGATCAGCGGCGGACCAGGGCGGTCATGGCGTGCGCCACGAATAATAGCCGGGATCGGACCCGGCAGAGAGCCTCATTCTTTATCGCACCGTTCGATGAAACCAAAATGTCACCCAGTCGTCGGGTAACGTGGCAATGCAACATACCTGCTCGTCGCGGCTTCCGCCAGAGGCCTACGAAAGTTCTGTATCAGGGCAACCGCGCCGCTCTCAGCGTTCGTCTGCCTTAACGATCTGCAGCGCGGCGGGATTCGCCACGCTGCCGCTGGCGGTGACGAACCCGGGATGGACGGCCTCGCCGCTGGCGCTGTCCACCAGCGCAATATGCGGCGTGCTGTGCAGCACCTGCTGGTGGCCCCATTCCATCAGGGCGAACAGCACCAGCGCCAGGCTACGGCTTTTTTCGGTGAGAACATATTCATAGCGCTCGCGAGCCCCCGCTTCCCGATAGGGGACTTTGCGAAGCAAGCCCATTTCGGTCATGGTTTTCAACCGGATGGTGAGCGTCTGGCGGGTAATATGGGTATGCGCCTGCATCGTTTCAAAGCGCGTCACGCCGTAAAACGCCTCGCGGAGGATCAGCAGCACCCAGCGGTCGCCCAGTATTTTGGCTCCTTCCGCCAGGCCGCACAGCTCAGGATCGAGGTAGGGCAATGATTTATTTTTTGACATCGTGAGATTGGCCTTCTACTCTGAGTTTGAAATTTAGACTTAGATGCTAAGGAGCATAGCGTGCCATTTGTTAACGTGCAAACCATTAAAGGGATCATGACCGCGGAACAGAAAAGTGAGCTGCTGCGGCGGATGACCGATCTGCTGGTGGAGATTGAGGGGCAGGGCGATCCGCAGTTCCGCCAGTCGGTGTGGATCCGCATTGATGAACATGACCCGGAGCAGTGGAGCCTGGGGGGCGTCCAGCCGACGGAAGCGATGATTGCGGCTAAATTCGCCGCGGCGCGGCGCGACTGATCCCGTGAAAAAAGCGGGCTGCGAAGCCCGGCCCGGCTATCTGGCGCAGAAGAGGGCCAGGTCGCCGGGTGATATTGCTATTCACTATGGTGCAAAAGCGTATTTTGCAGCTAAGGTAACGGTCAGGGAACCCAACAAACAGGGCGCGATGCCAGACGACCCGCCTGGCGCCACTCTCAAACTGGTGAAAACAACGGATGTCTAGCGAACAGATGCTGCCGCTGGCGGCGCAGAACAACAATATCATCCGCCTGGCCGTCGCTCAGGCGCTGGCCGGCGCCAACTCGGTGGTGTTCTACGCCACCGGCGCTATCGTCGGCAATACTATCGCCCCCAGCCCGTCGCTGGCCACGCTGCCTATCACGCTGTTTGTGCTGGGGATGGCGGCCTCGATTCTGCCTTTCGGCGCGCTGGCGCGTAAGCGGGGCCGCAAAGCCGCGTTTATGGCCGGTACCGGCGCCGGGGTGGTTACCGGTCTGGCGGCCGCTCTGGCGGTGGTGCTGGGCTCTTTTCTGCTGTTTTGTTTCGCCGCGATGCTTGGCGGCGCCTATGCCGCGGTGGCGCTCAGTTTTCGCTTTGCCGCCACCGACGGCGTCGCTCCGGAACGTCGCGCCCGCGCGCTGTCGCTGGTGATGGGCGGCGGCGTGGCCGCCGGGATCATTGGCCCGATGCTGGTCACCGGCACCATGCACCTCTGGCCGACTCATACCTTCGCCTTCACCTTCCTCGCTCAGGCGCTGGTGGCGGCGCTCGCCGCCATTCTGCTGGCAGGCGTGACGCCAGCAGAGCCCGCGGCGGCCAGCGTTCGCGGAGGGCGGCCGCTGCGCGAGATTGTCCGCCAACCGGGCTTTGCCACCACGGTGTTCAGCGGCGCGGTGGCCTATATGGTAATGAATTTTCTGATGACCGCCGCGCCGCTCTCCATGCATATGCACGGCCTTTCCCAGCAGGCCGCCAACCTCGGGATCCAGTGGCATGTGATGGCGATGTACGGTCCGGGATTTGTCACCGGCCGGCTGATCCAGCGCTTCGGCGCAGCGCGCATGGCGGCGGCGGGATTGCTGATCACCGGCGCCTCGGTGGCGGTCGGTCTCAGCGGCGTCGGGGTGTATCATTACTGGCTGTCGCTGATTTTGCTCGGCATCGGCTGGAACTTTGGCTTCACCGGCGCCTCGGCGAAAATCATCGATTTCCACCGCCCGGAAGAGAAGACCCAGGTTCAGTCGCTCAACGATTTTCTGGTCTTCGGCGTGATGATCGTGGGTTCGTTTTCGTCCGGCGTTCTGCTCAACGCCTTCGGCTGGAACGCGGTGCTGTGGGGATCCCTGGCGCCGGTGGGGCTGGCGCTGTTCACCCTGCTGCTGCGCCCGTTATCGCCGCCCCGCGCTTAGCGCCTGGCCTGCCGCTGCGCGGGCCCTCGTTTTGTGCTTTTTAGCTATGCATTGCTGAAATTCATCTTAACCTGCGCGCGAATGAACGTCACACACGCTACATGCTGTAGTAATCTCTACATCATGACAATGCATCTCTTGATCCTTAACCTGACGACGTCTCAAGCCACGCTGCGCATGCGTGTCTGGCGAACCCTGAAGCAGAGCGGGGCGGCGGTCCTGCGCGACGGGGTCTATCTGCTGCCCGACATGCGTCAGGGCTATGACATTTTCCTCAGCACCTGCCAGGCGATCCGCGCGGAGGGCGGGGCCGGGTATGTGTTTACGATTGAGTCGGCGGAAGAGGAGGCGCTCAGGCCGCTATTCGATCGTCGCGAACAGTATGATGCGCTGTTGCAGGATCTGCTGGCGCTGCAGGGGGCGTTATCCGCCGACGGACTGGCGGCTCAGCTCAAACAGCTGCGTAAAATTCAGCGTGACTACCAGCGGATCGCGGCTATCGATTTTTTCCCGGGGGCCGCCCGGGAGCAGGCCGCTGAGCGACTGGCCACCCTCGAGCAGGCGATTAATCAGCGGCTATCGCCGGACGAGCCGCAGGCGGTTGCGGGCGAACTGAGCCTTCTGGATAGAGAGGCCTTTCGCGGCCGTTTGTGGGCCACCCGCCGACGCCCGTGGGTCGATCGTCTGGCCAGCGCCTGGCTAATTCAGCGCTTTATCGACCCTGAGGCGCGATTCCTGTGGCTGGCCGCGCCTGAGGACTGTCCGGCGACGGCGGTTGGTTTTGATTATGACGGGGCGCCGTTCAGCCATGTTGGCACGCGGGTGACCTTCGAAGTTCTGGTCCGGCGCTTTGCTCTGGAGGCCGCGATCCCCGACGCTCTGGGCCGGCTGATCCACTTCCTGGACGTCGGTGGGCTATCCACCCCGGAGGCGGCGGGGGTGGAAAGCATTCTTGCAGGGCTGCGGGAAACCATTACGGACGATGACCAACTGCTGGCGGCAGCCTGCTCGCTGTTCGACGGCTTACTGAAGTCCTGTGAAATGAGGTCTGGTAATCATGAGCAAAACGGTGGTTCTTCCGCAGACTGACAGCCCTTCCGTCGTCGCTTCCGTATCCTTCTGGCAGGCATTTCGCTTCTGGCTGAAGCTCGGCTTTATCAGCTTCGGCGGGCCTGCCGGGCAGATCGCCATGATGCACCAGGAGCTGGTGGATAACCGACGCTGGATCTCGGAAGGGCGATTCCTGCACGCGCTCAACTTTTGTATGGTCCTGCCGGGCCCGGAGGCCCAGCAGCTGGCGACCTATATCGGCTGGCTGATGCATAAAACCTGGGGAGGCATCATCGCCGGGGTGCTGTTTATTTTGCCCTCGCTGGTGTTGCTCATCGCGCTGGCGTGGATCTACCTCGTCTGGGGAGATGTCGCGGTGGTGGCGGGGATTTTTTATGGCATCAAACCCGCCGTGGCGGCGATCGTGCTGCAGGCGGCGCACCGCATCGGCTCGCGGGCGCTGAAAAATGGCGCCTACTGGGCCATTGCCGCCGCAGCCTTTGTCGCTATTTTTGCGCTGAACGTACCTTTTCCGCTGATCGTCCTGACCGCGGCGATCGTCGGGTTTATCGGCGGACGGGTGGCGCCGGCGACCTTCGGCAAAGCCGACGCCCATCGCGCGCAGAGTCAGCCTGGCGGGGCCGCCATTATTGATGACGCGACGCCGATCCCAGCCCACGCCCTGTTCAGCTGGCGGCGCACTGCCCGGGTGCTGATCGCCGGGATACTGCTGTGGCTGGTGCCGATGGCCACCCTGGCGCTAATGCTGGGCTGGGCGCACCCGCTGACCCAGATGAGCTGGTTCTTTACCAAAGCCGCGTTGATGACTTTCGGCGGGGCGTATGCCGTCTTGCCTTACGTTTACCAGGGGGCGGTGACACACTATGGCTGGCTGAGCGCAGGGCAGATGATGGACGGCCTCGCACTGGGGGAATCCACCCCCGGACCGTTGATCATGGTGGTGACCTTTGTCGGGTTTGTCGGCGGCTACACCAAAGCGGTGTTGGGCGTTGATGATGTGCTGCTGGGGGGCATCGCGGCGGCGTGCCTGGTGACATGGTTTACCTTTTTACCCTCGTTTATCTTTATTCTCGCCGGCGGCCCGTTTATTGAAACCACTCATAATAAAGTGGGATTTACCGCGCCGTTGACCGCCATTACCGCCGCGGTGGTGGGCGTTATCCTGAATCTGGCGCTGTTTTTTATCTGGCATAGCGTCTGGGGGCCATCCGGTTTCGACCCATGGTCTGCGGCCATTGCTATCGCCGCCACCGGACTGCTGTTTCGCTATAAGTGGAAGCTGACCTGGGTACTGGCCGCCGCCGCCGCGGTGGGGCTTATCGTCCATATGGCGGGACTGTCCGGCGCAGGGTGAGGTCGGCTTCGGGCTGAAAAGGCGGGAGGCAGGGACGGTATGGGGAAAGGGGCCGATGCCTGGTGAAACAGTCGTCGGCCGGAAGGTATGGTAATAGCAATGTCTCTATTTCTCAAAGCATCTATAAGACTTCGCGTTACCAAAAGCGAGCTGCGTAATTAAAATGCTTCATCTGATGTTCATCAACATATGAGCTAGTTTCATCGGTGACTACAGGATTTGTGGAGACGGTGTTACCTGAGATATATAACGGGATGCCTGCCTTATTTTTACCTGTGTAAATCCCGGCGTGATCTCCTGGCTTTTTGCCGTTAGACTGGGCGGGATAATCTACTCTTAAAACAATATCGCCAACGGCAATGTCGGAAATATTTATTATTTTTCCGTGCGCTAATGACTCCTGATAGAATTTCGCTACGCTGGCGGTTTTAGGCAGGCCGGGAATACCAGCCTGACAGCTACACCAGTAGATAAAAGCCATACACCATGGCGAGCCGGAGGGGCTACCCACGTAGTCGAGATAGGTATTTACCATCGGGCCAGAGTTGCTGTTAAGTGGTTCCTCTTTAACATTAAGCTGACTTCTTGCTGCGTTTATTAAATCATTACCATTAGGCATGGTCTTATCCTCATCAGGTAGATTGTTAAATTGTGGATGGCAGAAAATGATTTTTTCGAGTTTCGCTCCTTATCTGGCTGAACTTTTCTATTTTTATCTTTGAAGTATTTATTTGTTCTTGAAGTATCTATTTAATTTTGTAAGGGGAAGGCTTGTCTGATAAGCAGAAGTAATATCTCGCCTGATTTTTTTGTAATTATGCCAATCAAAATTAATAAGAAATTGATAAGCGGTTTCTGCGCCAAGTCTAAACAATTTAAGTTTGTTGGCATCGCACATACTGAAGTCTAACCAGCCAATGTCTCCAGTGTCTATGAATGATACTAGCTTATTGTAATCAGGGTTTTTTTTAATGAAATCGTAATTCATGGCATGTCTGGCGGTGTTGAACGATTGAGCAAATATATCAAGGGTGCTATTAATTTCATGACTGTGATCGTCAAGTTGCAGTTTGACACCAAATGTGGGTCTTGCTGGAATTTTTGTGGGGTTGTGAAAAACATCAATCGGAAAATTTGACATGATGCCGCCATCAACAAAACAAGCGATAGGTGGCGGAAATCGAGTCGCTAATCTGCTTTGAAAACTAATGCCGGTATATTTTTGCCATTTCAATTGTAGATTATTATCCATATGAGGTATTTTTACCGTGTAGGGCTGAAAAACAAAAGGGATAGACATAGAGCAGCGGCAGAACACCGCGGGATTTACATCGTTCGGTTTTTCCCAGTATAGTTCTGCCATGACAGGAAGTTCAACTTTATATTCGGTGGCTAAATCTGCTGTTATCAGGCATAAATAGTCATGATTTACATCCAGTTCATCAAGGGATTGTTTACCTTCAAGTTGGGATGATTTATCAATGCTGGTGCTTCTAAGCTTCCATCCGTATGGAGTCGTCGCCATTCTTTTTCTAAGATCGTTGACTGTATAAATATTAAAAGATGATAGCTGTTTTTTAAGCCAGGACTCAAATTCATCGCCTCTATTAAGTCCTTGCATTATTTTTAAGTTGTCCGTTGTCGTAAGAAACCTTAAAAATGCACTAAAATATTTAAACCCTGACTTGTTTTTAGAGTTCATTAAGCCTGTGGCAGTATCCATAAATTTCTTTGGGTCATAATCTCCGTCCTTTTTCCCATCAATAAATGTATTTATTGGCATATTGGCGATCATATCTATTAGGCGTTCGCTTTTTTCTTTTTCAGGTACATCTATTGCAGATAATAACAAGGCGGCAATTGAACCGGCTGACGTGCCTGCGATACCAATGAATCTTATCCCTGCTTGCTCTAAAATATATATGTAACCTACAAGGGCTAATCCGAGGACGCCGCCACCCTCCATTACCAGATCAACGTATTGATGGCCATTTTCATCAATAGTGTCACTGAATTCTTTATTGGACAGGGCGGTGGCTTTATTTTTTATTTCTTCAACTTCTTTTAGGTACCTATTCACGGATAATGACATTTTAATTTCCTTAGCAACGGATCTGATCATTGTTGATCATACAAGGGAATTTATTGGCCGTTATCAGAAGACCTCTTTTTTGCTCAAATAGAAAATTGAGAAAATGCTGTGAACAATTTTTAACGGCCGTCTCGTCAACTACAGAAAAGTATAACGGAGGAAACAGAGACACCACTCATTCATATGAATGAGTGACGTAAAAAAACTCGCCGTGCGGGCAGGGGGAAGAGAGACGGGCCCGCTCCGCGTTAGCCCGCACGCGGAGCGGGGGCGATCAGGTCGCGGGGCTTTCGCGGGTGGCCCGCGCCAGCGGGTTGCTGTCCAGCTCCAGCTGGTCGCGCAGCGCCCAGCCGCGCAGCTTGCCGGGGTTAAGCAATCCTGCCGGGTCGAGAGATTGTTTAACCGCCACCACGTCAGGGCGAATAACCCCCTGTTTGCCGTCCTCAACCTGCAGCACGTGGGGATTGTTAATTTTGACGTCGTTATCGCGAAATATCTGCATGATCGCGTTGAGACGTTCGGGCGTGGTATAGCGCACCAGCTGCAGACCGCTGGCGGTAAGGTTGCCTTCGATATCGCGCAGAAATTCAATATGGGACATTACCTCCCCGGCGAAATGCTGCTCCATCTGTAAAATTTGCTGCGGATAGCGCAGCGGATCAAACGCCGTCTGTAGATAGGTCAGCGTATTGTCCACCTTGAGCGCATGCAGGGTGGTGTGGTTCCAGCAGTATTCCATTAACGAGGCGTTTTGCGCCCGGGCCTCGTCGCTGGCCTGACGGATGGCGTTACTCCCGCGATGGCGCGGTAACAGGCTGGCGCAGAGTCCTTCGCTCTCCTCGGCGATCAGGCTGATAACCGCATGCTGCCCGGCGCGGTAACGATCGTTGAGGTGGCTAAAATAATCGGCGATCGGCGTGGCCAGTAGCGCCACCTGGCGCTTCACCAGCCCCGGCGAGCGGACGCAGGCGTTGGCATAGTTCAGCGCATCGGCGAAATCGTCAAACACGTCCAGGCGTTCTATCCACTGGTGCGCGGGAGCCAGCGCCAGCTCAACCTCGAGAATGATGCCGTTGGTGCCGTAGGCGTGATGCAGCAGCAGCGCTTCGGGAGCCGGGACGGTCAGTACGCGAGGGGCCGGCTCGACGGTCATCACTTTGACGCTGAGCACATTGCCGGGCGCCGCCAGCGGCCCATAGTTGATGGAGCCGATGCCGCCGAACCCGCCGCCGTAGAGGCCGCCCAGGCTCGCCAGGCGATAGGTCGACGGCATACAGCGCAGCTCCCAGCCCGTCGGGCGGGCGGCGGTTTCGATGTCCGCCAGGCGAATGCCGGCCTGGGCTCTCACCGTGCCGTTGCCGAGAGCGACGATCTGGTTGAGCCCGGTCATATCCACCAGTATCCCGCCTTCGAGGGGGACCAGTTGGCCATAGTTGCCGGTGGCGCTGCCGCGCAGGGTCAGCGGCAGCTGGTGCTGCGCGCAGGCGGCGACCAGTTGCCGCAGCTCCTCTTCATCGCGCGGGCGAACCACCGCGTCCGCCTGTTTTCCCGCCAGCTGCTCGGTGAGTACCGGACTGAACCAGTGAAAATCGCGGGAAAGCCGTTTGAGTTTCGCCGGCTGCAGGGTCCACTCCAGCGCCGGGAGTGCCTGCTGGATCGCCGCTATCGCTTGTTGACGCTGTTCATCAGTCATCATTCTTTTTCCTGTTCGTCAGCAGAACATTAATGAGATTGCACGGCTTCGCTTTCATGCCAGGCGCTGAGCGCCCGGCTCGAGACCCAGGACATCACGCCGAACAGCGCGATCCCGGCGAGAGAGATCAGCAGCAGCGCGGCAAACATCAGCGGGATATCCAGCTGATAGCCGGCCTGCAGGATCTGATAGGCCAGCCCGGTATTGGTCCCGCCAGTGCCGGCGACAAACTCCGCTACCACCGCGCCAATCAGCGACAGCCCGCTGGAAATACGCAGCGCGCCGAAGAAATAGGGCAGCGCCGAGGGGATACGCAGTCGCACCAGCGTTTGCCAGCGGCTGGCGTGATTGAGGCGGAAATAGCTCAGCAGGCCGGGAGAGACGCTGCGCAGTCCCTGGGTGGTATTGGAGATGATGGGGAAGACCGCCATCAGGGTGGCGCACACCACCAGCGAGAGGGTGGCGTCCTTCACCCAGATGATGATCAGCGGGGCGATGGCGACGATCGGCGTCACCTGCAAAAACACGATGTAGGGAAACAGGGCGGTTTCCACAAACCGGTTCTGCACCAGGATAAACGCCACGGCGGCGCCGATGACAATCGACAGCAGAAACGAGATCAGGGTGATCTTAAGGGTAAACAGCAGCGCCAGCAGCAGCGGCGTGAGATGCGTCCACAGGCTGTCCAGCATCACCAGTGGCGACGGCACCAGAAAGGCCGGGATGCGGAAATAGCTTACCGCGCCCTGCCACAGGAGCACCACCGCCACCGCGACGAGGGTCGGATAGAGAATTTTGAGAAAACGCGGATGCTGGATCCACGGCGTTGCGGTTGTGGTTTTCATATTATGGCTCCATACCAGACTGGCTGGCCTGCAACAGACTGTCCTGCAGCTGACGGGCATACAGGGAAAAGGCCGGACTGACGCGGAACGCCTCGCTGCGCGGGAACGGCTCCCGGATGGCGATATCTTCCACCACCCGTCCGGGACGGGCCGCCATCATGATCACCCGCTGCGAGAGAAACACCGCTTCGTGGATCGAGTGGGTGACGAAGACCACCGTCAGGTTCTGCTCCTGCCACAGACGCAGCAGATCGCTGTCGAGCTTGTTGCGCGTAATTTCATCCAGCGCGCCGAAGGGCTCATCCATCAGCAGCAGCTTTGGCCGGGTGACCAGGCCGCGGGCGATGGAGACGCGCATTTGCATGCCGCCGGAGAGTTCGCGCGGCAGGACGTCGGCGAATTTGCCCAGCCCCACCAGTTCAAGGACTTCACTCACCCGGGTATTACCTTCCGCGCGCGGCACGCCGGCCAGATCCAGCGGCAGCCTGACGTTATTGCGCACGCTGCTCCACGGCATCAGGGTGGCTTCCTGGAAGACGAACGAGAGCGGATGCTGGGCCTTTTCCCGGCTGTCGCGCCGCCACAGCATCAGCTTGCCGTCGCTGGGCTCCACCAGGCCGGCGACCATCTTCAGCAGCGTACTTTTACCGCAGCCGGACGGACCGAGCAGGGTAATGAACTCCCCCTGATTGATGGTCAGGTTGACGGGCAGCAGCGCCCGGGTGCCGTTGCTGTAGATCTTCTCCGCCGACAGCACCTCAATGGCCGGCGTGGCGGAGGCGGGCGTAAAGCGGGTGTCGCTCATCACGGTCAGTTTCGGGGCGGTATTCATGGCATCACTCCGGCGTCTTTGACCATATCCAGGGTGTAAGTCTGCTCAAACGGCACCTTGCTGGCGTCGATCAGTTTGTTTTTCACCAGCATGTCCCAGGTTTTTTTCAGCCGCGGCTCGGTGATGATGCCGATGCCGCCGGTCTTAGCATCGCCGCCGGTCACCAGCTGGTAGTGCTTCATCTGGGCAATGCCAAAGGCGATCTGCTCGGCGCCCATTTGTGGATTCGCTTTGCCGATCAGGTTGTTTCCGGGGGTGGGATTCTGCAGGTAGCTTTTCCAGCCCTCCATGGAGGCTTTGACGAAGGCCGCCACCGCCGCCGGACGTTTGCGGATGGTGTCCGCCATACAGATGATCGAGTTGCCGTAGGGCGGGTAGCCCCAGTCGCTGAGCGGATAGACATAGAACGGCTGCCCGCCTTTGGCGACGGAGAACGGCTCGGAGGTGACGTAGCCCTGCTGCACCAGATTTTTATCGGCGAGGAACGGCTGGACGTTAAAGGTATAGGGGCGCACTTTGCTGCCAGCCAGACCCAGCTCGCTCTTCGCCCACGGCCAGAAGGAGGTATAGGCCTCGGTGGCGAGCAGGAAGGTTTTGTCTTTAAGCTCAGCCGGGTTGCTTACTTTGTCATGGGTGATAAACACCGTCGGCGAGTGCTGGAACACGGTGGCGACGGTTACCGCATGCACCCCCGCCTGCCAGGTCTCCAGCGCCTGGCCGTTGTCGCCAAGGGTGCAGTCCGCCTGACCGGCCGCCATCAGCTGCATAACGTTGATCTGCGGGCCGCCCATTTTAATTTCGACATCGAGACCGGCGTGTTGGTACAGCCCGGTGGCCTGGGCCTGGTAAAACCCGCCGTGCTCCGCCTGGGCATACCAGTTGGTGAGAAACGTAAACTTCTCCGCCGCGAAGGAGGAGGCTGAGGTCGCGAGGGCGGCCACGGTCAGCAGGGTTAAAACTGGCGTCGATCTGGTATTCATCAGGGCTCCTTGGAATCAGCAGCGAAAGAGGGGGGGAGGGACTGGACAAAGCCGTGCCAGTGCTGTTTGCCCCAGGTCGGTTCGCGACGTTCGACCCAGGCCATGCGGTGGATCTCGATGATTGCCTGCGCCCAGCTGGCGGCGAGGGAGTCGAGCAGCCCTTCGCCTTGCTCCCGCGTCGCCGGGGTCGGGTCGCCAATCACCCCGCTGGGGCCAAAGTCATACGCTGCCCATGCCGCCGCCGGGCGGCCTTTCGACAGGGTCGGGCAGGGGAATTCCGGCGGGAAGCTGGCGACCGCCCGCTCCATATGAACGCACTCCGGCGCCAGCGCCAGCATCAGCGCCGTTTCGCTATGGCCGGCGTGCATCGCCATCCGCTGTTCATGCGGGCTGAGAAACTGTTTTTCGCAGTTGGGCACGTTGAACACATCGTGCGGGATGGCGATGAAATCCCCGTGGCGCAGGCGCATTTCCCGGCAGGCGATCTGCAGGATCTGCGGCTGGCCGCCGTGGCCGTTGATCATCAGCAGCTTGCGAAAACCGGCCCGATAGAGAGATTCGGCGATCTCCAGCAGGGTATGCAGCAGCGTATCGCCGCTGAGGGTCAGGGTGCCGGGAAAATGCAGATGCTCCTCTGACTTACCGTAGACGATCGGCGGGATGGCGTAGGCCGGGATCGCCGCCGGTAGCCGGGCGAGGGCATGGCCCGCCACGCCGGAAGATATCACGCTGTCCACCGAGCAGGGCAGATGCGGGCCGTGCTGTTCGATCGCCCCGGTAGGGAGGACGATAACCGTATTGCTTTTATCTGGCAGGGCGGCCACGTCCGTCCAGCTCAGAAAAGGGAGAAAGCGCGCTGCAGGAATGTAACCGTTAATCATCGCGGTGCCTCGGAGTGAATTGGCTGGGGTAACCAGACGGTTGCTTCGACTTCAATCAATACCGTGGCGTCGGGCAGCATTTCGCTGACCTGCACCACGGTGGAAACGGGCGGCTGGCCGGGATAAAACAGCTTTCTGACCCGGCTGTAATAAGGAAAATGGTCAAGGTTGCGAAAGTACTGCACCAGCTTGATAACGTCGCTCATCTGCCCTCCCGCGGACTCCACGGTGCGGCGGATGCTTTCCAGGACGTACCAGCTCTGGGCGAGTATCGGCCCCTGTTTCGCATCGGTTGAAAATTCGCCGGTCGCCCCCAGCAGCTCCCGCACCGGCTCAGGCACATCCTGAAAGCCGTTGACGATGGTGCCGGTCAGGGGATTGACCGGAATAATGCCGGAGAGAAAGATAAAATCGCCGGCTCTGCGCCAGGCGGCATACCGCGCCAGCGGCGCCCCCGCGCCTGCTTCAAGACTCATGTGCCATCTCCTCCTGCCACACGCGCCGGTGGGTTAACCTGCCGTGGTTAACCACCAGACGGGCGGCGCTGTTTAAAGGCCAGGTAAAACGGTCGCTACCCGGGAAAATCACAACGCTGGCCGCCGCCCCGACGGCAAAGGGCGCCGCGTCTGCCGGCGAACCGGTTAGCGCCGCGCGATCGCAGATCAGCCGCGACTGCCGGTCGAACGGGTCGCTAAGCTGGGCGCTGAACAGGCCGCAGGCCAGGGTGTCCAGCGGGTCGTAGCTTCCCGCCGGACAAAAAGCGTCCTGCACGTTGTCGCACCCAAGCAGGGTGGCCACGCCGGCGGCCTGCGCCTCGTGCAGCAGGGTGATCCCCCGCTGGCGCGGCGTGCGGCCGAACGTCGCATCCTGCAGCAGCAGGTTGGTCATCGGCAGGGCGATAAGGGTGACGCCGTGCGCCGCCAGCTGACGCAGGATTTGCGCCGCCTGCGCGTCGCTGCCGGCGGCCAGCGCGCAGCCGTGGCTGCAGCAGATATGTCCGGGGAAAGGGTGGCGGGAGAGATGATCCGCCAACCAGGTCAGCCCCTGAGACACCTCGCTGAGCTCCTCATCGATATGCAAATCCAGATCCAGTTTCCAGCGGGCTGCGCTATGCAGCAGGTTTGCCATGGCGGCGGCGTCCCAGTTGGAGGAGTGGATGAAGCCGCCCAGCAGGCAGCGCTCCCCGCTGTTGGCGACCGCACGGGCAATGGCCTCGGCATCCGCCGGATCCTGAAACAGGGGCAGCGGGACCAGCGCCACCCGCTCCAGGGTGATGCCGCCGGTATCGAGGCGGGCGATCTCCTGCCAGGCGTCCGGCGCGTCGGCGGTAAACCAGTCGATATGGCTGCGCAAATGGGTCACGCCATTCGCTGCCGCCCGGGCCAGCGCGGCGGACGCCCGACGTTGAATATCCGCCCCGGTCCAGTGTCGGCGATCCTCATGCATGGCGTGGATCGCCGGCAGCAGCCCGGCCTGCGCCGGACGGCAGCGTTCAATGGTAAAGGTTTTATCCAGATGGGCATGGGGTTCCACCAGACCGGGGAGCGTCAGGGCCCCCGCCAGGTCCCACAGGCCGGGAGTCGGCTGGTCGGTTGGGGTCAATGCGGCGATCCGGCCATCGCGAAAGACCAGGTCCGCCAGCAGCGGTTCACCGTTGGCCTGCGTTGGCCAGCCGTCGGGCAGCGCCCAGGCCGGGAGTCGGGCGCGGCTGATACCGATGAGCGGCGCGCAAGAGGAGGAGAATGTCATCGTCAGTCTCCTCACAGATCCAAAACCAGACCCGGCGATTTCGCCCGCGAACAGCAGAGCGTGATCTGGTCGTTGCCAGCTTTCTCTTCCGCCGTCAGCACGCTGTCCCGGTGCTCGGGGATCCCGTCGAGGACCCCGGTAATACATGACCCGCACATTCCCTGTTCGCAGGAGAGCATGACCTCCACCCCGGCGTGCTGTAATACCTGAGCAATGGTTTGATCCGCGGCGACCTGCAGACGCTGCCCGCTGGAGGCCAGCTCAATATAAAAAGCGTTTTTCGCCGCAGTATTATTTTCCGCCGCGGGAGTGAAGCGCTCGAATACAAATTGCGACGGCGACCAGCGATATTCATCCATGACCGACCGCAGTCGCTGAATAAAGCCCTCCGGGCCGCAGGCCACCACCGCGGTATCAGGATCGGGCGCGGTTAAGCATGGGGGGATCTGCTGGCGAAACGACTCGCCTTCCTCGCTGCAGTGAATCGCCACCGTGCCGCTCGCGGCCAGCTGAGCCAGGCGCGGGGAGAAGGCGGTCTGGCGCGAGCTGGCGACATAATAATGCAGCTCCAGCTCTCCCTTTCTGGCGGCAATCGCGTCAGCCATCGCCAGCAACGGCGTGATGCCGATACCGCCGGCAAACAGCAGGTAGCGCCCGGCTTGCGGCAGGGGGAAATGGTTGCGCGGCTGCGAAATGGAGAGCCGATCGCCGGCTTTGAGCTGCTGGTGCAAATAGCGTGAGCCGCCGGTGGAAGCGTCCGCCAGCCTGACGCAAACTTCATAGCGATTTCCGCGGTCAGGCATGCCGCACAGGGAATATTGCCGCGGGCCAACGCCGGGAATAATAATATCGATATGCGCCCCGGCGGAGTAGGCCGGTAATATTTCCCCGGCCGCTGCCTGCAATATTAAAGACAGATTTCCCTCTCCGTTAGGCCGTATTTCCCCGACCGAGACCGAAATAAAATCGTGGCTGTGCATTACCGTTTACTCTCCCTCATTCCGCTGTCTGCAGGGCGGCCAGGGTCGGCGAAGAGATAACTCCCCTTCGCGGTGAACTGTCCGGCGTGCAAGAAAATGGGTGAAACGATCGTTTCTCCGCTATGAATGCTACGGTATTGTGATAAAACTGTTGCGTCCAGAGCTTTGATTCGCACAACCCGTTGCAAAAAAGAGAGCACCCAAACGATGTTTGCCTTCTCCCGATTTCTGCTCTATTTCACTGAAGTGGCCCGTCAGGGGTCGTTTCGTAAAGCGTCAGAGGCGCTGCATGTCTCTGCGTCCTCTATCGACCGTCAGATTTTGCGCGTGGAACAGGAGCTGGCGATGCCGCTCTTCGAGCGCCATCCCACCGGGCTGCGGCTGACCGCCGCCGGGGAGCTGCTGCTGCATGCGGCCAATAACTGGAAAAAGGACTTTACCCGGGTCTGTGAGCAGCTGGATGACCTGCGCGGACTGCGGCGCGGGCATGTGCGCATCGCCACCATCGATGCCATTAACCGGCATTTCTTTTCGACGATGCTCAAAGAGGTGCATAAACATTATCCCAACATCTCTTTTACATTGACCACCATCAACAATATCCACATCCAGCAGGCGCTGATCTCCGGCGAGGCGGATTTCGGCATCATGCTCAATCCGCAGACCTCCCGTGAACTGCAGGTGAGGGCGTTTGCCGAAATGAATATGGGGATCGTGGTGCCGACCGGCCATCCGCTGGCTAGCCGCAGCGCTGTGCGCTTTAGCCAGTGCATCGACTACCCGTTTATCCTGCCCTCCGCCCCATTGATGATCAGCGAACCGGTAGAGGCGCTGGTGAACATCAGCGGCAACGAGGTGAAGGAGGTGGCGGTGTCGAATAACATCCACATGATCCGTACCCTGATTAAAGAACAGATGGGTATCGGCATACTGTGCCGGCTGGATATTCTCGATGAGATCGAGTCCGGCCAGCTGGCGTTTGTGCCGCTTACCGATCCGCAGCTTAAGCCTTTCACGCTGGCGCTGTGCGTCTCGCCCGCCCGCCAGCTTTCACTTGCCGCCTCGATGATGTTGAACCAGCTGGAGATGCTCTTCAGCCAGCTGTGAGAGACCGACAGGCACTAAAATCATTCATTAGCGCACCATAATGGTGCGTTTTTTGTGTGCATGAATCAAAGGTTGCATGCCCCAGGGCGGCGGCGCAGGCGATTTTGCGCGGCCGCGCGCGGGCGATAAAATCTGGCATTGTTTTTGTATAGCTAAGTGTGAGTAGAAGCGGTCAGTACGGGTTATCCATACGGGACATTGCTCAGTCACCATGTCGCGGTTCAATGTTGACCGGGATGGGAGGCTGAGCCACATTCGCTCGCTCCCCCTCCCGGCGTAAAGAGGAGAGGGATAATGAAAACAGGCGCACGCCTTCCCCGGGGTTTACGCTGGCTGGGCCTGATGGCCCTCGGCGGTGTCTCGCTGGCCGTTCAGGCCGAGGAGAAAATCGTTCTGCTGACCTCCTGGTACGCTCAGGCGGAGCAGGGGGGTTATTATCAGGCTCAGGCCACTGGGCTGTACAAAAAATATGGTCTCGACGTCGAGATCCGCTCCGGTGGCCCCCAGGTCAACGGCATGCAGTTGCTGTTGTCGAAGCGGGCCGATGTGATCATCGGTTACGATCTGCAGCTGCTGGAAGGCATTCAGCGCGGCTTCCAGGCGAAAGCCATTGCCGCTCCCTTTCAGTACGATCCCCAGGGGCTGCTGACCCACGCCGATGTCACCTCCCTGCAGGGGCTGAAAGATAAAACCATTCTGGTCTCCAGCTCCGGTCAGGCGACATGGTGGCCGTGGCTGAAGGCACAATACCAGCTGAGCGACGCTCAGGTTCGCCCCTACACCTTCAATATTCAACCCTTTGTCGTCGACGACGCTGTCGCCCAGCAGGCCTATGTCAGCTCCGAGGTGTTCCAGGTGCAGAAGGCTGGGGTGAAGGCGAACTTCTTCCTCTTTTCTGAGCATGGTTACCCTCCCTATGGCGGCATT
Source organism: Klebsiella sp. JB_Kp031 (assembly GCF_040064295.1). Taxonomy (NCBI): domain Bacteria; kingdom Pseudomonadati; phylum Pseudomonadota; class Gammaproteobacteria; order Enterobacterales; family Enterobacteriaceae; genus Klebsiella; species Klebsiella sp. JB_Kp031. Next base: position 75,776 of record NZ_JBEAJW010000022.1, read on the forward strand.
CTTATCGCCCGCCCGGACACCATCGCCGAGCGTAAAGCGGCGATGGCGAAGTTTGTCCGCGCCTCAATGGAGGGCTGGGTGAGCTATCTCAAGGATCCGGCGCCGGGCAATGCGCTGATTAAGCAGGACAATCCGAAAATGACCGACGATCTGCTCGCCTGGGGCGTGACCCAGATCCGTGAGCATCATCTGATCGACGGCGGGGATGCCGCCAGCCAGGGCTGGGGGACGATGACCGACGCGCGCTGGCAGAAGACCCGCGATTTTATGGTCAGCGCCGGTCTGCTGGCGGCGGCCACCGACTGGAAACAGGCCTACACCACCGAATTTGTTCAGGCCATGCAGGTTAAACCCTGAGGAGCGACGCCATGTCATTAATGATTAAAAATGCCCATGCCATCCTCAGCGGTCTGCCCGGAGAGGCGGCGCGGCTGGCCGGGCCAGATATTCGCATCCGCGACGGCAAGATTGCGGCCATCGGCAGCCTGACGCCGCTGCCGGAAGAGCGACAGATCGATGCCCGCGACTGTGTGATCTATCCGGCATGGGTGAACACGCACCACCATCTTTTTCAGTCGCTGCTGAAGGGCGAGCCGCAGGGGCTGAACCAGAGCCTGACGGCCTGGCTGAGCGCCACGCCGTACCGCTTTCGCGCGGCTTTCGATGAGCATACTTTTCGTCTGGCGGTGCGCATTGGCCTGGTGGAGCTTCTGCGCTCGGGCTGCGCCAGCGTGGCTGATCACAACTACCTGTACTGGCCAGATATGCCTTTCGATACCTCGGAGATTGTCTTCAGCGAAGGGGAAGCGCTGGGGATGCGCATCGTTCTGTGCCGGGGTGGGGCGACCCAGGGCCGGGCGGTGGAACAGGATCTGCCGGTGGCGCTGCGTCCGGAAACCTTCGACGGCTATATGGCGGATATCGAACGGCTGGTCAGCCGCTATCACGACCCCCGGCCCGATTCTCTGCGCCGGGTGGTGATGGCGCCCACTACCGTCCTGCACTCCGCGCCGGGCGCCCAGCTGCGGGAGATGGCAAAGCTGGCCCGCCAGCTGGGGATCCGGCTGCACAGCCATTTATCGGAAACCGTCGATTATCTTGACGCCGCGCGGCAGAAATTCGCCATGACGCCGGTGCAGTTCTGCGCGGAGCATGACTGGCTGGGAAATGACGTGTGGTTTGCCCATCTGGTGAAGCTGCTGCCGGAGGAGATTGCCCTGCTGGGCCGCACCGGAACCGGCATCGCCCATTGCCCGCAAAGCAACGGTCGGCTGGGCAGCGGCATCGCCGATCTGCTGGCGCTGGAGCAGGCCGGGGTCCCGGTCTCGCTGGGGGTGGATGGCGCTGCCTCCAATGAGGCGGCGGATATGCAAAGCGAAGCCCATGCCGCATGGCTGCTGCAGCGCGCGCGCAAGGGGATGCTGGCGCAGCCGCGCTACGCCGGAGGCACCTTCGAGGGCGGGGCCGATGCGGCCACGGTGGAGGATGTGGTGCGCTGGGGCAGCGCCGGCGGGGCGCAGATCCTCGGCTTAGCGCAGAGCGGCACTCTGCAGGTCGGGATGCAGGCGGACCTCGCCATTTACCGGCTGGACGATCCGCGCTACTTCGGCCTGCACGATATGGCCATTGGGCCGGTGGCCTGCGGCGGGCGCGCCGCGCTGAAGGCGCTGCTGCTCAATGGCCGACCCATCGTGGAAGATGACGCCATTCCCGGTCTCGACCTTTACGCGATGCGCCACGACGCGCTGGCGGCCGTCCGTACCCTCCAACAGCGCGCCGCTGTTTAACTGATAACAGGATAATGACGATGAACGCAACCACCCAGAATCAACGCTATGCCTTACAGGAACTGGAAAAAGAGGCGCTGATGGGCGCCGAGGGCGAAGAGACCTTCGCCCGCGAAGTGCGCTGTATCGACCTGTCGAACTTTGCCGAAAGAAAAAATGATATTGCCGAACAACTGTGGGAGGCGGCGGTGGAGATCGGCTTCTTCCAGGTCAGCCACCATGGTATTCCGCTGGCGGAGATCCGCCAGGCGTTCAGCACGACCGAGGCGTTTTTCAACCTGCCCGACGAGGTGAAGCGCCAGTATCCGCTGGCCGGCAACGCCGGCTGGGAGAGCAAGGCGCAGGTTCGGCCATCGACCCGCACGCCGGATCAAAAAGAGTCCTATCAGATAACCCGTCCGCTGATGGATGGGCGCTGGCCCAGCGATCGGGAGCTGCCAGGCTTCCGGCAGACGATGCTCGGGTTTGAATCGCAGTGCTGGCAGCTGGGGATGAAGATTCTCTCCTGCTTTGCGTTAAAGCTCGGTTTTCCGGAATCGTTTTTCACCACCGCGCACGATCCGCAGCGTGACACCTATCAGAGCACCTTGCGCATGCTGCACTACTATGCAACCGAGCAGTCGCAGCAGGGAATGTGGCGGGCCGGCGCGCATACCGATTTTGACTGTCTGACGCTGCTGTTCCAGCGCCCCGGTCAGGGCGGCCTGCAGGTTTGTCCCGGTAAAGACCGCGAAAGCCAGCAGTGGACCAGCATTGAGCCGCGCGAGGAGGTGATCACCTGCAATATCGGCGATATGCTGATGCGCTGGAGCGACGACCAGCTGCCGTCTAACTTCCACCGGGTGAGAAACCCGCTGCCCCACGAATATCAGGGGCCGCGCTACAGCCTGGCGTTTTTCTGCCAGGCCAATAAAGATGTCGAGATCCTCGGGCCGCAGAGAAAGTACCCGCCCATCAGCGCCGAGGATTATCTGCAGCAGCGGATCCAGGCCAATTTTGCCAAAGGGTAGGAGGCACGGGCGCGGGTCACTGCTGCTCAGGGGCGGCATGACCACGCGCCACGACCACTTTTTCCCGGCCGAGCACGGTAGCGAGATGGTCGGGCAGGGGCTGGTCAGTAATTAAACGACTGATGCCCGACCAGCCCGCATAATGGTAGGGGTAGGTGAGGCCAAACTTCGAGTGGTCGGCGACGACAATGCTCTTCGCGGCGCGCTGGATCATCGCCCGGTAAACCGTTCCGCTGTCGATTAACGCCTCGCTCGGCCCGTCGGCGGCGATACCGCTGGCGCCCAGTAACGTATAGTCCGCCGTGAACTGGCTGAGGAACTGTAGCGTCTGCGCACCGGTCATTGCCCCTTCGGTTGCGCAGTACTCCCCGGGAGCGACGATTACCCGGATGGTTGGATTCATCGACAGCACCGTTGCGACGCCGAAGGCGTGGGTGATGACCGTAATATCCCGCAGCTCGCTGGCCATCCGGCGGGCAACATGTACCGTGGTCGCGCCGGAGCCGATCATAAATATTTTGCCCTCGCGCATACAATGTACGGCGTCCCGGGCGATGCGCTCGCGCTCTTCGGTAAACAGCTGGTGGCGCTCCGTGACCGTCGGCTCACTGTTCATGGCCCGCACTGCGCCGCCGTAAGTTCGGTTCAGCACGCCCCGGCGGGTGAGTTCGTCGAGATCGCGACGGATGGTTTCGGTAGAGACGCCGTGGGTGCGCGCCATATCCCCAATCCGCAGGGTGGGGGTCTCGGCCAGTTCGCGCAAGATCTGTTGCTGACGGTCTTCTTTTCTCTTCGACATGAACGCTGTTTACTCTCCCTGAAGTCGCTGATGCCGTTAATATACCTGCACGCCGAGGGCAAACAAACTGGATGTTTGCCCTGTCGGTTAGACTATCCGTTCAGGCGGCCCATGACTTTCGCCAGCCGTTCGAGGAAGAAATCTGCATCATCGCGGCTAAAGCACAGCGGCGGACGGATCTTCAGGCTGTTGCCAAAGCGACCGGCCGCACCAATCAGCACGCCCTCAAGCTTCAGGTGATAGATAACGCGACTCGTCAGCTGCGGATCCGGCTCTCCGCTGTCTGGCCGGGCAAACTCGATGGCGTTGAACAGCCCGGCGCCGCGAATGTCGGCGATGGCCGGGAAATCCTGGGCCAGCTGACGTAGTCCGGCACGCAGATAGTCCCCGTTGCGCTGGGCGTTGGTCATCAGTGCCTCCTGCTCAATCACTTCCAGTACCGCGAGGCCCACGGCGGCAGCCACCGGGTTACCGCCAAAGGTGTTGAAGTACTCGGTCTTTTCGCTGAACGCCTGCAGAATAGCCGGGCGCGTGATGACCGCGGCCATGGGAAAACCGTTCCCCATTGGCTTGCCGAGCGTGACGATATCCGGTTGCACACCGTGACGCTGGAAGCCCCAGAAATGAGAGCCTGTCCGACCAAAGCCCGGCTGGACTTCATCGGCGATAAACAGTCCGCCCCGGGCCTGTACGCGGGCTACCGTCTGGGCCAGAAATCCCGGCGGATCGGCGAAAACGCCGTCGCTGGAAAAAATGGTATCCACCAGTAGCGCCGCACAGCCGTAGCCCCGCGCCTCCAGCGCGTCCATGGCGCGCTCAACGTCGGCGGCGAAGAGTTCAGGCAGCGTCTGGCCCGCTGACAGCCTGCGCAGGTCAGGGGCGGGAATGGTATGCACCCACGGGGGCAGAAGGGCCTCTTTGTGCCCGGAGGGAGAGACCTCCATCACCGCCGTTGTATTGCCGTGATAGGCACTCTCGGTGACGATGATCCCCTGCCGACCACTGATAAAGCGGGCCATCCGCAGAGCAATGTCGTTGCTCTCGCTGCCGGTGCAGGTAAATATCACATTCGACAGCCCGGTGGGGAAAGTCGCCAGCAGGCTATCCGCGTACTGCTCCAGTACCGGGAACAGATACCGGGTGTTGGTGTTCAGTAACCCGGCCTGGCGCACCATCGCCTGGGTGATATGCGGATGACAATGCCCTACGCCCGGCACGTTGTTATACATATCCAGATAGCGGTTGCCGGCCGAGTCCTCCATCCAGGCTCCGGAGGCCGACGCCATGACGATCGGTTGTGGATAAAACAGCACCGAACCGGTCCCCTGGGTGGCGTGGCGACGGGCTATCTGTCGGCTCAGGTTTTCGTCGGCCACGCCGGTCAGCGCGTCAAAGCGGTTCAGTTGAAGAATAGGGGTTTTATTGTTCATCAGCAGGTTCCTTGCAGTTAACGGTAACGCTAAGCGGTGACGCCTGATGGAGAAACGCCTGTGCCAGACGTACGGTGATGGCGCCCCATTGTGGGCTGTAGCGACGGGCGGTGGCTGTTTCGCTATGGCTGGCCAGCCAGGCCGTCAGCTGTAAGCGGCGCAGCATCACCAGCACCGGAAGCATCACTTCGTCCTGCTGGCTGAAGGGGCGGACGCTACGGTAGCCGGCAAGCCACGCAGCGCGGTAGTCCGCAAGGGCCGGGTCGTCTTCAATAAAACTGACGGCGGTGGCAAAATCCCAGCCAAACCAGCAGATGCCGCAGTCGTCAAAATCAATCACCGTCAGCGAATTCTCATTCACCAGCAGGTTGGCCAGCCGCATGTCGCAGTGCACCAGCCCATAGCGGTCGGCGTCCTGTCCGTACGCTTCCAGTCTGGCGACCACTGTGGCCTCCACCGCCTCCAGCAGCGTAATATCGTCGGCGCTCAGCTGCGTCATCTTCCGCCAGTCCCCCCACCAGGCATGGCGTCCGATAATTGTCTCGCTGTTCCACACCTTGCGATGAAAACCCTCGGGTTTTACCCAGCCTTCGCTGTGACTGTGCAGTTCTCCCGCAACCCTTCCCAGGGCATGGTACCAGCCGGTGAGATGGCTACCGGTATCAGGTTCGCTGCCCGCAACAAAGGTGAATCCCACGACGTGGGTGACCGTTTCGCCGTCGATGAGGCTGGCGATACAGCTCCCATCATCCAGTACAAGCGGTACGGCGATGTTGATACCTCCCCGGGCATGCAGGGCGTTGAGCCACATCAGCTCAGAATGGATCTCCACCGCTGAACTGTAGTTTGGGCGATGTACTCGCAGCACGATCTTTCTCTGCATCGCCTTATCGCTGACCAGAAACGTGGCATTTTCTGAAACCGTCAGCAGGCCAATCTCTGCGCCTTCGCTGAGCCCCCAGCGGGGCAGGAGCGGCCGCAGCTTCAGGGTAAGTGTTGTTAAATACTCGTCGTTAAACATGCTGTCCTCAATGTGAAATGACACTCTTAACACATTTTTATGTTGTAGTTGTGGCTTTTGCAATATGTGTGACGTTTTTTTTGTTTTTTGTTGCGTTTCAAGCATCCATCTTGTTACTTAATTATATTAATAACAGTATGTTAAAGTGATTTTGTTGGCTTGATTTAGCCTGTTGCACCAAAATAGAACGTATAAAGTGTGCTTTTCTCATTCAGGCGTGATAAAAGCGTGATGTTTTTTATTAATTTATTGATATATAAAAATTAATAAGCCGGCTCTTTGCACCAGTTCTGTGCCCAATCATAGCGCAATATTTTTATGCTGAAATCACACATTAAAATGTTGAACATTCAACATTTACGTGATTATTCTTTTCCTGCCAGCGACGGAGATCGCTGCACGGCCAGACAAACGGATGGGATCGCAGAACTTTCACAGACGGGGAAAAATGATGTCAGATTTTATGAACAAACATGTGCTGGTGACCGGCGGGAGTAGTGGGATCGGTCTTGGCATTGCACTCGGCTTTGCCCGCGCCGGAGCAAAGGTAACCATCACCGCCCGCACGCCATCGCGTATCGATAGCGCGATCGGCCTGGCGGCGGAGCAGGGGCTAAGGCTACGCGGCCTGACCTGCAACGTCAGCCATGCCGAAGAGGTAAAAGCCTGCGTGGCTGAAGCGGCGCAGCAGTGGGGTGGTCTGGATATAGTCTGCTGCAATGCGGGGATTTTTCCTTCGGCGCCGCTGGCAGACATGAGTGAACAGCAATGGGATGAGGTGCAGGCGATCAACAGTAAAGGGACTTTTTTAACCGTCCAGGCGGCGCTGCCGTGGCTGAAACGAGCAGAGTATGGGCGCATTATTCTCACCTCCTCCATTACCGGCCCCGTAACGGGCTATCCGGGCTGGGCGCACTATGCCGCCAGCAAAGCGGCCCAGCTTGGTTTTATGCGCAGCGCGGCGCTGGAACTGGCCGGCGACAACATTACCGTCAATGCCGTCCTGCCGGGGAATATCGTCACGGAAGGGCTGAGGGATATGGGAGAGGATTATATCGCCGGTATGGCCAGCGCCGTGCCGCTCAAACGCCTCGGTACGGTGGAAGATATTGCCGCGGCGGCGCTGTTCTTCGCCTCCCGGCAGGCTGGCTATATCACCGGCCAGTCGTTAATTGTTGACGGTGGGCAGATCCTGCCTGAATCCGCCGCGTGCCTGAACTGAACGGAGCGTTCATCATGAGCAATGAAATTCTTGCCAATCCCGCGCCAGCGGTGGAAAAACATGTTGTGCAGCGGCTGCGGCCAAATGCGGTAGGCCTTGGCGGGGTGCTGTTTATGACTATCGCCACGGCGGCGCCGATCACTGCGATGCTGGGCAATGTGCCGATCGCGGTGGGCAGTGGTAATGGCCAGTTCGCGCCCGCGGGGTTTATGGTAGCCACGCTAATCCTTGCCCTGTTCGCCATCGGCTATGCGCAGATGGCCAGGTATATTACCGCCACCGGCGCATTTTATGGCTTCATTTCGCACGGGCTGGGGCGGATCGTTGGCATGGCGTCAGGAGTGACGGTGACCATGACCTACATTGTCTTTGAAGCCGCGCTGGTTGGGATTTTCGCCTTTTTCTGCGAGGATTTAATCAATACGGTCTTCAGCGTACATGTCCCCTGGCTTATCTTTGCCTTCGCCATGCTAATGACTACCGGAGTGCTGAGCTATTTCGATATTTCGCTCACTTCCCGGGTGCTCGGCCTGTGCCTGGTACTGGAAATTTTGATCCTCACCGCCGTCGCGGTGGCGGTGCTGATCCACGGCGGAGGGCCACAGGGTTTTGTCCCTGAGTCGATCAACCCGCTGAACGCCTTTACCCCGGCAAAAGGGGTGGTCGGCGCCAGTGCCGGAATTGGATTATTCTTCGCCTTCTGGTCATGGGTGGGCTTTGAGTCATCGGCAATGTACGGTGAAGAATCGAAGAACCCGAAAAAGATCATTCCCCTGGCCACCCTGCTGGGGGTGATTGGTATCGGCGTGTTCTACGTGTTCATTTCGTGGATGGCGATTGCCGGAACGGGACCGGAGCGGGCTATTGCCCTTGCCCAGGATCCTAACCGCGCAGGAGAGATTTTCTACGGTCCGGCACGCCAGTATCTGGGGGAGTGGGCGGTCGGGGTGTTTAAGCTACTGGTGATCACCGGCTCTTTTGCCTGCGGGATGGCGTTTCATAACTGCGCGGCGCGCTATCTCTATGCGCTCGGGCGGGAAAATCTGTTTCCGTTTGCCGGGCGCACGCTGGGTCGTTCACACTCGCGTCACGGCTCTCCTCATGTTGCCTCTACAGTGCAGACCGTTATCGCCACGCTGATTGTGTTGCTGTTCTTTATCACCGGCAAAGATCCTTATGCGGATATTTACACCCTGCTGGCGCTGTTGGGTACGATGGGCATTATGATTGTCCAGGCGCTTTGCGCCTTTGGGGTGATCGTTTACTTCCACGGCAATAAAGAAAATATTGGCAAAGGACACTGGTTTAAAACGGGCGTTGCGCCGTTGCTTGGGGGGATGGGGATGATCTACATCGTCTACCTGCTATTCAACAATATGGCGTTTGCCGCGGGCGCTGCCGCCAGCTCCTCGTTTTATCATGCCATTCCGTGGATCGTGTTGGCCTGCTTCTGCTTTGGCGCCGCCATCGCGGTCTGGTTTTACCTCTTTGATGCGCAAAAGTACCGGGTCATTGGGCGCATTGTACTGACGGATGATTGACGATGCGCACCTGCCGCCGGCTTTCGCTGGCCGCGCGGCAGGACATCCGGCGCTGAGCTTTTCAGGGGGTAGGGCTTGCCGATACGGGCGACAAGGGTATCTCTGCCGCAGCTATAAAATCAATAAAACAGCGTATTCGCGGTGACAGGTAGCGGCTGGCGGGCCACAGGACGGAGAAATACCCATCCTTGACGCAACAGCCGGGCAACACCTCCTGCAGTTGTCCCTCATCCATGGCCTCGCACACGACAAAATCAGGCACATAAGCGATGCCCATTCCCGCCGCGCTTAAGCGAATGGCGGCCTCAATGTTATTGACCGTCATAACGGCAGCGGCCCTGAAATCTCCCGTCAGCCGCATATCGCGCAGTTCCCAGGGCTGGATCAGCCCCGTCGCGGGGAAGCGAAAAAAAATGCACTTGTGCGCCGCTAATCCCGCTGGCGAGCCGGGAACGCCGTATTCCGCCAGATAGGCCGGGCTGGCGCAGAGCACAAAACGAAAGCCTCCCAGCTTTCTGGCGATCAAGCGGGAGTCCGCTAATTCACCGCTGCGGATAGCGACATCAAATCCTTCATCGATCAGATTGACCAGCCGGTCACTAAAATCGAGATCCAGTTCAACCTGCGGATAAAGACGGCTAAAGGCGGTGAGGGCGGGGAGCAGCAGGCGGTAGCCAATGACGGGCAGTGAAATCCTAAGTTTGCCGGTGGGCTGTGAGAGACTGCTGGTCAGCTCTGACTCGGCCTCCTGGATCTGCTCCAGGATACTCTGGCAGCGCGTCAGAAATGCGGCCCCCTCCGCCGTCAGGCTGACGTTTCTGGTGCTGCGGTTGAACAGCCGGACCCCCAGCTTATGCTCAAGGCGGGCGACATTCTTACCCACCGCCGAGGCAGATATGCCCAGCAGCCTGGCGGCCTGAACAAAGCTTAGCGTTTCGGCGGTGCGGACAAAGGACGTCAGCGAGGTGAGGCTGTCCATTGATTATAAACCTTATGTCTCTTAAGAAGATATTTTCAGTCTATTTATCGGCATTAACATCCGCAATAGGATGGCGACAGTTTATTCATTTCTTGCCGACTGATGAGGGCCGCCCGATGTTACTCACCGCCAGAACACCTTCCCGATACGCCAGCGCCCTGGCCGCGCTTTCTGTCTTTATGGCGGCCTTGCTGCTGCCGTTATGTTTTACCGGCGGCGTCATGACCACCCCGGCGATACAGCAGTCGCTGGGCGGCTCTCCCGCTGCGCTGTCGTGGCTGACCAACGGCTTTATGCTGACTTTCGGCAGCTTTTTGCTGGCCGCAGGGGTGACGGCGGATGCCATCGACAGAAAACGTATTTTTATCGCCGGCGCCGCGCTGTTTTGCCTGAGCAGCCTGCTGTTTTGTCTGACGCACAATCTCTTCCTGTCAGGCGTGCTGAGGGCGCTGCAGGGTCTGGCCGCGGCGATGATTTTAGCCAGCGGCAGTGCGGCGCTGGCCCAGCTGTATGACGGCGCTCAGCGGACGCGGGCATTCAGCATCCTGGGCACGATGTTCGGCGCTGGCCTGGCGTTCGGCCCGCTGCTGATCGGCTTCATGACCGACGCGGTAGGTTGGCGCGGCGTATACGCCCTGTTTGCGCTGCTCTCGGCGATGGTTCTGCTTATCGGTCTGGCGTACCTGCCGGCGGCAGAAAAAAGCCAGCCGCGGACACCCGACAACCTTGGCTTAATCCTGTTTACGCTGGCCCTGATGCTGTTTACTGCATCGCTTATGGTCATTCCGGCCCGCGGCTTTTTATCGCTGACCACGCTGGCCTTGTTCATCGCGTCGGCGGGGCTGTTCGTGGCGTTTGCCGTGCGCTGCCGGAGGGTGAGCAACCCGGTGCTGGAACTCTCCCTGCTGCGCCATCCGCGTTTTGTCGGCGTACTGTTGCTGCCTGTCGCCACCTGCTGTTGCTACGTGGTCCTGCTGATTGTTGTTCCACTGCATTTTATGGGCGGAGAGGGGATGAGTGAGTCGCAGAGCGCACTGTATCTGATGGCGCTGACCGCGCCGATGCTGATTTTCCCATCCGTTGCGGCCCTGCTCACCCGCTGGTTTTCACCGGGGCGGGTGTCCACAGGGGGGCTGATAATGGCCTCCGTCGGGTTGCTGTTGCTGGGGAATGCTTTTCACAGTAACCATCTTCCGCAACTGGTGCTGGCGCTGATCCTCTGTGGGGTGGGGGCGGCGCTTCCCTGGGGGTTGATGGACGGCCTGGCGATATCCGCTGTGCCGGTGGCGAAAGCCGGTATGGCGGCAGGCCTGTTCAACACCGTTCGCGTTGCCGGTGAGGGGATCGCCCTGGCGATAGTCTCCGCGGTATTAACGGCAAGCAATACCCTGACCCTGCAGAGTCGCGTTCACGGGTATGCCCCCGAGGTGATTCACCGCGCCGCAGGCTGGCTGGGAGCCGGCAATATGCCGCAGGCGGCTGCGCTTTTGCCTGACTTTTCCCTCCGGGCGCTGCGCGAGAGCTATGACTCTGCTTATACGCTACTGTTTAGCGGGCTGGCGGTCGTCACCCTGGTGTGCGCCCTGATGGTCTGGCGGACGCTATGCCGGAAGGGGGCCGCTATCCAGACCCGCAACAGCGGATCCTGAGCCCCCTTGATAGTGCATTGGCGTCACGCTCCCGGCAACCGCCTTTCCCGGTCCGCTCAGCGAACCGGGACTGTCATTGTTTCGCTGGCGGAACTATGCTGATCAGGGCGGCCACATGCGCCGCTCCGGCCGCGGAAACAGTGACTCACAGGTGGCGGTATGGCGAGTGATCCTGAACTGATTTATATCGAGATCCTGGAAACGGTGCTGATGGCCACCCTGGATCCCGATTTGTGGAAATCGGCATTGCAGAAACTGGCGTTACTGACCGGCCATCAGTACGCGGCATTTCTGTTTTACGACAAAGGCAACGCCCATCTGTTGACCGATTCACTCCTGCTAGAGGAAAAAGTCTTTACCGCCTATCGCGACGTGTTTCTGGCCATCGATCCCGCCGAAAAAATATTGACCGCGTTACCGGTCGGGCAAATGTACCGGGACCGCGAGTATTTAGGCGATAAATTTATTGCCGGCAGCGTCTATTACAATGAGTTTCATCACCCCAACGATCTGAATAATCTTACCAGCGTCAAGCTGTGCACCCTCAATGGCTATGCCACCTATCTGTCACTGATGACGGCGAATACGGCGGCTTATCCGCAGCCGGCGCAGTTTGAGCTGTTCAGGCGTTTGATCCCGGCGCTAAAAACCGCCTGCCAGCTTCACGCCCGATTTGAACAGCTACGAGACACCATAAAATACCAGAGCGCGGTGATGGACAACGGGATCTACCCGGTATGGCTGGTGGATCATGGCGGTAAAATTCTCTACGCCAACGCGCATGCCGAACGCTACCTGCGCGCCAACGCCCGCCTCTCCTGGTATAGCGGGGGCGATACGCTGTGCCTTGATACCGACAGCAAAAAACTGAAACGGACTATCGAGCAGGCCACCCGGACGGCAGAGCCGCCGAGGGCAGGCGTGTGCTATACCGCCGGGCGTCAGCCGAAACCGATCCTCGTGATCCCGGCGGCCCGCCTGGCCGGGATGGCCTGCGTGATTATTCCCGAGCCGTTTCTCACCGGCAGCGCCTTGATGGATCTGTTTAACGTCAAACCCGCCGAAAATGCGGTGGCGGAGCTGCTGGTGCGGGGCATGACGCCGGATGAATGCGCCTTACATCTGGGCGTATCTATCGCCACGATCAGAACTCACCTTAGCGCCCTGTACCGGAAAACCCACACCCGTAATCAGGCAGAACTACTGCTGATCATTCGTGCGATTCACGGCTGATTTATTTCATCCACTCATTCATATGGATGAGTGGATCTGTTATTACCGCCATTATAATCCTCCTAAAACGAATGAAGGATTTAATCGCTCTCTGAGCGGTCAGTCCGTATATCTAATTCCTGCTGGATGGGAGTGGTTAATATGTTTTTCTTCCGTGTGATAGCCATCGCAATTTTATTCCCTGCTTTAATATCCTGCACAACGCAAAAAGCCCTAAATGAAACCGGGAAGGAGATTGATAAAGGCCATTATGGTGTCGCGACATGGTATGTCGCAACCTTACCCGTTGTCATGCTTTATGACGTATTTACTCTCGGCGGTACCAGCGACCCGCAAACGGGATATAATACGGTCGCCAGCGTCGCGAATAAACAACCGGTGACTCAGTCAGCCCACAGTTCATCAGGTACGCGGCCTCAATCTACAATTCAAACCGCTGCTGGCGGTTCAGTTGCGACCGTCACAACGCCTCAAAACGTCGCCCTGAGAACAGCGTCTTCGCAAGGGCCGTCATCGGTTTCTTCGTCAGTCAAATCCTATCCTCCGGCTGATAATTGCCTTACCCGTGATTCGACGTCGAATTCACTGGCAGACTTCTGGATTAACCACTGTGGCTTTGCCGTTACCGTGATGTGGTTTGATGCGAATGATTGTCGTACGGGGTGTATGGATGGCGTGGGGGCGAATTCACGCCAGTCAATAACAAAAGGAAGGGCGGGAAGCGCTTATACTTCCGTGGCTTGTCCAAAACCTTCTACACCAAAAGGACCCGATGGCATTCATCAGTGGGCCAACGAAGGGCATCATCAATGTACTTCCTGAGTCGTGGATAGCCAGGCCAGAGATATTCTGGCCTGGCTATCCAATCGAGCTTTTCGTCTCTATCGAATGGTCGACGACGTTAGCCGGAACCGAGCCAGCAAACATCGCGCGTAATCAGTTAGCAGAACGTCGCGCCGTCTGGATCGTCATCAGCGCGGCCACGATCAGCATCCCGGCGCTCAGGCAAAAGGTGCTCTCATAGCCCAGATGGTCGAATAAAATACCGCCGACCGTTGCACCAAGGGCAATAGAAAACTGCACTGTGGCGACCATCAGTCCCCCGCCTGATTCGGTATCCGCTTTGCTGGCATGGGCGACCCAACTCCACCACCCCACCGGCGCTGCGGTGGAGAGTACGCCCCACAGGGCCAGCAGAATCGACACCGCAACAAGGTTTGTCGCCAGCGGGATCAGTAATAACGCAATCAGGGCCATCAGTAGCGGAATAATGATTAACGTTTTATAGAGCTGCTTTTTAATCACCAGTCCAATAGCCGTAGTCCCCGCCAGTCCGGAAATACCGATCGCTAATAATAGTAGCGAGATGGTCCTGGCATCGACCTGAGCGATCAGTTCGAGGTACGGGCGAATATAGGTGAATAAGGTAAATTGCCCCATAAAAAAAATACCGGCCGCGCCCATGCCAATCGCCACCGAACGATCGCCCAGTAGTCTGCGCAGACCGGAACCGCTAGCGGCCTGGTGCGCTCCCGCTTTCATTGAGGGAAGGCTTATCCATTGCCAGATAAAGGTTACCACGGCGATGGGCACCAGGCTCAGAAAGGCGCCACGCCAGCTGGTGACTGACGACAGATAGCTACCCAGCGGTGCGGCCACCACGGTGGCAAGCGCATTGCCGCCATTAAAAACGGCCAGAGCGCGCGGAACCTGACTAATATGGACCAGCCTGACCGCCGTGGCGACAGACATTGACCAGAAGCCGCCAATGACTACACCAATCAATGCGCGCCCTAGCATATAAATGCTGAAATTCGGCGCCATCGCTACAATTAAAGCCGAAATTCCCATCAACGCGGTCAGGAGTAACAGCAAATATTTGCGGTTCATTTTACCTGCCAATCTGCGAATACACAGGCTGGTTAAAACAGCACATATTCCTGAGATCGTCATTCCCTGACCCGCGGTACCTTCGGTGATCTCCAAATCCATAGCGATGGGGGAGAGCAGACTCACCGGCATAAATTCTGAAGCAATTAGCGTAAATACGCAGAGCGTGATGGAAAATACCCCCCTCCAGTTGGAGGAGTGATTTTTATCATCATCATAAGCTGAATGTTTTCTGAGATCCATAATAGGGTTTATTACACCTTAACGTTTACGGCAGGCGTCACTCTGTATTGGTTGATCGCGAATGAAAGGGACCTTCCCGAAGCCCATTCGTATTCGCCATTAAAGCGCATTATGCAAAATAACTTCGACAACATCAGGCGAATAGGTTTCGGCGATACCAAAGGCCCGGATATGCGATTTAACATTGTCGATAATTGAAGGTAATGCCTCGGCAGAAATATTCACCTCGGAAAGTCTCACCGGCGTGCCGATTTTCGTAAACCAGGATTCCAGTGCAGCAATACCTTCTTCCGCACTTTCCACGTTAAAAACTACCCGGGCGAAGCGGTTAAACTGGGCTTTATTTTGGGACTGGTACCATTTCATCCATGCAGGCATCACCACCGACATCCCGGCGCCATGAGGCACGTCGAACAGGGCAGACAACGAGTGCTCAATCGCATGGTTAGGATAACTATAATCTGCGGCGCCGGAGAAGGTTATCCCATTTTGCGCCAGCGTCGAAGCCCAGGCAAATTCGCCGCGTGCCGCAATATTTTGCGGATCGTTAATCAGTATATCCGTCGTTTCGATGACGGTTTTAATCAATGATTCAATTAGTCTGGACTGCAGCCTGGGCAGTACGGTGGCCGTAAAGTACACCTCGATCAAATGCGAAATAATGTCCGCTGCCGAGTAGACCAGGTATTCCCTCGGAACACCCGTCATCAACGCCGGGTTTAATACCGTCACCCGTGGACGAGTGGCATCGTTACCAATGGATAATTTTTCTTTTGTTTCTTCGTTAACCACCACGGCATACGGATTCATTTCGCTACCGGTGGCCGCGAGGGTCAGAATGGCATATATCGGCAGGGCGGAGATTAATTCCCCGTCGCCAGTGAACAATTCCCAGGCGTCGCCTGGATAGTCGACTCCCGCAGCAATCGCTTTCGCGCTGTCAAGAACCGAGCCGCCACCGATGCTGATAATCGCCTGTACCTTTTCCTTACGCGCCATCTCAACGGCGCTTCTGACCGATGAAATGACCGGGTTGCTGATAATACCGCCAAATTCACACCAGCTTATTCCCTGGGATACGAGACGGCGCGTGACCTTCTCGAACAGACCCTCATTTTTGATTCGCTGGCTGCCATAGCAAATCAGCACATGATGAATACCGTCTTTGGCGATATGGTCAGCAAGGGTATCTTCTTTATCGATGCCGAATTCAATACGTGTTGGATTATAAAAATTAAAATTATGCATATTCGCTCCTGTGTGCCGGCTTAATTCCGACACAGGTATTAAAATGGTTATCAATAAAAAGTTATTTCAGAGTGGCTTTAAAGAAATGGTCCAGTTTATCAAAGGGAATTCTTCCACTCTGGTTGTCATATAAGTCCACGTGGTTAGCGCCCGGAACAATGACCAGTTCTTTAGGCTGAGCCGCTTGCTGGTAGGCGGTTTCCGCAAAGTAACGCGAATGCGCTTTCTCACCGGTAATAATCAGTACCGGTCGTGGCGAGATTTCCTTAATATGATCCAGTTGCGCGAAATTCATAAACGGCATTGGGGTTGTCACTGACCATGACCCGGCGGAGTTAACCGACCGCGGGTTATACCCACGCCTGGTGCGATAATAATCGAAGAATTCTCGAGTAATGGGATCGGCATCCGCTTGCAGCGTTGCTGGTAGGATAGTTTTATCCCGGACCACGTTACCCGCTTTATCAAAGCTGACATTGTGGCTCTCATAAGCAGGCACGCCATTCTCGGCGTCTTTCCAGCGCTGCAGGCTCATGTTTTCCAGCACTTTGCTACGCTGTTCCGGGGTATAGCTGTCCTGGAAGCCTTTACCCCACAGGTGCGACATATCATACATCACCGAGGTGGCGACAGCCTTGATACGTTTATCCATTGCCGCCGCGCTAAGGTTCAGCCCGCCGTAGCCGCAGACGCCCAACAGGCCAATGCGTTGACGGTCAACGATATCCAGCAGACCCAGATAGTCGACGGCCGCCATGATATCTTCCGTGTTGATATCGGGTGAGGCGATATTACGCGGTTCGCCGCTGCTCTCGCCGGTATAGGAAGGATCAAAAGCCAGAGTAACAAAACCGCGCCGGGCCATTTCCTGAGCATAGAGACCGGATGACTGCTCCTTTACGGCACCGAATGCCCCACTGACCGCCAGGGCAGGAAGCTTACCGGCCGGGTGATTTTTCGGCACATAGACATCGGCGACAAGGGTAATACCGTAGCGGTTTTTAAAGGTAACTTTTTGATGGTCGACGGCGCTGCTCAGCGGAAAAGTTTTATCCCAGATCTGAATGAGCTTAACATCCGTGTCGCCTTTCATAGGCAGCGCCAGGTCTGCGATGGCGGCATTGGAACCAAACAGCATCGCCATCCCAACGATCATTCCCGTGCGCAGCGTTCGATGAGAAAAAGTAGCCATAAATACTCCTGAATGGTGTAAAGGACAGGCCAGGATGTCCCGTTCGGTGTGAGTGTTGATGGCGCTTATAGTAGAGAACCAAAACCGTTCTGATTAGCAGGCAAAACCGCACTTCATTAATGTGTCCATGTTATAAATAGAATCCTTGAGACCGACCAGACGCAGGAGGCAGGGTGGATATTTTTCGTCGTGAGGATTTGCATCATCTCTATCTTTTTTATCATGTGGCTAAAGAGGGGGGATTTACCCGTGCCGCGGCCAGGCTGGGGCTTGCCCAGTCGAGTATCAGCCGCAGCATCAGCATGCTGGAGAAAAGTATTAATCTGCAGTTACTGGTGAGAAGTACCCGCAAGGTTGCGCTCACCTCGGCCGGGGAAAAACTACTGCGTTCGCTCGATCAGGGGTTCGGTCAGCTGGAAAATGGCTGGATGCTGCTGAATCAGCTTCGGGAGAAACCTGCAGGAACCGTGCGCATTAACGGTAGCAGGCAGGCCATCGAGCAAGTGTTGCTACCGCGACTGCAGTCGTTACGGGATGCATACCCAGATATCGCGCTGGAGCTTATTGAAAATAATACCTTTGTTGACATTGTGAAGGAGCGATATGATGCCGGGGTTCGCTACGGCAGCATGGTCAACGAGGATATGGTTTCCGTGCGTATTGGCCCCGATGTGCCGATGCGGGTTGTCGGTAGCCCCAATTTTCTTCGCCAGCATGGGATCCCCGCACATCCCCGCGAACTCGATAAGTATCCCTGTATTGGCTACCGCATGTCCGACGGTTCACCATGGGGATGGGAGATGCATGATGGCGATCGGTTATATCGACATAACCCCGCCGGAGGATGGGTGTTCAGCGATGCCGGCACAGTCATTAAAGCCGCGACGCTGGGAGTGGGGCTGGCCTATGAAGCGGCGGATCTGATGCAGGACGAACTGGCAAGCGGTCGGCTGATACCGGTTCTGGAGAATTACAGTCACACCTTTCCTGGGTTTCATATCTATTATCCGCACCGGAACGTGTCCAGTGCCCTGCGAGTGATTATCGACATTCTGAGGGACTATCCCGGAGCGGACAGCCGCGCTATCAGAACGGGCTGATCCCTTGCGGACCCGTCGCGAACCGTGGTGCCGGCAGGGCATGGCTCCCGCCGCTGGTTTTTCAGGATATCAGCGGTAGCCAACTGCCTGACGATCAGCGTCAGCTAATAGCACGCCTCTCCGGGTAAAGGTAGTCCTGGCGGGGCAGGGTGAGAAGGAGATGCTCGCCGCCGGGAAGCGGTTTACCTGTTCCGCGCATCAATTTTAATGACCTCAATCATTAGCAGGGAGTGAAGGATGAAGTTAAAGATTACTATCAATGATAACGTGCTCACCGCGACCCTGAACGGTAGTCAGGCCAGCCGCGAATTCGCTGGATTGTTACCTTTAACGTTGCAGCTCAGCGACTATGCAGGAGAGGAAAAGATAGGCGATTTACCCGCCCGGCTGTCGACGGCGGATTCGCCTGTAGGGTCAGCAGCCAGCAAGGGCGATATCATGGTCTTTTTACCCTGGGGCAATCTGGCCATTTTTTATCAGGCTCATGGTTACGTTGACGGGCTCATCCCTCTGGGGAGGCTGGATGAACCTGACGCATTACCTCTGCAGCCTTCATCATACCCGGCACGATTCGAATTAGCCGCAGCAGCATCGCTCGGGAGCGATTAGCAAGCCGTTACGGCGACGGACAGAACGGCATCATTCGCCACGAGGACGTTCCCCGAGGGGAACGTCACGGGATAAGTTTCAGGAATGATGGTCGCGCAGGAAAACGGTCAGCACATCTTTCGGCGGCACGCCGCCGCATTCGCCAATCATCCAGCCTACCGCGCCGCGGTGATAGGCGCCGTGAAAGAGCATGTGGTTCAACATCTCCATCGCGGTCATATTGCCGTCGCCGCCGTCGACAAATTTGAAGGCGATACGTTCGTGGAAATCAGCGGGGGTCATGGCGCTGATGTACTGAATGTATTCATCCGTACAGGCGGTCATTGCCGTTTCCAGCTCATCAATGGTTGGCGTCTCGGGGGTATTCAGCGCGGTGTAACCGTGCGTAATGCCGCGAAGATTCGCCCGGAAAATCATGTCAACGACATGGATATGGTTCATCAGCCTGAGGGTCAGGTGGCGTTTTTCGCCATGTACTGTTCCGTCTATCGTGCGGATCGCCTGTAAGGTGGCAAGGTCAATCCAGCGCTTGTACTTCAACAGCGTCACTACAGTGTCTTTGTCCATAGTCGGTCCCGGGTTGGTTGAGCCATTATCTTATCGATGATGCCAGTGAGTTGTCACTCTCGAGCGCCAGGCACAAAAAAAGCCTCGCCGGGGCGAGGCTTTTCAATAAGCAGGTGAGTTAGTCAAACACACCGTTAATCACGGCGGTGACAATGGCAGTGCTCAGCGCTACCAGCACCAGGTCATCGCCGACCGCCCTCCATTCATAGCCCGGATAATAGGGCAGATCGTTAATCATAGAAGCTGGCAGGGTCTTTTTCGCGATACCCGGAGGGAGCGGTTTGCCGCGGGCGACATTTTTGGCGATACCCGGAGGCAGCGCCTGATAGCCGACCAGACCGTAGTTCACGGCCAGGGAGCGCGCCCGTGAGAAGCTAATATCGCTGTCGACGTGGTCGGGCTTGCCGTAGTTTTTGCGGTTGCCATGATCGGCGGTGGACTGACCTTTATTTTGTCCTTTATTACCATGGTCGCCGCTGTTACCGCTGTTACCATGATTGCCGCTATTGCCATGGTTACCACTGTTCCCGTGATTACCGCCGCCATTGCCATAACCGTTACCCGGGTTGGCATAGGCCGGTGCCGCCATGACGGCGAGAGAAATAACCGCCGCCAGTGCTGTTTTAATAGTGCGACGCTTAAGCATGATCTTGCTTCCTTAATGTGGAGTACACGCTTAAAAAATAAGATAACGCTATGCCTCAGGCAATCTCATATAGTCTTATTTTTTTCCGGGATTTCACGGGAAGGTGATGAAAGGATAGCGGGGCGCGGACAAGCAATTCCTTTGCTGCGTTTTGACAGATGGGCGACCGCGCCCCGCTAAATTTGTCGCCGGCAGGATCGCTCCCGGGCGTGTCGCAAAAAAATGCCCGAAGCCATCGGGCAAAAATGAACAAAAATATTACGCTTCATTCATAACGCGTCTCACAAGACGGAGCGGATAGTAAATCCTGGCGCCGCTGTGCACAATCGGCCGGTTGTTTAGAAATAAATAACCCCGCCGATCGCGCTCAGGACGCGACCCAATGGCAGGCGACCCGATGGCCAGGGGCCACTTCGCGCAGCGCCGGCGCTTCTCTGCGGCACCGCTCGCCGACCTGCGGGCAGCGGGATGAAAAGCGGCAGCCGGCGGGAGGATTGGTCGGATCCGGGATCTCGCCTTGCACCAGCGCCTGCGGTTCGCTGTGCGGGTCGAGGGTCGGCACCGCCGCCAGCAGAGCGCGGGTGTAGGGATGGAGGGGGCGGCTGAACAGCGCGTCGCGGCTGGCGCTTTCCACCAGTTGCCCGAGATACATCACCGCCACATCGTCACATAAATGTTCCACCACCCCGAGGTCGTGGGAGATAAACAGAAACGTGACGCCGCGGTCGTCGCGCAGGTCGGAAAACAAATTGATGATCTGCGCCTGAATCGACACATCGAGGGCCGAGATGGGCTCATCGGCGACGATAAAATCCGGGTTGAGGATCAGCGCCCGGGCAATACCGATCCGCTGGCGCTGGCCGCCCGAAAACTGATGCGGAAAGCGGGCGTAGTGTTCCGGCGCCAGGCCGCAGATCTTCATCACGTCGATCACCCGGTCATAGAGCTCATCGCGGGTGCAGAGCTTGTGCTGCAGCATGGCTTCGCCTATCGCCTCGCCAATACGCAGCCGCGGGTTCAGCGAGCTGTAGGGATCCTGAAATACCAGCTGCATCCTCGGCCGAATGGCGCGCAGGGCGGGCCCGGTCAGGTCGGCCAGCTCCTGACCGTGAAATTTCACGCTGCCGGCGCTCTTCTCGTACAGGCCAAGCAGGGTTCGGCCGACGGTGGTTTTGCCGCTGCCGGACTCGCCCACCAGGCCAAAAATAGTGCCCGGACGGATGTTAAAGCTGACGCCGTCCACCGCGCGAAGCTCGCCGGTCTGCTGGCCAAAGAGGCCGTCGCGCAGCGGAAAATACTTCTTCAATCCATCCACTTCAATAACATAGCGATCGCTCATGCTGTCGCCTCCGCAAATTCGCTATAAAAGCAGGCGGCCCGCTGGCGCTCGCCGAGCAGCGGCGGAATCGCCTCCCGGCAGCGCGGCGTCGCCCGTTCGCAGCGCCCGGCAAAAGCGCAGCCCGCCGGCAGGGCGGCCAGATCCGGTACCTGACCGGGAATCGAGTACAGTCGCCGACGCCGCTCGCCCGGTACCGGGCGGGAGGCGATGAGCCCACGCGTATAAGGGTGCTGCGGATGGCGTAGCACCTCCGCCGTGGCGCCCTGTTCCACGATCCTCCCGGCATACATCACCACCACCTGTTCGGCCATCTGCGCGATCACCCCCAGGTCGTGGGTAATCAGCATCATCGCCATCTGGCTGGCCCGCGCCCGGTCCCGCAGCAGGCGCAGGATTTGCGCCTGCACGGTGACGTCCAGCGCGGTGGTCGGTTCGTCGGCAATCAGCAGTTTGGGCTGACAGCTCAGTGCCATGGCGATCATCACCCGCTGCAGCATGCCGCCGGATAGCTGGTGGGGGTAGCTGGCCATCAGGCTGTCGCCGCGCGCCAGGCCGACCTCGCTTAGCAGCCGGGTAGCCAGCTGCCAGGCGGCTTTCGGCGTGGCGCCGAGGTGGCGGATCGCTGGTTCGCACAGCTGTTCGCCGATGGTCAACACCGGGTTCAGGGCCGACATCGGTTCCTGAAAGATCATGGCCAGCTGGTGGCCGCGCAGGTCGGCCATCTGTCTGGGGTTCAGCCGCAGCAGATCGCGGTCCGCGAAACGAATTTCGCCGCCGTCGATGCGCGCTGCCTGCGACGGCAGCAGGCCCATCAGCGCCATGGCGGTGACGCTTTTGCCGCAGCCGGACTCGCCCACCACGCCAACGGTTTGCCCGGCCTGAATCGTGAAAGAGACGTCCTGCACCGCGCGCACGCGATGACGTTCGCCAGCGAAAGAGACGGAGAGATGATTAAAAGAGACTAACGGTAGGGTCATTTCAGCCTCGGTTTCATATTGGGATCCATGGCGTCGCGCAGGCCATCGCCCAGCACGTTAATGGCGATCACGGTGAGAAAGATGGCGATCCCAGGTGGCATCCACAGCCAGGGACGGCGCTGGAAATCGATCAGGCTATTGGCGGCATCCATCATATTGCCCCACGACGGCGTTGGCGGCACCACGCCGAGGCCGAGATAGCTCAGCGCGGATTCGCTGAGAATGGCGTTGGCGACAGCCATGGTCGCCATCACCACCAGAATCGGAATGGTATTCGGCAGCAGGTGGCCAAACAGCCGGCGACGCGCCGACAGGCCCAGTACTTGGGTGGCCAGCATAAAATCGCGTTCGCGCAGGGAGAGACATTGCCCGCGCACCAGCCGCGCCAGTCGGGGCCACTCCAGCAGGCTGAGCATTACCACCACCATATAGATGCGCGAGTCCGGGGAAAAATCGAGCTCGGAAAGCATCGCCCCGGCAACAATCAACAGCGGCAATCCAGGGATGGTCATCACCAGGTCGGCCACGCGCATGATCACTTTGTCGGTTAACCCACCGACATAACCCGAGAGGGCGCCGAGCAGATAGCCGAGGAATACCGACATCACCATGGTCAGCAGGCCGATAATCAGCGAGATGCGCCCGGCCAGCAGCAGGCGGGTGTAGACATCGCGACCAAGGAAATCGGTCCCCAGCCAGTGTTCCGCGCCGGGCGGTTGGTTGATGCTCAAGGCGTCCGTGGCATCATCTTTCCACGGCGACCAGACGGGCCCCAGCACGCACCACACCGCCATTACGGCCAGCAGGATCAGGCAGAACATGGCCAGCCGGTTACGGCGCAGCTGTCGCCATCCCTGGCGCCAGGGAGAGGGGGTAATGTGCGCCAGCGCCGGGATAGCCGCCTGCCGCTGGCGGCGACGGGAAGCAAAGTAAGACAGGATCATCATGACCTCACCCGAATACGTGGATCGGCCCAGGCGTACAGCACGTCGGCGAGCAAATTACCGACTATCGTCAGCACCGCCAGAAACAGAGTAAACCCCATCAGCACCGGATAGTCGCGGGCGGCCAGCGAGTCGATATGGATGTGGCCTGCCCCCGGCCAGTTGAATACCTTTTCGGTAATGATCGCCCCGGAGAACAGCCCCGGCAGCTCAAAGCCCAGCAGGGTGATGATCGGCAGCAGGGCGTTGCGCAACGCATGTTTAAGGATCACCGTGCGCTCATGTAATCCCTTGGCGCGGGCGGTACGGATAAAATCCATTTTCACCACGTCGAGCATACTGGCGCGCACATAGCGCGTCAGGCTGCCCGCCTGCAGCATCACCAGCGCCAGCACCGGCAGCGCCAGGTGGGCAGCCACTTGCAGCACATACTGCCAGCCGCTTTCGTCGCTGCCGGTATTGGTCATCCCGCCTACCGGCAGCCAGTGGAGATCGACGGCAAACCATTTAATCAGCAACAGGCAGAGGAAAAAGGTGGGGAATGACATGGCGGCAAACACCGCAACGCTCACCAGATGATCAAACCAGGAGCCAGGTCGCAGGGCCGACACCACGCCGACCGCCAGGCCAATGCCCCAGTAAAAGACCAGCGCGACGCTGGCCAGCAGAAAAGAGTTCCAGATGTACTGATTGAGCAGTTGGCTGACCGGGATCTGATACTGCAGCGAAAAACCTAAATCGCCTCGCAGAAGCTGTCCCAGCCAGTGGAGATAGCGGGTGAACAGCGGCTGGTCGAGGCCATAGATCGCCTTCAGCTCCGCAGCGCGGGCGGCGGTCAGGGTAATATTGCCATCGATAAAGTCGCCGGGGGTTTTGGCAAACAGCATAAAAATAATGAACGAGGCCAGCAGTAGCATCGGCAGCGTTTGCAGCAGGCGCCTCAGGATGAAATTTTTCATGACGATCTCGCATCAGCCGCCGGTTAACCCGGCGGCCAGGGGATTTACTTAACGATTTTCACATCCGGCAGGCTGCCGGTCAGGCCGTTGTAGATATCCGGTTTAAAGCCGGTGACGCGGGCGCTGCTGGCGGAAAGGATGTTGCGATAGCCGAGCAGGATCACCGGCGGATCGTCGGCCAGCACTTTATACAGCTGGTGATAGATCGGCTTGCGCTTTTCGATGTCGAGCACCGCGTTGCCGGCGTTAATCAGCTTATCGACCTCCGCGTTGTGGTAGCCGGACTCTTTAGCTTCGCTGCTGTAGAAATCCCATACCCCGTCGTGCGGGTCGTTGAGAGTGCTGGTGCTGAACGAGGCGAGATCGTAATTTCCGGCTTTGCGCTGCGCCATCAGAGCGTTGAAATCCACCACCTGCGGCTTAAGCAGCACGCCGATCTGCCGCCAGTTCTCTTTGGCGATGGGGATCAACGCATCGTTGAGCACCTTCTTGCTCACCAGCAGGGTTAGCTCCAGGCGTTGGCCCTCTTTGACGCGGATACCGTCGGCGCCAGCTTTCCAGCCGGCCTCATCCAGCAGCTTTTTCGCCTGCGCCGGATCGTAATGGTAAGGATTGACGCCTTCTGCGTTAAAGGCCCAGGAGATCGGGGCGATCGGCTCGATGGCGACTTTGCCGTACCCCTGATAGACCACGTCGATCAGCTTCTGCCGGTCCAGGCCGTAAATCAGCGCCTGGCGCACCCGCTTATCCTGCAGCGCCGGACGATGAACGTTGAATTCCACCTGGCTGTAGTCGCTGGAGCCGTAAAGATTAATGTTGGCGAAGCCGAGCATCTTCAGCTGTTCTATATCGTCAGGACGCGAGGTAAAGGCGTCGTAGTCGGTCTCCCCGGTCTGGAACAACTGGAAGTTGGTCGACGGATTGGTCACGCGATAGATAAAGCGCGGCGTTGGCGGCGTCCCACGGTAAAAATGGCTATTGGCATGGAAACGAATTTCCTGACCGGGAATATAGGTATCGTACACGTAAGGGCCGTTGCCCAGCGGCTTGCCGTGCAGTGAGCGCAGATAGTCGAGATGTCCCCGTTGATATCCTTTGCCGTACCAGGCTTTCGACAGCACTGGCCCGCCAATTTTGGCCAGCGTGGTGGCGCCTGGCTGGGTGGTGGTCACCTGAAGAGTGAGCGGGTCGATGACCTTCAGGCCGCTGACGCTGTCAGCCTTGCCGGCTTTGTATTCTGCGCCGCCAGCGATATTGGCCAGGGTGATGTCGGTATCGCCATCATATTTGGGGTCGAGCAGGACCGTCAGGGTAAAGGCGACATCTTCCGCCGTCAGCGGTGAACCATCGCTGAAGGTCAGACCAGGGCGCAATTTGATGGTATAGACTTTACTGTCCGGGCTGACCGTCCAGCTCTCCGCCAGCCCCGGGACCAGCTTGCCCTGGCTGTCCCAGTCGATCAGGCGTGAAAAAATGACGTTCGTGACGTTCTCATCCCAGCCGTTGACGAAAAAGTAGGGGTTAAAGATCCCCTGCGGCTCGGAGATCCCGGCCACCACCGTGTCTTTGCGCAGCTTGGCGCTGGCCGGGATCTGACTGGCGTCAGTGGCCGGGGTGATGCCTTCTTTCAGGAGACCCTCAGCAAAGACAGCAGAAGAAAATGCTACCACGCCGCCGAGCAGGGCCACTTTTAGCGCCAGGGCGAAGCGGGTTTTTTGGGTTTTTAATCCTTGTTGTAATCTGGACAAAAGTGCTACCTCATCAAGTGATTGCGTGGTGATTTACAATTCATGACGAAAGATAAGAGGCGCACTTCGCCCTGTCTAACACTGAAACGCTATGATTTATAACCAATTATCCTTAGCAAAGGATCGGAAATATAATTCCATTCTATGGCTATGGCGCAGTGGTTTCCGCTGCCTGAAGAGGGTGGGTCAAAATGCTGTCCGCGACCCAGCCATCCTGCACCAGCGCGCTGGCGGCCAGCGGCCCGCTCAGCCGGACCTGCAGCTGGCCGATGACCCGGCCCTGGATACGCTCGCAGTTGCTGTACAGCAGGCGGGCGTCGCCCCCCAGCAGGCTGGCGATATGCTGCAGATTGGGTTCGCGACCGCTGCTGCCGTCAAACCGTAAGGTCACGATCTGCTCGCCGTCGCGCAGCGATGGCCCGGCCTCCGGGCGATCGGGGTGCTGCAGGCCGAGCATAGCGCGCGTCACCGGATGCTGCGGGTTGCCAAACACGCGCCAGACCTCCCCCTGTTCGACAATGCGTCCGCCTTCGAGCACACTGACCCGATCGCAGAGGGTGCGAATAACCTCCATTTCGTGAGTGATCAGCACGATAGTCAGCCCCAGGCGCTGGTTAATCTCCTTCAGCAGGGTTAACACCGACAAGGTGTTTTCCGGATCCAGCGCCGAAGTTGCCTCATCGCACAGCAGAATTTCCGGTTGAGTGACCAGCGCCCGGGCGATGCCGGTTCGCTGTTTCTGGCCGCCGGAAAGGCGGGCAGGGTAGCTGTCGCGCAGGGCGCTGAGGCCCACCAGCTCAAGCATTTCCGTAACCCGCCGCTGACGTTCGCCGGCCGGGATGCCAGCCATCTTCAGCGGCAGCGCAATATTCTGCGCCACGGTTTTGGTGGCCATCAGGTTAAAGTGCTGAAAAATCATCGCCACCCGCCGACGCAGGTCGCGCAGCTGGCGCGGGGAGTAGCGAACGGTCGACTCGCCGTGGATGAACATCTCGCCGCTATCGGCACTTTCCAGGCGATTAAACAGGCGCAGCAGGGTGGATTTTCCGGCGCCGCTGCGGCCGATGATGCCGAAAATTTCGCCCTGACGGATGGTCAGGTCAATGTCCTGTAGCGCCTGCACGCCGTTAGGATAGGCTTTGCTGATACCAGCAAACTCAATATGGATCGGTGGGGCGGGGATATGCGTCACGATGATGCGCTCCGTTAGCCCGGGCAGCGGCTGTCGCCGCTGCCCGCGGTGATTAAAATCCGGGTAAAATTTTGCCCTGATAACGCGTCAGAATGAACTGACGAACGGCGTCCGAATGCAGCGCTTGCGCCAGTTTCTGAATGCCCGAGTCCTGAATATTGTCCGGACGCGCCACCAGATATTCGACGTACAGATCGCTGCCTTTTTCCACCAGCAACGCTTTATCGGTGTCGATACCAGCCTCCAGCGCATAGTTGGCAAAGATAAAGGCGAGGTCGACCTGCTTCACCGCCCGCGCCAGCATGGCGCCCTCCAGTTCGCGGATTTTAAAGTGATGCGGGTTGCTGGTGATGTCCTTCGTTGCCGATTGCGGATTGTGCGGATCCTTGAGGGTAATCAGCCCGGCGTTGCTTAACATCACCAGCGCGCGTCCGGTGTTCACCGGATCGTTAGGAATGGCGATCGTCGCCCCGTCCGGCACCGCGGTGAGACTCGTGTATTTGCTGGAGTAGGCGCCGAAAGGTTCGATATGCACCCCGACCACCGGAACAAGGTTGGTATGCCGGGTCTGGTTGTAGTTATCGAGAAACGGACGGTACTGGTAGTAGTTAGCGTCGAGGTGTTTCTCCGCCAGCTGCTGATTGGGCTGTATAAAATCGTTAAATACTTTGATCTGTAAATCGACGCCTTCCTTTGCCAACACGGGCTTCACAAACTCCAGGATTTCCGCATGCGGTACCGGCGTGGCGCCGACGATCAGCGTCTCGTTAGCCATTGCTGTGGTGGAGAAGAGGGCCAGAAGTCCGGCGGCGATAATGGATTTTTTCATGATAGTGATTCCTGAAACCTGGAAGGATAAGTTATTTGCGGCTGACGTAGCGCACCAGGCGGTCGCCGCTCATTTGCAGAAGCTGTACCAGCGCAATCAGCATCAGGACGGTGACCACCATCACGTCAGTCTGAAAGCGCTGATAACCAAAACGAATGGCCAGATCGCCCAGCCCACCGCCGCCAATCACCCCCGCCATCGAGGTGTAGTCGACCAGCAAAATGGCCGTCACGGTCACAGCGGCGATCAGCCCGGCCCGCGACTCCGGCAACAGCGTGTGCCAGATAAGCTGCCAGGTGCTGCCGCCCATCGACCAGCTGGCCTCCACCAGGCCGTGCTCCACCTCGCGCAGTGCGGTTTCCACCAGCCGGGCGAAGAACGGGGCGCAGCCGGCGACCAGCGGCGGAATGGTTCCTTCCACCCCCAGCGAGGTGCCGGTCAGCAACGTGGTCAACGGGATCATGACAATGAGTAAAATGATGAACGGCAGGGAGCGCAGCACGTTGACGCACAATGACAACAGGCGGTAAAGACGCGGGGCGTACAGCAAACGCGGCTCGCCGGTGAGATAGAGTACGATCCCCAGCGGAAGGCCCAGCAGCACGGTCCAGCCCAGCGACCAGGCCAGCATGGTGAGGGTATCGAGGGCGGCCTGGGCCACATCGCTCCAGTCGATTTGTGCGAAAAATGCCAGCAGACTCGTCATATCAGTTCCAGTCATGTCGTTGCGGACGAATACCGTTCAGAACCCAGTTTCCGAGCAGCTGATACTTCCAGCGTACCGGGTCGTGCAGGGTGTGCACCCGGGCATTGCGCCAGTGGCGGTCGAGGTTGAGCGACTCACCGGTAGCCCGCGTGCCCCCCAGCTCAAACAGGCGGCTGGCGGCCTCCAGCGCCACTTCAGTGGTCCAGATTTTGGCGCGGGCGACGGCCAGCGATGCCTCGGCGACATGTTCCTCACTGAGGTCATTTTTATAGCGGTCGAGCACCCGTCCGGCCCGCTCCAGCAGCGCGTCGGCAGCGGCAAGACGGCTATCCAGCTGACCGATATGGTAGATAGTCAGCGGGTCGTCACTGGCCCGCGCCACACCGGCGTCGATCCACGGTCGGGCGCTGTTGCGCACGAACGCCACGGTATCGTCCAGCGCCGCGCGGGCGATACCGGCGTCTATCGCCGCGGTGGTCAACTGGGCAAAGGGGCCGGCAAGGGTCGGGCTAGCGTAGGACTTCCACGTTGGGAAAAGGTGGAAGGGATTGACCGGAAGATTATCGGCCAGTACGGTGCCGCTGGCGGTAGTTCGCTGACCGAGGCACGCCCAGTCATCGACCACCGTCAGCCCCGGGCTGTTCTGTGGCACAAAGGCGAGCTGGGCGCGATCGTCAGCATCCAGCGCCAGAATGCCAATCCAGTGGGCATACAGTGATCCGGTGCAATAGCCTTTACGGCCAGTGATCCGCAGCCCCTCGGCGCCTTGCACGATACGGGTACGAATATCGAGGACCGTTTTCCCCCCGGTTTCCGACAGGGCATTGGCGAAGCGATAGCCTTGCAGTGCCTGGGCGAAAAAGAACGCCTGCTGGTCGTCGCTGCCCTGCAGACGAATATCTTCCAGCAGGCAATAGTGGTTCTGGGGAATCTGACCTAACGATGGATCGGCCGCGGAAAGAATGGCAATGACCTGCGCCAGGGTCGCGGCCGAGACCTCGGCGCCGCCAAAGCGGCGCGGCACCGTAATACCCCACAGCCCGCTGTTGGAGTAGGTATTGACGATCTCCACCGGGACGATACCCGTGCGGTCGCGCTCGGCGGCGCCGGGTTTGAGCACGGTGGCAATCTCATCGGCGATGGCGAGGGCTTCCGCATCGCTGGCAATAATATGCGCCTGCGGCGAGGACTGGGTGTAAGGCAGAGCGGGTGAACTGGCTGACATCATCTTCTCTCTTATTCAGTGAATAGCTTATGCGTAAATTGGATAAATAAATTATTCATAATGCCCATGGGTTATATGTATGAGTAAGCAAAACACGTGCCAGCGAGAGAGGAAGGCAGGTTGGCGATATTTAGCGGGGTGGCTATGTCTGCTGACGGAGCGGACTGCTGCAAATGCAGCGCGCTTTTGCGCTGCCTGTTGCAAAGGCGACAGTTAGGGAAAAGCGACCTCCGGACAGAGGGAAGACTGCCCGGCGGTGAGTGTGGCGAGTTCTCAGCGATCCTTCGCCGTAGGGGGGAGCAGTGAGGGGGCGGTCGCGGTTAGCGGCTGCCAGAGCCGCTCGGGGTCACGAAACCCCGCTTCGACGAGGGCATAAAAGCGGCTGGCATGGAGACCATCGACGAAGGCATGGTTAAATCGCCCGGCTACCGGGATCACGCCGTTCTGCAGTTTCCCCCAGGTGAGCGCAGGAACCGCGGCGCCCACCGCGTATTCCGCATGGGTCATCGAAGTAAAGTGGAGCCACGGCAGACAGCTGGCGCAGATAAAATGTTCGCCATCGACGATGAGCGGCGCCGGCGGTGTCTCTCTTGCCGCGACGATCTTCGGCGTTGCCGCGGCGCTGAAGGCGGTGAACTCGGCAGCGTTGTCGCACCATACCTGGCGGAAGCCCTCCTCGACGGTCATCACCGGCGTCATGACCGCCAGGCTGCCATATTCAATCACCTCGCCATCGCGCACGCGCTGCCGGAGCTGCGGCACCCCGTTGGCCGCGCGCAGCAGGGCATAGAGCGCGAGCTGAAAAAATGAGACCCGCCGGTCCTTCGCACATTCGTACAGGCGCTGCGCCTCTATCGGAACGCAGAGATTAAAGCTGGGGTTGGCAAATTGTCGGTAAAAGGTGAAATGGTCCCGGCGGGGCCAGGCCGCGGTGTCGATGATCCGGTAACGTGCCATGGATGCCTCCTTATAGCTGGCGGTCTACTGACTATGCGACGATTTCAATCAGGTTGCCATCGGGATCGGCGATCACCGCCTCATAATAGCCGTCGCCGGTGGTGCGCGGGGGTGAAACCAGTATTCCCGCCGCTCCAGCGCGTTGGGCAAGGGCATCGACCTGTTCTGCGCCGCCCACCGAGAGGGCCAGATGCGCCCAGCCGGTATGGTTATTATCCGCGCTGGCCTGCTGCAGGCCAGGCTTGGTCATCAGCTCGATCACTACTTCGTCGTCGATGGTGACAAAATAGGAGGCAAATCCGGGGTTGGTCTGGCTGAGGTATTTTTCATTAATACTGGCGGCAAAGAACTCGACCCAGAAGCGGGCCTGAGCCTCAAGCTGTTGGGTCCACAGAGCGAAATGGGCAATTTTCATGGTAAACCTCCGGGCAGGAACATTGACAATCACAGCAGGGCAGACGATCATGCTTACTGTTGCTCGTTTATGATTATTTAAGGAGTTGATTTGCTCGATTATGCTGCTTTTCCCCAACAGCGACAAGCGCTGATTTGCCAGATCCTGCAGGAAAACGGCAGGGTGGTGTGTGCGGATCTGGCGGCGCGTCTTCAGGTGTCTGAGCATACTATCCGCCGCGATCTGCATGAGCTTAGCCGCGAAGGCGTCTGTAAAAAAGTCTACGGCGGGGCGGTGTTGAGCCTGCCGGAAGCGGGAGACTACAGTGAACGGAAAGATAAAAACCGAGCAACAAAACTCAGGATCGCGCAGCAGTGCGCCCGGCTGGTGAAACCCGGCGGCACTATTTTCATTGATACCGGCACCACCAATCTGGCGATGGCCGAGGCGCTGCCCGCCGAGCTTGCGCTGACAGTGGTGACGAACTCTCCGGAGATCGCCGCGGTGCTGGTGAAAAAGCCGCTCTACGACGTGGTGATGCTCGGCGGTCAGGTGCAGCGGGCGAGCGGGGGCTGCGTTGGGGCCGCGGCGGTGGCTCAGGTGCAGGGGATGTTATTCGACCAGGGGTTTATCGGCGGCTGCGCCATGGCGCCAGAGTCAGGCCTGACCGGTTTTGACTATGCCGACTGTGAGTTTAAGAAAGCGGTGATTAAGCAGTGCAGCGAAATTATCATCGGCCTGACCTCGGATAAAATTCCGGCGGTGGCGCGGTTCGTGGTGGCCGCGAGCAGCGATATCGATGTGCTGGTGGTGGAGGATAATATTAGTCGCGAATATCGCGTTGCCTTTCAGCAACACGATATCCGTATCCATACCGTGTAGCCGCTAGCGGGTGAGAGAGGTCGCGATAAGCCGCAGGCCCAGCGCCCCCAGCACCGTCGCGGTGGCGATATCGATTCGCCGCTTCAACCGCAGGTAGACCCGACGCGGGCGATCGGCGGAGAGCACCAGCGCCACCAGCGAATACCAGCTGACGTCAATCAGAAAACTCATCAGCGGCACGATGTAATAGAACGCGGTGGGGATCTGCGTCGGCAGCAGGGCGGTAAAAATTGAGGCAAACACCAGCGCGGTTTTGGGATTGCTCAGCTGGGTATACAGCCCGTCGCGGAAGGTCTTCAGCAACGAACGGTTACCGGCCATACCGTTGGCGGAGAAATCCATCGGCTGCGCCGAACCGCGGAAAATCTTATAGCCCAGCCACAACAGGTAGAGCCCGCCCGCTACTTTCAAGCCAATAAACAGCTCCGGCACCGCGGTGAGCACCTTCTGCAGGCCCAGCATCGCCATAATAGAAAAAATGGCGGCGCCGGCGCCGGTGCCGAGGGCGGTCACCAGACCGTGCAGGCGCGAGCGGGCGACCGCATTGCGCGCGACAAAAATAAAGCTCGGGCCGGGACTGATCACGCCCATGATCAGCACCGCGGCAATGGCCATCAGGCTGGATAAGAACATAGCAACTCCTGGTGTGTTCGCCGCCGTCAGGCGGTCGGCAACGTGGGGACGGTACGAGCAGACAGAGTAGCAAACTGGCTCAGGAAAGCACGTGAAAACCCTGTGGAATAGGCGAGGCTGAATGGGCATCCGCGGCGCGCGTTTTCTGCGCAACTGTTTGAATAACGATTCCCATTCTTGTCAGCAATGGTAAACTGAATAACTGTGATCTTTGTCATACCGTAATAACTACAGAGAAGAGACACTGCTATGCAACATATCATTGAGGGCTTCCTCAACTTCCAGAAAGAGATCTTCCCCCAGCGTAAAGAGCTCTTCCGCAGCCTGGCTTCCAGCCAGAATCCCAAAGCGCTTTTCATCTCCTGCTCTGACAGCCGTCTGGTGCCGGAACTGGTTACCCAGCAGGAGCCGGGACAGCTCTTTGTTATTCGTAATGCCGGGAATATCGTGCCGTCTTTCGGGCCGGAGCCGGGCGGTGTATCCGCGACCATTGAGTATGCCGTGGTTGCGCTGGGCGTGACTGATATCGTGATCTGCGGCCACTCAAACTGCGGGGCGATGAAAGCGATCGCCACCTGCCAGTGCCTGGAGCCGATGCCGGCGGTGTCTCACTGGCTGCGCTACGCTGATGCTGCAAAAGCGGTGGTGGAAAAGAAAACCTGGGCCAGCGAAACCGATAAGGTCAACGGCATGGTGCAGGAAAACGTCATCGCTCAGCTGAACAACATCAAAACCCACCCGTCGGTGGCCGTCGGCCTGCGCGACCATACCCTGCGCCTGCACGGCTGGTTCTACGACATTGAAAGCGGCGAGATTCAGGCGCTGGATAAAAACACGAAATCCTTTGTTTCGCTGTCGGACAATCCGGACGTCTTTTTCGAATAAAGCCGTTCCCAGGGCACGGAGGCCCTGTTCATCTCATCTCCTCACCCCTACCACTCCACGCAAATTTTGCCGAAATGGGCGCCGCTTTGCAGATAGCGGAAGGCGTCTGGTAAGGCCGCAAAATCAAACACTTTATCGATGACCGGCCGCGACGCCTGCAGGTTCAGCGCGTTGACGTAGTCCTGTTGTTGCCGGCGATGACCCACCACCAGCCCCTGCAACCGGGCCTGTTTACTCATCAGCAGATGGGTGGGCACATGACCTTCGAAGCCAGTCAGGACGCCGATGAGGGCGATGTGTCCGCCAATACGGACGGCTTCGAACGACTGGCTCAGGGTGCCCGGTCCGCCGAGCTCGAGGATAATATCGGCCCCGCGATGACCGGTGATGTCCTGCACCGTAG
The DNA here is from genome assembly GCF_040064295.1 of Klebsiella sp. JB_Kp031. NCBI lineage: Bacteria > Pseudomonadati > Pseudomonadota > Gammaproteobacteria > Enterobacterales > Enterobacteriaceae > Klebsiella > Klebsiella sp. JB_Kp031. The sequence goes on from NZ_JBEAJW010000022.1 coordinate 110,015, forward strand.
CACCCCACGCCGGGGTGGTGCGGTAATTGATGAGATGGTCAGCCCCCAGCGCGCGCGCGCGGGCGAGCTTTTCATCTGATGAGGAGGTGACGATGACCTGCGCGCCCATGCTTTTCGCCAGCTGCAGGGCGGTTATCGACACGCCGCCGGTGCCGAGCGTCAGCACCGTATCGCCCGCTTTTAGCCGCCCCTCCACCACCAGCGCGCGCCAGGCGGTGAGGCCGGAGGTGGTGATAGTCGCCGCTTCCCTGAAGCTCCATCCGTCAGGCGCATGGGTAAAATGGCTGGCCGGTCTGACCACATACTGGCAGGCAAACCCCTCGGCGCCGTCGCCCGGGGTCTGGCTGAAGTCCTTCACCTGCGGGCCAGGACGGCCATCCAGCCACTGCGGGAAAAAGCCAGCCACCACCCGGTCGCCTGGCTGAAACTCGCTGACTCCGGCGCCAACCGCTTCGACCACCCCCGCGCCGTCCGCCATCAGGATCCGCCGATCGGCGGTAGGAATCACCCCCGTCGCTACCAGCAAATCGTGATAATTCAGGGAGGTGGCGTGGAGCGCTACGCGGATCTCGCCTGCCGCCGGCGCGCCGGGGTCGGCAAGATCGACAAGCTGCAGATTGTCCAGTGAACCGGGTTTGTTGACGATCCAGGCTTTCATCATCGGGTTCTCTTTTCCGGGGGATGCGGTAAGTATTGGCCCGGAATTGGCTGAACGCTACAGCGCGCCGCTCAGGAAATCACTGCCCGGAGAAAGAGGCGAAAAAAAAGCGCCGTTTTTGACGGCGCTTTTTTCATTGCGAAAGAACGAAGAGATTATTTGCTCAGCTCAGCCGTCATATGGACGCGATTATTAAACTGGGCGCTGGTGATTTTATAGGACGCACCCTGCTCAGCGGCCTGGGCGGCGATTTTGGCTTCAGCACGGTCCAGGGTGGAGGCGGTGGCGCTGACGCTCTGGGCGAAGCTAACGGAAGAGAACAGTGACAGTGCAGCAACAGCAACGAAAGTTTTGATGGATTTCATGGTCGTATTCCTTAATCTGGTGTCTGATATAGGGCTTGTCGCCCTGATGTGATAAAGAATACGCGCAATACCTCGTGGTTAAAATCAAAACAATTTGCGAAACTCATTCAAATTATATGAATGATTTTCGGCCGATCGCGATGCGGCACGTCGTTGCCGGGCTGGCCGTACTCCTGGTCTATAGCAGCTGAGATCGGCGCAGAGGTGGCTAAACGTGGCCTCCGCGGTCATAAAATGATGAAAATGGGTATGGCTGACGAGGCGAAAATTCATTTTGATCCGCTCCAGTCCGTTATAAACCCGCTTGCGATTAACCCCCAGCGCGTCCGCCATCTGATTAATTGACTGTCCGTCGACCACGCCACGAATCATCTGCATCTCCAGGTCATTAAGTGGGGCTCGCAGCCGGGAGGAGTGACTCTGACGCTGATGGCGCGGCGCGAAAGGGCGGCTACGGTCTGCCAGCCGGCGCAGAAGGCGGCCGATCTCGTGAACGCTTTCCCGTTGGCTGACCCACAGGAGGGTATCCGCGTAAAAGGCGCGTCCGCGTCTCACATTGTTGGCGGAGGTAAATCCGACCACCAGACCGGGATAGCGCTGGGCTAATTCAGCAGCGGCCTGATAATCGTGATAGTTTTCCAGCGCTAAAATAATTACATCCATCCCGGCCAGATCGGGCAGATGGCTGAGCGGCAGTGAATGAATAATATTCAGACCGGGCAGGGTTTCCTGAATATCTCTGAAACACTGGGCGAGGCCGATATTAAAATAAATATTATTGCTGTGAATTAAAATATTCAAAGAATAAATCCTGTTGCAAGCGATCTAAACGGCGTGGAGAGGAGATTAGTTGCGAACCAGGAGCTTATTCATATCAGCAGGCGAGTTATTTATATAATTCATCATGCCCGGCGGTTTGAAGGAATAAATTTCGGCTACGCAAGCAGGGTTAATATAATACCCTGCGCATTTAACGCGGACAATTAACGTGCTTTCGACCCCCGCCTGGTTTAAGCGAGATTTTAGGGTCTGGATAACCTGCCATAATCGCTGCGCGGACGGACGGAGATTATTTTTTTCCCAGACGTTAATCATTAACTCTTCATCGCTGACCAGACGTTCTCTGCCATGCGCCAGCAAATACTCCAGTAAACAAGCCATGGTGCTGCGCAGCTGAACCTGCGTTCGCGTCCCACGTAACGCGATAATTTCCCGATGATGCAGGCAGTAGAAAATATTATCCGCTAACTTATAGCCAAGTAGTTTATAGCCTGTAGTCATCCACCACTCCCTGACAAATCCCCGTATTGCCGGTGCAGAGTACCCGCCTGCGGCGGTCTGACCAAGTGAATTTTATTAGCTAGAATAATCAAAACAATTAACCACATTAGCATACATAACTAGAATAAAAATCTGATAATCTTGCCCTCTTCTGTTGGATTATGTGGTATAGGAAAAGTCTTAATCAAGCGGTGGCCGAAGTTAAACGGTTGAAAATATAGGTGGCGAAATCAAAAAATCGCACTTACATTGATCTAGATCAATTTAATACCTTTCAGGTGGCAATCACCATTTACATAGCAAAACAAAGATTGAAATAACTACGTTTAAGCGGTGATAAGCTGATTCTGAACTTATGGAATTACCCAGGGAACTGTTCATTACTTTCAGGAGCGTTTTTATGGTCATTGCAACTCGTAAGCCTCTGTGCAACAAACGCTGGTCCGCCAGCCCGGCCTCTCAGGATCTTCAGTTGACCCAACTGCGTCACCCATGGGTCGCCACCAAAGCCAGCTGCAAAAGTAAAAAAGGCTGGAAGAGCCGCGGTTAACGGCTAGTCCACTTCCCCAGACACCACGTCCCGGTCGCGTTAATGTCACGACCGGGGTTTCGCTGTGATCGGTGTTCGCCGCGAAGGTCACACCGGGCGCAGGCAGTAGCCTGAGGCGGTATTCTCCACGCGGGCGAAACCTGGCAGGCCAAGATGCATACCGGCGATGAGCCACCGTTCGCTGGCGGCCTGGCGCAGCAGACTTTCCCGTGTATGCCGGGCCTGGTCAGGATCGACGTCAAATGCCACCGACACCTCTGGCCGGGCGCTCTGGATCGAGGGAAAGTGGACGATATCCCCCCAGATTAGCAGCGACGTTCCGCCCGCCTCAAGGCGATATCCGGTATGCCCTGGCGTATGGCCGGGCAGGGGACATGGCCGGATCCCGGCTACCGGCTCGTCTTCATCAATATCACGAATTCGCGTCGCACAGATCGCCATTATGCGGCGGACGAGCAGCACGTTACGTTGTCCACGATCGCTGGCGTTGTCCAGTGTCGATGGCGCCAGCCAGTAAGCGCTTTCCCGCGAGGGTAGGAACACCATGGCGTTGGGATAAGCCGGTGTACCGGCGGCGGTCAGCAGGCCGCCGATATGGTCCGGGTGCGCGTGAGTGAGAAGGATGGTGTCAATTTCCTCAGGGCGCACGCCGAGCAGCGCCAGATTGGCAATAAGCGCGCCGCCGACGCCGTTGGCCCCGCCGGTGCCGGTATCCACTAGCACCGTGTGCCCGCGTCCGCGGATCAGGTAAGCGCCGATCTCGATGGCCTCCGGCGAGGTTAACCCGGCCTGGCGCTGCAGACGCGCCGCCTCTTCAGGGGCGATCCCCGCGAGTAGCGTCAGCGGCGCTGTCATCTGACCATCACTGATGGCGCTTATCGTCAGGTCGCCTGCTGTCAGGGTATAAAAGGGAGCAGGTGTCATGTTGACCTCACGCTTGCTCCGCCGGGTGACGCAACCTGGCGGTAATGGGCTGATAGATAAAGACCGCGGCAGAGGTGACCCGGTGATGCAGATCGTCACGCGGGACGATGGCGGCATAGCGGGTATGCCGGGTGGCCAGACCCCCGGGCTGCAGGACGATCGGCGCAGCGACGGGCAGGGCTTCCGCGGTATCGCTCAGCAGCAGCACCTCGTCAGGAGCCACCTCCCGCAGCGCGTGAGTCGTGAGATAGAGGTGGCGATGCCAGTCGGCGATCGCCGATTGCCAGCGGGCAAAATGACCCCCACCATTGCGGCGATAGGCGTCGCTGTCGAGGACGGCGGCATCGCGGATATCGTGTAGGGCCAGGTAGCGAGGGCAGCCCTCGCTGAACGCGCAGAAGCGCTGGGAGGCATGAAAACCGGGCACCGAGACCAGCGCCGGCAATTTTTCCCGATTGTAAAAGGTATTCCACGCCGCTTCGCTTTGCGGGTCGGTGTAGGCGCATTCGACGACATAGAGCATAGTGACCTCGAGAGACAGATGATTCAGCGCATAACGCGTTTTAGTGAGTTTTCTTCATCATATCCGGCAATAATGGCGCTGAAAAACGATGTTTATTCATCACTCAGTGATATTATGTCACTGACTTTCAATGGGCCCGCACAAGGAGCATTGGCTATGCGTCGTAAAATCCCCAGCAGCGCTGCGCTACTGGCCTTTGAGGCCGCCGCCCGCCACGGCAACTTTGCCCGCGCGGCGGCGGAGCTCGCGTTAACGGAAGGGGCCATCAGCCGGCAGATCGCCCGTCTGGAAGCGCTCCTCGACAGCAAACTCTTTGACAGGATCGGGAGCCGGGTACGGCTCAATCCGGCTGGCGCCCGCTATGCCAGACAGGTCCGCGAGATCCTCAGCAGGCTGGAGCGGGAAACCCACGACGTCAGCGGGATGCCCGCCGATGGCCGCAGTCTCGAGATCGCCGTGCTCCCCACCTTCGCCAGCCGCTGGCTCATCCCCCGGCTCGGGCAGTTCACGGCGCAGCATCCGCATATCGTGGTCAATATCGCCGCCCGCAGCGACCCCTTTATTCTGCCGGGCAGCGGATTTGATGCGGCGATCCATTTTGATCACCCGGCGTGGACCGGAATGGATGTGACGTTTTTATTTGCGGAGTATCTGCTGCCGGTCTGTCATGCCGCGCTGCTGACGGATGACGATCTCCCGGGGCTGCTGAACCGGCTGCCGCGCATTCATCGGCGGCAAAACCCGGACGCCTGGCTGCACTATGCCCGCGAATGCGGTCTGGCGCTGGATAACCCGGCGCAGGGGCCGCGCTATGATCTGCATGAGATGGCAATCGCTGCGGTACTCAGCCAGCAGGGCGTGGCCCTGGTGCCGAAGATGTATGTGGAGAGCGAACTGCGCAGCGGGACGCTGGTCGCCCCATGGCCGGGCTTGCCGACGCTGGCCAAGCGCTTTTGCCTGATCAAACCCGGCGGCGGCGAGGGGGAGCCGGCGCTGCAGGTGTTTGAGCGCTGGCTGCAGACGACGATTGCGGCAGGTTAACTTATGGCGGGCCTTGGGGGCACTGCGCCGCCCGCTGGCGGGCATATTTGCCCGGCGATATCCCGGCATATCGGGTAAAGGCCACGCTGAACGCGCTGGTCGAGCCATAGCCGAGGCGCTCGGCGATATCCGTTATGCTGATGCCCGTCTCGCCCAGCCACTGCATGGCCAGGGTCATGCGCCAGCTCAACAAATAGCCCATCGGGGTCATTCCGGTCAGGCCGGTAAAGCGTTCAAATAACGTCGAGCGAGACAGCGCGCAGTCGGCGGCCAGGGCGTTGACGGTCCAGCGTCTGGCGGGGGCCTGATGCAGCAGGCGGATTGCCTGAGCGACCCGCGGGTCGCTCAGGCCGCGCATCAGTCCGGGGGTGGCGAGCGTTCCGCAGGATCGGATGGCCTCGATAAACAGCAGCTCAACCATCCGCGCCAGAACGAAAGATTTGCCTGCGCGATCCGCCTGGGCTTCCTCTTTCAGCAGCCCGACAAAGGTGGCCAGCCGCGGCTGGTCGCGAACCACCACTAAGGCGGGCAGCAGGGAGGTTAGCAGGCTGGCGTTATCCGAATCGGCAGCGCAGTGGCCAATCAGCGCCTGCATCTCCGCTGGCTGGTCGAGAGCTCCCAGGCGAAAGTGTTCCGCCGCAAGCTTCACCGGGGTGGTCTCCAGCGCCGGTGAAGGCGGCGGGGTCAGGCTGGTTAACGCGAAGCGGTACGCCGCCGGGATCAACATAAAATCCCCGGCGCGCAGGATCTGCGGCGCATGCTGGTCTATTTCCAGCCGACAGCCGCCTTCCAGTACCACGCCGTAGAACGACATCCCCTGGTCTGAACGTTTAACGCGCCATTCTCCCGCCCCCTCAATGGTTTTGGTCAGCACCGCTCTGAGATTGAGCATCGCTATGATTTCCGCCAGCGGGTCGCTCATTTCCGGACTCCTGCTAAAGAATAATGGATTATTGACCCTATATCGTCCGGAGCGGGCTGTCTATGATGAAAAGGAAGAAACCAACGGAGACAGAGAGATGCAAACGATTATGATCACCGGCTGTTCATCGGGTTTTGGTCTGGAGACGGCACGTTATTTTCTTGAACAGGGCTGGAAGGTTATCGCCACGATGCGGGTTCCGCGCGAGGATCTGTTGCCGGCCAGCGACCGTCTGCGGCTGGTGCGTCTTGACGTCACCTCAGCGCAGAGTATCGCCGAGGCGATTGCCGAGGCCGGAGAGATTGACGTTCTGGTCAATAACGCCGGAGTGGGGATGCTCAATGCCCTGGAGGGGGCGTCACACGAGGCGATAGCGAACCTGTTTGCCACCAACACGCTTGGGACTATCGCCATGACCCAGGCGGTACTTCCCCGGTTCAGAGCGCGCCGTAGCGGGACGATCATTAATATCACCTCGGCGGTCACCCTGCAGCCGATGCCCCTGCTGGCGGTCTATACCGCGAGTAAAGCGGCGGTGAATGCCTTCACGGAGTCGCTGGCGCTGGAGCTGTGGCCCTTTAATATTCGCGTCGGTGTGATCCTGCCGGGACGCGCTCCCCAGACCCGCTTCGGGGAAAACGCTCGTCGAACGATGGGCCAGCTCCCGGAGAGCTATGCGCCGCTCGGCCAGCAGATCCTCGACAGCATCCAGGATAACGCCAGCGTGACGCAGGCTGCCGATGTGGCTCAGGCCGTCTGGCGGATGGTGAACGATCCTCAAGCCCCTTCGCGGTTGCCGGCAGGGGAGGATGCCCTGGCGATGGCGCAGGCTATTCCTGGTCGCGAATAATCGGGTTTCGCTTTGTCGCTGGCAGGGTTCGATGACGTTCAGGCTGGAAGCGCAGAAGGCGTGCGTTTTCCGGTCACGATGCAGCAGGCTAATGTTGAGGGGGAATGATACGAAACGAGATTGGTGCGTCTGAATGGACTCGAACCATCGACCCCCACCATGTCAAGGTGGTGCTCTAACCAACTGAGCTACAGACGCATTATGGTGCGTTTAATTGGACTCGAACCAACGACCCCCACCATGTCAAGGTGGTGCTCTAACCAACTGAGCTACGAACGCAATGTTGTGGTGACAACGGGGACGCATATTAGCGGCAGGCAGGGGATGTGGCAAGAGGTAAACGTCACTTTTCTTGTACATTGTATGCGATTGCGGATCTTTTACCCACTCCGGCGATATTTTACTGAACCACAAGGATATTTCTTCGCCAGCAGGCGCCTCGCCTCTCTTTTCTTTGCCGGTCTCACCCTGCGCGTAAGGGTTGCCGTTGTGTTAAATTATCGCCCACCAGAAGAGAGGAGTAATAAGGAAGATGAAATCGATTGGTATTTTCTGCGGTTCTTCAGCTGGCGAACATCCGCTGTATCTCGAAACCGCCCGACGGGTTGGCCACATGCTGGCGCAGCAGGGACTGGCTGTTGTCTATGGCGGCGGCAAAGTTGGCTTGATGGGGGCGGTTGCCGATGCGGCGCTGGAGGCCGGGGGCACGGTCATCGGCGTAATGCCGCGCGGCCTGGTGGAGCGGGAAATTGCCCACCGCGGGTTGACGGAGCTGCATGTGGTGGAGGATATGCACGAACGAAAAACCAAAATGGCGGCGCTGGCCGACGGCTTTATTGCTCTGCCGGGCGGAGCGGGGACGCTTGAAGAGATTTTCGAACAGTGGACCTGGGCGCAGTTGGGCATCCATGAAAAACCGTGCGCATTCCTGAATATCAAGGGGTATTACGATCCGCTGCAGGCGATGGTCAATAACATGGTACGGGAAGGATTTATGCACCCGCGCTACGCGGAGATGCTGCCGTTTGCTGCTTCGCCAGAGGAGATTATCGCCGGTTTCCGCGACTATACGCCGCCGGCCCGTAAATGGGTTCAGCAGCCCGCTATTTAAACATCAAGCGAAGGGTAAACAGCGCGCAGACGATGAGCAGAACCAACAGCAATTCGAAGCGATAGCGTTGCAGCATGATGTCCTCCTGAAAAAAACCGGCGCTATTCAGCGCCGGTTTATCACCTTAACGCCCTGACCGTTATGCCGCCGGTTGTACCGCCGGTTTGGCTGCGTGGTGCGCCGCTTTATGGTGTTTCTTTGCTGCCTGGGCTTTCTGCGCTGCTTCCGGTTTCGCCGCGGCTTTGTGATGCTTCTTCGCTGCCTGGGCTTTCTGCGCTACGGCCGGTTTTGTCGCCGCTTTATGGTGTTTCTTCGCTGCCTGGGCTTTCTGTTCGGCTGCCGGTTTCGCCGCCGCTTTGTGATGTTTCTTGTGGTGAACGGTGGTGTGGCTGGCTGCGGTAGCCGGGGTGGTGGTCGCGGCGTCGGCTGCGAAAGCAACAGATGACAGACCCATAGCAGCGGCAACAACCAGAGCTAATACTTTTTTCATGCTGAAATCCTCGAATTGGTTTCCTGAGTAACCCCACTGCGGGGCTGTTGGCCACACTATATGCATCTCCGGGGCGCTCATCAGTGAGTCTTTGGTGTCGGGGAGTAACGGAATGTACAACGTCGGAACATAACTGAAGAAAGAAAAAGCCCGCCAGGGTGGCGGGCTTTGGCAGGATTAGCGCGCGGCGCGCTGTAAGATGATGCTGGAGGGCTGGCGCTGCAGAAAACGCATCCGCAGCATCATCATAATAGCGGCGGAGGTCAGGCCGATGATAAATCCGCACCAGAAGCCGGCGGGCCCCATGCGGGGGACAATCACGTCGGTCAGCGCCAGCAGGTAGCCGCTGGGTAAACCCAGCACCCAGTACGCGGTAAAGGTGATAAAAAAGATAGACCGCGTATCTTTATAGCCGCGCAGGATACCGCTGCCGATCACCTGAATAGAGTCCGAGATCTGGTAGACCGCCGCCAGCAGCATCAGATGCGAGGCCAGCATCACCACCTCCGGGTTATCGTTGTACAGCAGGGCAATTTGCTTACGCATCAGCACGGTAAAGATAGCGGTAAACACCGCCAGGCAGACGCCCACGCCCACACCCGTACGGGCGGAAACCTGGGCATCGATCGTTGAGCCCTGGCCGAGGCGGAAGCCGACGCGAATGGTGACCGCGGCCGCCAGCGACAACGGCAGAACGAACATCAGCGAGCTGAAGTTCAGCGCAATCTGGTGGCCGGCGACGTCAATGATCCCGAGCGGGGAGACCAGCAGCGCGACGACGGCAAACAGGGTCACTTCGAAGAATAGCGCCAGGGCGATGGGTAGCCCCAGCTGCACCAGCCGCAGCAGGACGGCGAAATCGGGGCCGCTGAAGCCCTCGGCGCAGCGGATATCGCGCATCGAACGCGACCGGCGCACCCACCACAGCATGCTGGCAAACATCACCCAGTAAACGGAGGCGGTCGCCACGCCGCAGCCGACGCCGCCCAGCTCTGGCATGCCGAAATGGCCATAGATAAAGATGTAGTTCACCGGAATGTTGACCAGTAAACCGATAAAGCCCATGACCATTCCGGGCTTGGTTTTTGCCAGCCCTTCACACTGGTTACGGGCGACCTGGAAGAACAGATAGCCCGGCGCCCCCCACAGCAGCGCGCGCAGATAGCCAACCGCTTTCTCCGCCAGCAGCGGGTCGATATTATGCATGGAGCTGATGATATACCCGGCGTTCCACAGCACGACCATGATCAGCACCGAGACCAGCCCCGCCAGCCAGAAGCCCTGACGCACCTGCGGCGCGATACGCTCCCGCCGCCCGGAGCCATTAAGCTGCGCCACCACCGGGGTCAGCGCCAGCAGCAGCCCATGGCCGAAGAGAATGGCCGGCAGCCAGATGGAGGTTCCGATGGCCACCGCGGCCATATCGGTGGCGCTGTAGCCGCCCGCCATCACGGTATCGACAAAACCCATCGCCGTCTGCGCTACCTGCGCAAGAATGACGGGTATAGCCAGAGCTAATAACTGACGCGCTTCAATGAAATACTTCTGCACGTGAACACCTTTGTATTGTTGTTATTTTGAGACTAAAAAAGCCGCCGTAACTGGCAGCAAGGGGATAAAAATGAGGAAATTCCAGTCTATTGTAGCGAGGATTAGCCATTAAGCCAGTGAAAAAAGAGTCGAGGCACGAAGCGCGCTGGCAACCGCTCAGCCCTCCTGTTATTGTTCCCGATAGCGAAAACGGTAATGATACCGTCATGATTTTCAACAGGAGCCAAACATGTTTACTGGTATTGTTCAGGGAACCGCGAAAGTGGTCTCCATTGATGATAAACCCAATTTTCGCACCCACGTGGTGGAGCTGCCGGCGCATATGCTGGAGGGGCTCGAAACCGGGGCATCGGTAGCCAACAACGGTTGCTGTCTGACGGTGACCGACATCAACGGCGCGCGCATCAGCTTTGATCTCATGAAAGAGACGCTGCGGATTACCAATCTCGGCGATATTCAGGTCGGGGATGAAGTTAACGTCGAGCGGGCGGCGAAATTCAGTGATGAAATCGGCGGGCATTTGATGTCCGGCCATATTATGACCACCGCGGAAATCGTGAAGATCCTCACTTCCGAAAATAACCGTCAGATCTGGTTTAAAGTACAGGACCCGACGCTGATGAAATATATCCTTTATAAAGGATTCATCGGTATCGATGGCATCAGCCTGACGGTAGGTGAGGTGACGGCAACCCGATTCTGCGTGCATCTTATTCCGGAGACGCTGCAGCGGACCACGCTGGGGGCGAAAAAGCTGGGCGACCGCGTCAATATCGAGATCGACCCGCAAACCCAGGCGGTTGTCGATACGGTCGAACGCGTGCTGGCGGCGAAAGAGATGGCGGCAAAGGTCAGTGAAGCCTGAAAAAAAATCCCCCGCCGGTGAGCGGGGGACTGTGTTCTAACGGGCGACGCGCAGTCCGTGTTCAACCCCGCGCGAGAACACCACCTGCCAGAGCTGAATGTCGCGGGCGCGGAAGGCGCCGGCGCAGGCGTTCAGGTAATAACTGAACATGCGTTTGAAACGCTCTGAATAGTTATCGGCAATTTCCGGCCAGCTGGCGAGGAAACGCTCATACCAGGCCATCAGGGTGGTGTCGTAATCGGCGCCGAAGTTGTGCCAGTCTTCCATCACAAAATGCTTCTCGCTGGCATCGGCGATCTGCCGTACCGACGGCAGGCAGCCGTTGGGGAAGATATATTTATTGATCCACGGGTCAACGTTATGGTCGGTGACTTTGGAACCGATGGTGTGCAGTAAGAAGCGGCCGTTGGGTTTTAAATTACGATCGGCGACCTCAAAGTAGGTGGCGTAATTTTTGGGACCCACATGCTCGAACATGCCGACGGAGACAATGCGGTCGAAGCTGTCGTGCAGATCGCGATAATCCTGAAGACGAATCTCTACGTCAAGGCCATCGCAGCGCGCCTGGGCCATCTTTTGCTGTTCGGCGGAGATGGTCACGCCGACAACGCTCACCTGGTAATTTCGCGCCATATATTCGGCAAGACCGCCCCAGCCGCAGCCGATATCCAACACTCGCATGCCTGGCTCGAGCTCCAGCTTACGGCAGATGAGATCCAGCTTATCCTGCTGCGCGGCTTCGAGGGTCTGCGCCTCTTTCCAGTAACCGCAGGAATATTGCATGTAGGGATCCAGCATCCGGCTGAATAGATCGTTGCCGAGGTCATAGTGCTCTTTGCCGACAATCCAGGCGCGTTTTTTACTTTGCAGGTTAAACAGGCGAGCGCCTGCGATGCGGAGTGTGTCTTTGAAATGATGAGGGAGTTGTTTTTCCAGCCCGGCGCGGAGCACTTTATGGAAGAATATATCCAGACGCTCGCAGTCCCACCAGCCGTCCATATAGCTTTCGCCTAAACCCAGCGACCCCTCCTGCAATACGCGTTTAAAAAAAAGAGGGTTTTTAATCCGCAGGTCTGACGGCGCGGAGCCGTTGATTTCAATTCCCGCACGGCCCAACAATTCAGCTGCAATCCGGTACCAGTCATCATTTGGTACACTTACTTCTTCTATACACGATGAACTCATAGCTTCTCCATCACGCCCAAGTGATCAGAACCTTAAAACAGCGTAGACGCTTTTTTGGCTTTGTGAGAAATCTCACGGATAATCCGTGAAGTCGCTATCCGACGTAGAACAGAGGAAGGGAGATAACCCTTGCCGAAAGGCCTTCCATGGTGAAACGGAGGCATCCTGCATCCGTTAATCTGTTAAATATTTTTTATTTATGTGAACCCGGATCCAGTATAGGACGCTAAGTACTGGCTTTCAATAAAAATATCTTAGCGTGCTAATCACTGGTCCGGGCTCTGGCGACGGGCGTCAGGCGTGGGAAGAGTGGGCCGCCAGCTCTGGCGTCTGCTGCAGTCGATAACCCACTCCGGCTAACAAAATAGAGACCAGCATCACGCTGGTGGTGGTCAGCAGCGGCGTGGCGATCAGCGCGGAGACTAACAGGCTGGTCAGGAAGCACAGGCCAAGCTGGAGCGTGTTCTGCAGCGCCGCCGCGCGGCCGGTTGCCTGCGGGAAAGGCTTCAGCGCCTGAGCGACCACGATAGGGTAGATCCCGCCGTTGACTACCGCCATCAGGCAGAACGGGATCATTAACGCCACCAGCGAGGCATGCGTTTGCAGACCCACCAGCCAGGTGGCGGCGACGCTGACGGCGAAGATCACCAGCAGCCAAGGTAGCATCTGCTGTCCGGACCATTTTTGCAGCAGCGCGCGACAGCCATAACCGCCCACCAGAAAAGCGATGGTCTGCGGGATATAGCTCAACCCGATAGCGGTTGGGCCGTAGCCCATCTCATGAAGGATAAACGGCGAACCGGTAAGCCAGGCGAAGAAGCTGGCGGAACAGGCGGCGTAGATCAGGACGTTGCCGCTGTATTCCCGGGAGCGCAGCAGCGCGAGAAAAGTGATTTTCTTTTCAGTCACAGTGGCCGACTTAGCGGCGGCTTTCAGGCGCAGGGCAGGCAGCATCAGCAGCAGGGTGATGGCAAACAAGGTGGCGAAGATGGCCTGCCACTCGAAATGCACCAGCAGCCAGCTGCCCAGCAGCGGGGCCAGCGCAGGGGACAGCCCTACCAGCGGCATAATGGTGGCGAAGATGCGGTTGGTGCGCTGGGCGGGATAGTAATCGGTCACCATCGCCTGCCAGGTGACCGCCGCGGCGCAGACGCCAATCGCCTGCAGAAAGCGCAGCGCCAGCATCAGAGTGGCGTTCTGCACCCACAGCATCCCCAGGCAGCCGACCGCGAAAATCGCCAGGCCGCTCAGCAGCACCGGTTTGCGCCCGTAGCGGTCCGACAGCGGCCCCCAGAACAGCTGGCCCAGCGCGAAGCCGGCAAGGAACAGGCTCAGGCTGGCGCTAATGGATGCGGCGGAGGTGTCGAGATCCTGCTGCATGGCGGCAAATGCCGGCAGGTACATATCGGTGGCCAGAAAGCCCAGCACGCTCAGGCCGGCCAGCCAGACTAAAAATCCTTTCCCAGGTTGTGACATAACGTTCTCTTTTTTGGAGTACAGGTACGATGCCGCAGAGTGTAGGGAGTGCATGGTGGCTTGTGAAACGCTAATATTTGTCACATGCATTCAAAAATTTTGCAGGCAGAAAATGTGGTCTGAATACTCTCTGGAAGTGGTTGATGCCGTCGCCCGTAACGGCAGCTTCAGCGCGGCGGCGCAGGAGCTGCACCGGGTGCCTTCCGCCGTCAGCTATACCGTGCGTCAGCTCGAAGAGTGGCTGGCCGTCCCCTTGTTTGAGCGCCGTCATCGTGACGTGGAGCTGACCCCTGCCGGGGTCTGGTTTTTACAGGAAGGGCGCTCTGTTATCAAAAAAATGCAGATCACCCGCCAGCAGTGCCAGCAAATCGCCAACGGCTGGCGCGGGCAGTTGTCAATCGCGGTGGACGATATCGTGAAACCCGCGCGGATGCGCCAGATGATCGTGGATTTCTATCGCCATTTTCCCGACGTCGAACTGATCGTTTTCCAGGAGGTGTTCAACGGCGTATGGGATGCGCTGGCCGACGGCCGCGTGGAGCTGGCGATTGGCGCAACGCGCTCTATTCCGGTCGGGGGGCGCTACGCGTTCCGCGATATGGGGATGCTGAGCTGGGACTGCGTGGTGGCGAGCGATCATCCGCTGGCGAAGATGGCGGGTCCGCTGAGCGATGATGTTCTGCGCAACTGGCCGTCGCTGGTGCGGGAGGATACCTCGCGTTCATTGCCCAAAAGGACAACGTGGCTGCTGGATAACCAGAAGAGGGTGGTGGTCCCCGACTGGGAATCGTCGGCCACCTGTCTGTCGGCAGGGCTCTGCGTCGGCATGGTGCCAAGCCATTTCGCCCGGCCATGGGTGGATCGCGGCGAGTGGACCGCGCTGGCGCTGGAAAATCCGTTTCCGGATGCGGCCTGCTGTCTGACCTGGCAGCAGAATGATGCTTCACCGGCGTTAAACTGGATGCTGGACTACCTGGGGGACAGCGACACGTTGAATCGGGAGTGGCTGCGGGCGCCGGAGTGATCCGCGCCCGCCAATGCTTTAGCGACGATAGTCGACAAACGGGCCATCCGCCACCGAGCGGCGTTCGACCAGCCGAGGGTGCACTTCGATAGACTGCGACTCTTCGCGCTTGTTGACGATACGATCCAACAACATATTGAACGCGGCTTCGCCCAGCGAATCTTTCGGCTGATGAATGGTGGTTAACGCCGGGCTGAAATAGCGGGCGTTGCGCACATTATCATAACCGATCAGCGAAATGTCCTGCGGCACGCGCAGCCCCATTTCATCCGCGGCGCAGATGGCGCCCATCGCCATAATGTCGCCGCCGCAGAAGACCGCCGTTGGACGGTGCTGCTGGCTGAGGATCTGCTGCATGGCGCGGTAGCCGGACTCCGGCTCGAAGTCGCCCTGTACAATCCAGTTTTCCGGCACGCTGATATGCGCCTCTTTCATCGCCTGCATGAAGCCGGCCAGTCGCCCCGCGCCGGTGTTGCGCTCCAGCGGGCCCGGGATCACGCCGATTTCGCGGTGACCGCGTTCAATCAGGTAACGTCCGGCGATATACCCGCCCTGGAAGGCGTTATCGATCACCGCATCGGTAAAGTCGGCTTTGGCTTCGCCCCAGTCCATCACCACCATCGGAATATGGCGGTACTCTTCCAGCATGCTCAGGACGGAATCCGGATATTCCGAACACATCACCAGCAGACCGTCGACGCGTTTTTGCGCCATCATCGACAGATAGGCACGCTGTTTTTCCGGGTCGTTCCAGGCGTTGCCGAGGATCAGAGTATAGCCCTTCTGGAAACAGCTCTTTTCCACGGACTCAATGATTTCAGCGAAATAGGCGGCTTCGCTACTGGTCGCCAGCAGGCCAATCGATTTTGTATGATTGACTTTCAGGCTGCGGGCCACGGCGCTCGGCGAGTAGTGCAGCTCTTTAATCGCCGCCCATACCGCATTACGCGTCTCTTCGGCAACGAAACGGGTTTTGTTAATTACATGTGATACAGTTGTAGTGGAAACGTTTGCGCGCTTCGCTACATCTTTAATAGTTGCCATTACATCTCACTCCATGCCTTGACCTGATCGCCTGATCATCGATACGTAAACGTTTGCCTACACACACCCTGAATACAATTTTCAACATTGCATCACGTCGGGAAAACGACACAGAACGACAGGAAGGGGTCAATGGCCGATACGCTTTTAAATTAGCGTGGGATTTTGTCCGATCTTGGGGCAAAGTGGAAGAGCAAAAATGTGCATCGCCCTAAATCCCGGAAGATTTTTGCGATTTTTTGTGCAAAAATGAGCAAGCTCACTTTTGGTGTGGGGATAACAAGAGGGAAAAATGATGGATACCAATTTAAAGTTTTCGCTGATCACCACGATTATTGCTCTCGGCGTGATCGTCGCATTCAGCCTGACCGCCATTCTGCACTAATGCTCCAATGAGGGAGGAGCGCGGCTTCCTCCCCATATCCCGCCATTATTATCAATTCTGCAAAAATCTTTTGTCATTTCGTTCACTTTTGTTTTTTTGTGATTGATGTCATGCTTTTGGCTTCTGATGTTATGCCGTCCCTCCCGACGGTCTGATGGAGTCATTGAATGAAAATCAACTTTCCTTTACTCGCGCTGGCGATCGGCGCCTTTGGCATCGGTACCACCGAGTTCTCCCCAATGGGATTGCTGCCGGTGATTGCCAAAGGCGTGGACGTTTCAATACCGGTGGCGGGAATGCTGATCAGTGCATATGCCATCGGCGTCATGGTCGGCGCGCCGCTGATGACTCTGCTGCTGTCGCATCGCGCCCGACGCAATGCGCTGATTTTTCTGATGGGGATCTTCACCGTCGGCAACCTGCTGTCATCCATTGCGCCGGATTACACTACGCTGCTGCTGTCGCGCATTATTACCAGCCTCAACCACGGCGCCTTTTTTGGCCTGGGGTCGGTGGTGGCGGCCAGCGTGGTGCCCAGGCACAAGCAGGCCAGCGCGGTGGCCACCATGTTTATGGGCCTCACCATCGCTAATATCGGCGGCGTGCCTGCCGCGACCTGGCTTGGGGAAACCATCGGCTGGCGGATGTCCTTCCTCGCCACCGCGGGGTTAGGCCTGCTGGCAATGGTGAGCCTGTGGTTCTCCCTGCCGAAGGGCAGCGCGGGCGAGCGGCCGGATGTCAAACAAGAGCTTTCGGTCCTGATACGGCCGCAGGTGCTCTCAGCCTTGCTGACCACCGTGCTGGGCGCCGGGGCGATGTTTACGCTGTATACCTACATTTCGCCGGTCCTAAATACGCTGACCCATGCTTCATCGCTGTTTATTACCGCGATGCTGGTGCTGATTGGGGTTGGTTTTTCGCTGGGCAACTATCTGGGCGGCAAATTCGCCGACCGGTCGGTCTCCGGCACGCTGAAAGGCTTTCTGCTGCTGCTGATGGCGATCATGCTGGCGATCCCGCTGCTGGCGCAATCCCAGGCGGGTGCGGCCATCAGTATGATCGTCTGGGGCGCAGCCACCTTTGCGGTGGTGCCGCCGCTACAGATGCGAGTGATGCGCGTGGCGCATGAGGCGCCGGGGCTCTCATCTTCGGTGAATATCGGGGCGTTCAACCTTGGCAACGCACTGGGCGCCGCCGCCGGCGGGGCGGTGATCTCCGGCGGACTGGGATACGCTTTTGTGCCGGTGATGGGCGCGATCATTGCCGGTCTGGCGCTGCTGCTGGTCTGGTTTAGCGGACGAGCGCAGCCGGAAGAGGCCTTTGCCAGTCAGTCATAAACGGGTGGGAAAGCGCTAAAAAAAACCGCAGCCGGGGGGACCCAGCTGCGGTTTGTCGTTTATGCGGCCAGGTTAGCGGCAACAAACTTCCAGTTAACCAGCGCCCAGAAGTGATCCAGATAGCTTGGACGGGCGTTGCGGTAGTCGATGTAGTAAGCATGTTCCCAGACGTCAACGGTCAGCAGCGGCTTGGCGTCGGTGGTCAGCGGGGTACCGGCGTTGCTGGTGGAGACAATAGCCAGGCTGCCGTCGGCATTTTTGACCAGCCAGGTCCAGCCAGCGCCAAAGTTTTTCGCCGCGGCGTCGGTAAATTTGGCCTTAAACTCAGCGAAGCTGCCGAAGGATTTGGCAATAGCGGCAGCCAGCTCGCCTTCCGGTTCGCCGCCGGCGTTCGGTGCCAGGCAGTTCCAGTAGAAGGTGTGGTTCCAGACCTGCGCCGCGTTATTGAAAACACCGCCTTCAGAGGTGCGCACGATCTCTTCGAGCGACTTCCCTTCGAATGCGGTGCCTTTGATCAGGTTGTTAAGGTTAGTGACATACGCCTGGTGGTGTTTACCGTAGTGGTATTCCAGGGTTTCTGCGGAAATGTGCGGCGCCAGGGCGTCTTTTGCATATGGTAATGCAGGTAATTCAAACGACATTGCTACTCTCCTTATAACTTTTTTGTTTTATCTCACATTGACAAGATGAGGTTTTCACCTGAATCGAGTGCTGACCGCCCGACGCTTTCGCGTCCCGGGCCTGTTATTGTATTGAGAATGTTAACATTTGCCGCAGGCAGTGAAAAGCCTTACAACGATAAAGGCTATTATCACAGGCGCAACTGCCGAAGGCTTAACCGTTTTCTGCGGAGCAGAGCGTTAAGACGCCCGTAGATGTTGCAAAAATGTATAAGTTAAAGGGGGCAGGGTCACCAGTCTCTCGCCGCGATGGTTCATTCCTCAGCTCGTCATTCGAAGATCCCTGCAGCGCAAGCGCCTGAGTGGAAATAAGCATTCTAAATCAATTAATTAATGATGCTATGCTTTCAGGTAATCGCCGCTATGCCAATAATTCATTGTCTATTTTCATATTTGTATGACAAATATAGCCGCCGGCAGCAATTTCCACAGGATGGCTACGATGGCAAAAACAGATGAAGTGGTAAGCCCGAAAATGATCCCGGTAGTGCAGGGGATCGTTGACTGGATTGAAGCACATATTTTTGACACCCTGCCGGTGAGCGCGATAGCGAAAAAGTCCGGCTACTCGCACTGGTATTTCCAGCGGCAATTCGCCATGGTGACCGGCTGTACGCTGGCGAGCTACGTCAGCCGACGGAAGATGACCATCGCGACAATCTACTTAACGCAGACCGAGGCCTCGATGCAGAGTATTTCTCAACGTTTGGGGTACGACGGGCAGGCGGCATTCTGCCGCACCTTTCACCGTCACTTTGGCATGTCGCCCACCCGCTATCGTCGGGAAGGGCCGGTCACAGAGGCGAATATGCAGTTTCCCCTGACGGTAGGGGCGGAGAACGGGCAGATGAAGAGGGCTGCCGCCGTAGCGGCAGACCGGGATCAGCGAATGGTTTTCGGGGTCATGACGCGCCGGGCGCCGACGTAATGGCGAACCCAGTAATCTTCGCTCAGGGAGGTGATTTGTATATCGCGACCTGTGCGCGGTGACTGAATGAATTTCCCGTTGCCGACGTAAACGCCTACGTGGTCGGCAGTGCCGCGTCCGCGGGTGCGGAAGAAGACGAGGTCGCCGCTCTGCAGTTCGTCACGATCGACCGGACGCGCATCGCGCAGGTGATACATTTCGTTGGCGGTACGCGGGATATGAATCTTGACCAGGTCTTTGTAGGCGTAATAGACCAGCCCGCTGCAGTCGAACCCGGTGCGCGGGGAGGTGCCGCCCCAGCGATATGGTTTACCCAGCTGGCCCATCAGTTTGTTCATGGCGGTACTCTGCGCTTTTTGCACCCGGACTTTATGCGCATCGGCGATCGTCAGATTCGCTTCGCTGGCCTCGGGTTTACAGCGCTTTTTATAGCCCTTACGCACCACGCATTTGCTTTTGACGCTGTTCAACGCCAGGGTAGGCTCGGCGCTGGCGGCCACCGTTTTCGCGCACTGCTTTTTATACCCTTTACGCAGCACGCATTTTTTCGTGGCGCCGACGGCCTGACGATGAAGCGCGGTTTGGCTTGCTGCGGTAGTGCGGGTAGGGAGCCGGGTGCTCGAGGACTTTTTACTGGTGGTTTTAGCGGTGGTTTTACTTTTTTGACTGGTTGCTTTTTTCTTGCGCTCTGAGCCGCTTTTCGCGGGCAACGCCTTTGGCGAGGCGGAGGCGTGCGTATGCCCTGAAGCCTGAGCCAGTGGTGTGAATGAGATAGATGTGAACAGTAATGCACAGAGCGATATCGCGATTTTGTTTAGCCGCGCCACTGAGCAATCCCCTGATTAATTACAGACATGTACAAATGCCTGACGATGAATGACAAACCGGAACGATTCTAAAGCATAAAAACCCGGAAAGTTAATATTCTTTTGTATCAAAAATGTCGATTGGTTAACGATTGCAAGAAAACGCGTCAGACATTGACCGCCTCGCACAGAAAATGCGCAACGCGCGCCTGCCCGCGGCGTCAAAATGATATTTTTAAGGCAACTTCGCGCAACAGAAGATAAAATATGAATAGTGAAAAAAATGTTATTATCGGTCCTGCCCTCGGGACGCTACAATGACAAGTTACTGCCGTAGAAAGAAGTTTAAGGAAGCACGACAATGAGCTCGACTTTAGAAAAGATCCAACGCCAAATCGCTGAAAACCCGATCCTGCTGTACATGAAAGGTTCGCCGAAGCTGCCAAGCTGCGGTTTCTCCGCTCAGGCCGTTCAGGCGCTGTCCGCCTGTGGCGAACGTTTCGCTTACGTTGATATCCTGCAGAACCCGGATATCCGCGCTGAGCTGCCAAAATATGCCAACTGGCCGACCTTCCCGCAGCTGTGGGTGGACGGTGAACTGGTGGGCGGCTGTGATATCGTCATCGAAATGTACCAGCGCGGTGAACTGCAGCAGCTGATCAAAGAGACCGCGGCGAAATATCACACTGACGAGCCGAAAGCGGAATAATTCCCGCTGTCAGTAAAAAAGCGACTTCCTGGAAGTCGCTTTTTTTATCACTCCGGCGTCGCTGCCGGCAGCGGCCAGCCGCCCAGACGCTTCCAGCGGTTCACTATCTCGCAAAACAGCTGCGCCGTCTGCTCGGTATCGTAGAGGGCGGAATGGGCCTGCGCGCCGTCGAATGGCATCCCCGCGGCAATACAGGCTTTCGACAGCACCGTCTGGCCCAGCGCCAGCCCGCTCAGCGCGGCGGTGTCGAAGGTGACAAACGGATGGAACGGGTTGCGTTTTAGCCCCGCCCGTTCGGCGGCGGTCATGGTGAAGCTGTGGTCAAATGTGGCGTTGTGCGCCACCATGATAGCCCGACTGCAGTCGCTCTCTTTCATCCCTTTGCGTACCATTTTGAAGATGGCATGCAGGGCATCGTATTCGCTAACGGCGCCGCGCTCTGGATCGTGCGGGTTAATCCCGTTAAAGGCCAGCGCTTCGGGCTGGAGATTGGCGCCCTCGAAAGGTTCAACATGGAAATGCAGCGTTTCATCGGGCATCAGCCAGCCTTGCTCATCCATCTTCAACGTAATGGCGGCGATCTCCAGCAGGGCGTCGGTTTTGGCATTAAATCCTGCGGTTTCAACATCAATCACCACAGGATAAAAACCGCGGAAACGGTCGCACAGACCATTCAGTTGAGCGTTCTCGGACATCAGATTCTCTTAGCTGGTAAAAAGTAGCGCGCATTATGGCAAATTTTGCCACGGCTTGCAGCAGGCAGGGGTGAAAACAACGGGCGCCGCAGCGCCCGGGCGAGCGATGAAAATAAAGACGCTATGGTCGGGAGGGGTTAGTTGCCCAGCCCTTTGCCGGCGTCTTTCTCTTCAATCAGCTCAATTTTGTAACCGTCAGGATCTTCCACGAAGGCGATAACGGTGGTGCCGCCTTTTACCGGCCCGGCTTCACGGGTGACGTTGCCCCCGTTCTGGCGGATCCGCTCGCAGGCTTCGGCGGCGTTGTCGACGCTCAGCGCGATGTGACCGTAGGCGGTGCCCAGCTCATAGCTGTCCACGCCCCAGTTGTAGGTCAGTTCGATCACCGCGGTATCGCTCTCTTCGCCGTAGCCGACAAAGGCGAGGGAGTATTTGTACTCCGGGTTTTCGCTGGTGCGCAGCAGCTTCATGCCCAACACGTTGGTATAGAAGTCGATAGAACGTTGCAGGTCGCCAACGCGCAGCATGGTGTGGAGTAAGCGCATAATGTCCCCTATGCAGTTTATTTGCTAGATCAGAGCGTTGAGTATAGCGGCGATACGTCGCCGCTATCAATGGAGGGATTACAGCGTAGGATAATCGGTGTAGCCTTCCGCACCGCCGCCATAGAAGGATTCCGGGCGCTGCGGGTTAAGCGCCGCTTTTTTCTGCAGGCGGGCCACCAGATCCGGGTTGGCGATGTAATCGCGGCCAAAGGCCACGGCATCAATCAGCCCTTTGTTGATCAGGTCGTTGGCTTTTTCAACGGTGTAGGCGCCAGCGCCAATGATCACGCCAGGGAAGCGGTCGCGAACTTTCTGACGGAAAGCTTCGCTATACGGCTTGCCGCCCGCCCAGTCCGGCTCGGACATGTGCAGATAGGCGATACCGCGTTTCGCCAGCTCGCTAATCAGATACAGCGCGTCTTCTTCTTCATTCGGGCCATTATCCACATTCTGGAAGCTGCCAATCGGCGACACGCGAATGCCAATCCGGTCAGCGCTCCACTCTTTGCTCACGGCGTCGACCACTTCCAGCACCAGACGGGCGCGGTTTTCCACGCTGCCGCCATACTGGTCGGTACGCTGGTTCGCCGACGGCGAGAGGAACTGGTGCAGCAGATAGCCGTGGGCCGAGTGCAGTTCAACCAGATCGAAACCGGCGTCACGGGCATTGCCCACCGCCTGACGGAAATCATCGACGATCCCCGGGATCTCTTCGGTTTCCAGAGCGCGAGGCATCGAGGTGTCGACGCGGATGGCGTGGCCGTTTTCGTCGCGCAGCGAGGTGCGGGTGCCGGCGCTCAGCGCAGACGGCGCTACCGGTGCGGCGCCGCCGGGCTGCAGGCTGCTATGGGAAATTCGTCCGGTGTGCCACAGCTGCACGGCGATATGGCCGTTTTCCGCGTGAACGCCGGCGGTGATTTTCTGCCAGGCGGCAATCTGCTCCGGGCTGTGCAGCCCTGGCGCGCCGGCATAGCCTTTGGCCTGGGCGGAAATCTGCGTCGCTTCAGTGATGATCAGCCCGGCGCTGGCGCGCTGACGGTAGTATTCGCCCATCAGCGGGGTAGGGATATCGCCCGGCTCGATGCTGCGCAGACGCGTCAGTGGAGCCATAAATACGCGATTAGGGACGGTGACAGCACCGACTTTCAACGGGGTGAATAATTTTGATTCCGACATAATGACTCCTGAGTAGACCGGTCGTCTAGGAACTGATGAAATAAAAACGCCTGTTATACAGCAGGCGCCGCAATAATCTGTTTCGCGTGGGCAAGGGCGCTCTCCAGCGGCGTTGCGCTACGCGTTATTTTGGCCTGCAGGTTGGCGCCGAGCCACAGGGAATAGAGTACCTGCGACAGCGTCCTGGCCTCGCCGTCAAAGGTCAGACTGCCTTCCTGACGCCCTTTCTCCAGCGCGTCGCCCAGCAGGGCGATGATCTGGCTGGCGCCGTGGTCCATGGCGGTGCGCATGTCTTCCGACAGATCGCAAACCTCTGCCGACAGCTTGACGGTGAGACACCCGCTAATAATCCCCTGCTGGTAAAACTGATTCAGCGTGTGCTGATAGTAGGCCAGCAGCCGATCGCGATAGTTGCCCTCGCCATGGGCGAAGTGATCGACAAGGCGCTGCAGATATCCGGCGTAATGGTTTTCAAGCAAGGCGACGCCGAAGGCTTCTTTAGAGCGAAAGTAATGATAGAAAGAGCCCTTGGGCACTTCCGCCGTCTTCAGGAGTTCGCTCAAGCCCATGCCGGTAAAGCCGCGATGCATGCATAGCTGCTCGCCGGTGGCCAGGATATGTTCTCGGGTATCGCAATCGCTGTGTCTGTTCATGGCGCACACTGTAGTAGACCGATTGGTCTAATGCAAGACTTAGCGCAAAAATGTTAGCTGGCGCAGCACGGAGTGAACAAAATTTGCGTCGGCGCAGGGAAACGTCTTCAATGAAAGGAGATGAGGGGACAGGAGGCGTGTGGTGGCAGAGCAGTTAGAGTTTTTCCCGGTGCAGAGCCCGTGCCGGGGAATTTGTCAGACCGATGAGCGCGGCTACTGTCGCGGCTGTTTCCGTAGCCGTGAGGAGCGTTTTAACTGGCAAACGATGAGCGATGCGCAGAAACAGGAGGTATTGCGTCTGTGCCGTCAACGCCTGCTGCGCAAAATACGCGCGAACAGACCAGAGGCGGCGGAAGAACCGCAGCAACCCTCACTGTTTTAAGCCAAAAATTACGTATACTCAGAGCACTTTTTTATTGAGGAAGCGGTTATGGTTCAGCGTATTGCTATGGCTCCCCAGGGGCCGGAATTTTCGCGTTTTGTGATGGGCTACTGGCGTCTGATGGACTGGAAAATGTCGCCAGGCGAGCTGGTCGGCTTTATCGAACAGCATCTCGATTTAGGCATTACCACCGTCGATCACGCCGATATCTATGGCGATTACCAGTGTGAATCCGCCTTTGGTGAAGCCCTGAAGCTGGCGCCGCATCTGCGTAGCCGGATGGAGATTGTCAGCAAATGCGGCATTGCCACCCGGGCGCGCGCTGAAAACACCATCGGTCACTACATTACCGACCGGGACCACATCGTGCTCAGCGCTGAGCAATCGCTGCGCAACCTGGCAACGGACCATCTCGATCTGCTGCTGATCCACCGGCCGGATCCGCTGATGGACGCCGACGAGGTGGCTGAAGCCTTCCTCGCGCTGCACCACAGCGGCAAGGTACGTCATTTCGGCGTCTCGAACTTTACCCCTGCCCAGTTCACCCTTCTGCAGTCGCGCCTGCCGTTTACGCTTGCTACCAACCAGGTGGAGATCTCGCCGGTGCATCAGCCGTTGCTGCTTGACGGTACCCTCGACCAGCTGCAGCAGCTGCGTATTCGTCCGATGGCCTGGTCCTGCCTCGGCGGCGGCCGCCTGTTTAATGAAGAGGGCTTTCAGCCGCTGCGCGACGAGCTGGCCCAGGTGGCCCACGAGCTCAACGCCGACAGCATCGAGCAGGTGGTTTACGCCTGGGTGATGCGCCTGCCGTCGCAGCCGCTGCCGATTATCGGCTCGGGTAAAATTGAGCGCGTGCGCTCGGCGATTGTGGCCGAAAAACTGAGTATGACCCGCCAGCAGTGGTTCCGTATCCGCAAAGCCGCGCTCGGTTACGACGTGCCGTAACGGGCATTTCGCCTCCGGAAAGCAGTTCCTGGTTTACACTTAACAGAGAGACAGCCATCCGGAGGTGTTATGCAACGATGTATTCTCGCTATCCTTTCCCTCGCATTTTGCGCTGGCGCGCAGGCCGTCAGTGAAGATGTGCCACTTAATCTCGTGACCAGCCAGGGCGTTGGTCAATCCATCGGCAGTGTAAAAATCACCGAAACCGACCGCGGACTCGAATTTGCTCCTAATCTGCGGGCGTTACCGCCGGGCAAGCACGGCTTTCATATTCATGCTGAAGGCAGCTGCCAGCCGGCGATGAAAGAGGGCAAAGCCGTAGCCGCCGGAGCGGCGGGCGGACATTACGATCCGCAACATACCGGTAAACATGAAGGGCCGTTGGGCACCGGGCATCTTGGCGATCTACCGCTGCTGGTGGTCAACGACGCGGGTGTGGCTGACCAGCCGATTATCGCTCCGCGTCTGAAAACGCTGGCGGAAGTGAAAGGCAAAGCGCTGATGGTTCATGTCGGCGGCGATAACATGGCCGACAGTCCGCAGCCGCTGGGCGGCGGCGGCGAACGGTTTGCCTGCGGGGTGATTAAGTAATCTTTTCGCCAATCGTTCCGGCGACCGGAGCCTGTTCCAGCTGCGACAGCGCGCAATACAGCCGCCAGATCGCGGCGGCCAGCTCCCGGGCCGCCGGCTGATGATGATGGTTCAGAACTTCGCAGATCCGCAGCAGCTCCTGCAGCGTGGAGGCCAGCGGCCGCTGCTGCACGCCACGCTCGCTCATCACATCGCGCAGCAGGTTGATACACAGGTCGCGCACCTGGGCGAGAGGATCGGAGCGCGTTTCCCACTCGCGAAGCTGCCAGACCACGTGGGAGCAGTTCAGCAATACCACCCCCCAGCGCAGCAGCCAGCGGCGAGCCAGCGCATCCTGGCTCTGACTGAGCTGGCTGACATGGTGATATACCAGCGATTCAAATTCGTGCTCGCTGTGCTGGGGGTGGCGGCTGAGCTGATCGACAAAGTGACGCCGTAACGCTCTGATATGGCGTCGACCTTTACGGGCGTCCGAGCCGGGACTGAGCACCGCAAAGGCCAGCCATGCAAAGCCCACGCCGACAATCTTACTTAAATTGTCATTAAAAAAGGCCGCATAGTCGTAAACCGGTGGGTTGGTGACGGAGATAAACGAGCCCATAAAGACGATAAGCTGCCCCCACAGGCCGGCAAATTTTGGCCACTGCAGCTTGAGTAACTGCATGGTGGTCAGCAACGGGAACAGAAACAGCAAGAACTGCCACAGGTCGGTTATCTGCACCATCAGGCCAAATTTCACCACAAAACTGAACAGCGACAGCAGCACCAGGGTCTGCATCAGCAGCGTCAACGAACGAAACGGCGAGGCGGAAACCGAATAGAGCACGCAGCAA
Organism: Klebsiella sp. JB_Kp031; assembly: GCF_040064295.1. Classification (NCBI taxonomy): domain Bacteria; kingdom Pseudomonadati; phylum Pseudomonadota; class Gammaproteobacteria; order Enterobacterales; family Enterobacteriaceae; genus Klebsiella; species Klebsiella sp. JB_Kp031. The sequence goes on from NZ_JBEAJW010000022.1 coordinate 136,540, forward strand.
ATGGAGGCCAGGGTCAGGGCCGCCGCGCAGCTGGTCCACTGGGTACTGATCCCCCACGCGCCAATCGCCACCAGCGCGCAAAAGGTACGGATGCCGTTGAGCAATGCCTCTGCCTGGTCGGTGTGGCGGGCCAGCGCGGGCGCGGAAGGGACATTGAACTCGGCGATCGCCGAGGCATTTTCAACCCGGCGGATCCAGCGGCTGCTTTCCAGATAAATGCGGCAGAAATAGCGTAACCGCGCCCAAAAGGCGAGGTGGCGGTAATCCGCGTCCGGCGGCGGCGCCAGTGGCGCCAGAATGCGGGCGACGTGATAGCTGTCAGCACTGGAGGTGGCGAGCTCCGCGAGCAACGATTCCAGCACCTGGCGGGTATTGGCCGGGGCGTCAGGCCAGTTCAGCAGCATACGCCGCAGACTGGAAATGACGCTGGTCATGCGGAGCTGCTGGTGCAGCAGGTAGTTCAGCAGGGGATTTTGCCGACGGAAGCGGTAGTGGCTCCAGAAGGCCTGGATGCGCAGCAGGTTCATGGTCAGGATCTGGCCAATTACGCTTTCATGGGCGGTGCGGATGGCATCCGTCGTTTCCGGGACCCACAGCAGACTGGCGTGCTCCAGCAGGCGGGCGTGCATGGTTTTCAGGGCCGTCAGCAGATTGCTGCCATCGGAGGTGCTGGGCAGGATCATCATCATCAACCCGCCGCACAAGATCCCAACGATGACTTCGCACACGCGCGACTGGGCAATCACCCATAGCTCGTAGCTGTCGCTGATATTAATCACCGGAAAGGCGATGATGGCGCAGGTATAGCCCGCCAGCTGAAAGGCGTAGGCCACGTTATTGGTGAACAAGGCGCAGGCCCAGGTGCACAGCGCCAGCCAGCCGGAGATACTGAACAGGAACAGCCAGGGATCGTTGAGCGTATGGCCCGCCAGCAGCAGGGCGGCGCAGGCGCCGAGAAGGCTGCCGGCAATGCGGCCAAAACTTTTACTGATCACCCCGCCGACGGTGGGAAAGCTGACCACCGCCGCGGAGGTCATCGCCCAGTAGGGCTCATCCAGATCCAGTGCGTAGGCGATGCTTAACGCGAGACACATGGCGATGCCGTTGCGTAGCGCGTATCGCCACTGCGGTCGGGTGGCTTTAACCCAGGGCAGCGTGCGCCATGACAGGGTCTGCAGATTCATCACTGTCCGCCGATCGAGACGGTGCAGGTGGTACCGGAGACCAGAGTGACATCGGCCGGCAACGTATCAAAGGCAATCCGCACCGGCACGCGCTGGGCGAGGCGGACCCAGGGGATATTCGGTTTGATATTGGCCACCAGCCCGGTTCCCTGTTCCACGCTCTGGTCGACAATCGCGCGACCGATGCTGGCGACATGCCCCTGCAGCGTCTGCTGATTGCTGTAGAGAATGATTTGCGCCGGATCGCCGATGCGAATATGGCGCAGTTTGGTCTCTTCAAAGTAGCCCAGCACGTAGAACGAATGGCTGTCCACCAGGGCAAAGACCGGATGGCCGGTGGTGGCGTAATCGCCGACCCGGGTGGAGAGGTTAGTCACCCAGCCGTCTACCGGCGCTTTGACGACCGTCTGGCTGAGCTGCCACTGCGCATGTTTCAGCGCCGCCTCGCTGACACCGACTCCCGCTCTGGCGGCCGCCAGGGTAGTGGTGGCGGTATTCAGGGCGGTATTGGCGTTTTCAAGGTCTTCAGCTGAGATGGCATTTTGCGACAGGTTTCTGCGACGGCGGGCTTCGCTGGCGGCTTTGCTTTGCTCCGCCTGCGCTTTCGCCACCTCAGCTTGCGCTTTCGCCAGCTGCGCCTGGGCGTTCAGCACCGCGATGCGGTAGGGGGTGTCGTCGATGGTAAACAATACCTCACCGGCCTTGACCTGCTGGTTATCGGCCACGTTCAGCTGCAATATACTGCCGGAAACCTGAGGGGTGATCCCGACCTGCTCGGCGCGCACTTTACCGTCGCGGGTCCAGGGGGACTGAGTGTAGAAATTCCATAACAACCACGCGGCAACCAGAGCGATGGCCGCCACCAACAGTGTTGAAAGATATTTTAATTTTTTCATAGCAGGAAGATCACCAGGCAATCAGTAACACCAGGGCCAGACAGACCGAGAGCGCGAACAGGGAGAGATCCATCAGCAGTGGATGCCAGATGTCGCCCGCATACATCCAGTCACGCAGCTGGCGATGTAAAAACAGCCAGATAAAGAAGCCCAGCAGGACGGCTTTGAACAACGGAGGGAAATAGACGGCTGCGCCGAACACCAGGTCCTGCAGCGGCAATCCGGATGAATTAAGACTCAGTTTCACAAGCAAAAATCCTTTGCCATAACAGGGATAACCTCAGGACGTGCTACTCTTTAACAGTGTAAATCATTGTTTTGGTTTTTGTTGAATCAAGTAATTCATTTGTTTTGATTATTCAAATGCTGCACACTATTCTAAAATCAGTATAATAACTTAGCAAGCTAATTATAAGGAGATGAAATTGGAATCGCCACTTGGTTCTGATCTGGCACGTTTAGTTCGCGTCTGGCGCGCGCTAATCGACCATCGCCTGAAACCTCTGGAGTTAACGCAGACCCACTGGGTTACGCTGCATAACATCCACCAGCTGCCGCCTGAGCAGTCGCAGATCCAGCTGGCGAAAGCCATCGGTATTGAACAACCGTCCCTGGTGCGCACGCTCGATCAGCTGGAGGAGAAAGGGCTTATTTCTCGCCAGACCTGCGCAAGCGATCGGCGAGCCAAACGCATCAAGCTGACGGAAAAAGCCGAACCGCTGATCAACGAGATGGAAGAGGTGATAGGCAAAACCCGCGATGAAATCCTCGCAGGGGTCTCGAAGCAGGAAGTGGAAACGTTGCTTCACTTAATTCGTAAACTTGAACAAAATATCCTCGATCTCCAGGCAAAAGATTAATCGTTTTGCGGCCCGGTTTATCCCGGGCCTTTTTTTACCTGCCCTGGCGTCGCCAGATTACCACCCGGTTACGTCCGCTGTTTTTTGCTTCATACATGGCTTCGTCCGCGCGCTGGACGCACTCTTCGGCTGTCACACTGCCGTCATGGGTCGTATACACGCCCATGCTGATGGTCATCCGCTCTGGCAGAGGGGTTTGCTCGGCGCTGACCGCCAGGCGGATGCGCTCGGCGATCGCCTGCGCCTCGTCCTCTGCGGTGTTGACCAGCAGCAGGGCAAACTCCTCACCGCCAATGCGGGCGGCCGCGTCATCCTTACGCGAATGGCTGTCCAGCACCGAGGCGGAAAACTGGATCACCTTGTCGCCGGCGATGTGGCCATAGTTATCGTTGATGCGTTTAAAATGGTCGAGGTCGCAGATGATCACCGACAGCGGATGCTGGGCCTTCACCTTTGCCAGCTGCTGGTTGAGGGTATCGTAGAAGAAGCTGCGGTTGTAAAGCCGGGTCAGCGGGTCGCGGATCGAATTCTGGTATGAGTTGACATACTTGTGGTTAGACTCGCGATAGAGGATAAAGACGTCTACCAGCAGCACCAGGATCAGGAACAGGGTGCACAGCGTTTCAAAAAAACGCGCCTGATACCAGGCCTGATCGAGCTCCCCAACGGCAGAGAGCAGCTGGAAAATGGTGAACAAATATGCGCTGCAAAAAAAAGCGCCGCTGTACCAGAAAATATTGCGCAGTTTGCTAAACCAAATTATTAAAATCAGCGCGATAAACCAGACTGCCATCAGCAGCCAGCCAATAATACTCCGCCACAGCGGCGTAAAAGTATGGCTCAGATCGTCAATAAACCTAATGCTCAACCATGGCGAGTGGCTGGAGTAGATCCATGACAAAAAAACTATCATTAACGTAAAAACAATACATGCCGCGAAAGTCATTACATGGGCTTTAAAGGAGTGCATGATCCGTCGGCGAAAGTAATACAAAATAATTGACGACGTGAATAAGACGGCCATCATTATATTGCGAAAGAAATAATATATCACAGCGTCATTTTGTTTCACCACCGGCGCGGGATTACAGCTGAGCCAGTCCGGATAGCTACTGAGGGTGCCCAGCATCAGTAACGCCGAACAGGCAAAACCGAAAGCGACAGGCGTCAGATACAGGCGACGCTTGCTGCTCCAGTATTTCATGCCCATAAAACAGGCAATAGTGATATGAAAAACCATCAGAAAACTGGTCAGCAGGGGAAATAGTATTGATGAGGTGCTGTTGAATCTGGTCTCAAAAGAGCTGGTTAATCCGGTAATGCCGACTCCGGCCAGCAAACAAATAAAAAAATAAATGATAAGACGTCTAACAACATGATTCACATGTTTGGTCATAGGCAATATTCCAGAATAATAAACAACAGCAACGAGATTGGGTTGGCTTAATAATATTAACGGTTATAAGAGTAGTGGGGGCTGTGGGCAAAGATATTGCGCAGGCGCAATGATTGATGAAATATTAAAATTAATATGTGTTATCGCTAATACAAAACTTTTACGGCGAGATAAATGTGGGTGATAAGTACGATGCGGCGCAACTGGCCGCATCGTGACAGGTGTTAGCGAGGAGAGACGGTGACCTGGCTGCCGCTGCCGGCAATGGCTACGCGCTGTCCAACAGAGAACGGGGTGCTGCCCTGTTTCTGTACCACCATGATGGTGTTGCCATCATCTTTACGAATTTCCAGTTCCACGCCCTGGGTTTTATTCATGGCGCCCTGTACGCCCTGACCGGCTACGCCGCCCGCGACCGCGCCAGCCGCAGTGGCCAGAGAACGTCCGGTGCCGCCGCCGATGGTATTCCCGAGGAAGCCGCCCAGAACCGCGCCGCCAATCGCCCCGATGGCATTGCTGTCGTCGCCGCTCTGGATCTGTACGGCGCGGGTATGCACGATGGTACCGTATGTCACGCTCTGCACCTGTTTGGCTTCAGATGCGGAATAAACGTCGCCGGACAGGCCGCTGCTGCTCACACAGCCCGCGAGCGTAAAACCAATCATCGATACAGCCAAAACACGTAAAATCATTTATGAATCTCCTGTTCACCGAAGGTGTTCAATTGAACGTCCATGCGGTTAATTATATGGCATTTAGTCGTCGGCGGGCATAGCTTCCCCCCGGGATATACAAAAAATAATAATTAATGGTGCTTCAACCTAAACTAAACGCCGGTTCTTTACGATGTTCTCCGAAATGTCTCTCTATTGTTAAAAAGTATTATTACAACATAGCATTAGCAGACACTTTATGATGGAGTGAGACGCATACGAGGGTCATGGAATGAAGGAAAAACGTATGAGATCGGGTCGCTTTATTGGCGTTATGTCGGGTACCAGCCTTGATGGTATTGATGTCGTTTTAGCCGCTATCAACGAAAAAATGGTGGCGCAGCAGGCCAGTCTCACCTGGCCCATCCCACACGCGATAAAAGAAGAGATCCTGGCGATTTGTCAGGGCCAGTCGCTGACCCTCTCGCAGCTGGGGCGTTTGGATACCCGCCTCGGAAGGCTGTTTGCCGAGGCCGTGCTGGCGCTGATGCGTCAGGAAAGTCTCAAACCCGCGGACGTCATCGCCATCGGCTGTCATGGGCAGACTGTATGGCACGAGCCGCAGGGCGATGCCCCGCACACGCTGCAAATTGGCGACAACAACCAGATTGCCGCCCATACCGGCGTCACTGTGGTGGGGGATTTCCGTCGGCGTGATATGGCGCTTGGCGGACAGGGGGCGCCGCTGGTGCCGGCTTTTCATCATGCGCTGCTGGCGCACCCCGTTGAGCGGCGGATGGTGCTGAATATCGGCGGGATCGCTAATGTGTCGCTTCTGGTGCCGGGCCAGCCGGTGCGTGGCTATGATACCGGGCCGGGCAATATGTTGCTGGACGCCTGGATCTGGCGTAAGCAAGGTAAACCTTACGATAAAGACGCCCAATGGGCCAGTGAAGGCAAAGTGATCCTGCCGCTGCTGCAGGATATGCTGAGCGATCCATGGTTTGCCTTGCCGGCGCCGAAAAGCACCGGTCGGGAATATTTCAATTACGGCTGGCTGGAGCAGCATCTGGCTCGTTACCCTGGGCTGTGCGGACAGGATGTGCAGGCAACCCTCGTGGAATTAACCGCCGTGACCATCAGTGAGCAGGTATTGTTAAGCGGTGGCTGCGAGCGTTTGTTAGTGTGCGGCGGCGGCGCGCGTAACCCATTGTTAATGGCGCGCCTGGCGGCCCTGCTGCCGGGAACCGAAGTCTCCACCACCGATGAAGCGGGGATCAGCGGCGATGATATGGAAGCGCTGGCCTTTGCCTGGCTGGCCTGGCGCACCATCGCTGGCCTGCCGGGGAATCTGCCCTCTGTGACTGGCGCCAGCGAAGCCACGGTGCTGGGTGCCATTTTCCCTGCTAACCCGCCGCAGAATCGGAGTTAACTGAAATCTTAAATACGACGCGACCGGTAAACTGGACAAGTTAAGCGGAGGGCGGAGTGCCCTCCGTGACCGGGAAAGTCGAAGGCAAACGAATGAAAAAAATTCTTATCGCAGTTGTACCTTTTATGCTGGCGGGCTGTAGCTACTACAACCAGTTTGTCGAGCGGATGCAGACGGACACGCTGGAGTATCAATGCGACCAGAAACCGTTGACGGTCCATCGCAATAACTCACGCCAGCAGGTGAGTTTTATCTATGACAACCAGCAGCTGAATCTGTCAGAGGGGCTGTCGGCTTCCGGAGCGCGCTACACCGACGGCGTCTATGTCTTCTGGTCGAAAGGCGATACCGCCACCGTCTATAAGCGCGACCGCATCGTTCTCGATAACTGCCAGCTGCAGACCGCCAAACGTTGAGATTTCTGTCCGGGGGGCGCACAATAACGCCACCTTATGACTATATCCTCAATGGCCATGTCTGATAACGACGAACTCCAGCAAATCGCGCACTTGCGCCGTGAATACACCCGTGGCGGTTTGCGTCGCCACGATCTTCCTGCTGAACCTCTGCCGCTGTTTGAGCGCTGGCTGCGTCAGGCCTGCGACGCGAAACTCGCCGACCCGACGGCCATGGTGGTTGCCACCGTTGATGAACGCGGCCAACCTTATCAGCGTATTGTGCTGCTAAAGCATTACGACGAAAAAGGGCTGGTGTTTTATACCAACCTTGGCAGCCGCAAAGCCCATCAGATTGAAAATAACCCGCAGGTCAGCCTGCTGTTTCCGTGGCATATGCTGGAGCGCCAGGTGATGGTGATCGGCAAAGCGGAACGCCTGTCGACGCTGGAGGTGGTCAAATATTTCCACAGTCGCCCGCGCGACAGCCAGATCGGCGCCTGGGTCTCGAAGCAGTCGAGTCGGATCTCTGCTCGGGGTATCCTGGAGAGCAAATTCCTCGAGCTGAAGCAGAAATTCCAGCAGGGTGAAGTACCGCTGCCGAGTTTCTGGGGCGGATTCCGCGTCAGCATTGAGCAGATGGAGTTCTGGCAGGGGGGCGAACATCGCCTGCACGATCGCTTTTTATACCAGCGCGATAACGGCGCCTGGAAAATAGACCGCCTGGCACCGTAATTGCCGAAATTAGTTATCGAAGCGCTGGCGCTGAAAGGGCCGGCGCTTTATTCTATGTACTTTTCGCATCTGGCGAAAAGTCGTGTACCGGCAGAGGTGCAGTCGTTTATACATGGAGAATTTGATGGCAAGCAGTAACTTGATTAAACAATTGCAAGAGCGGGGGCTGGTAGCCCAGGTGACGGACGAGGAAGCGTTAGCAGAGCGACTGGCGCAAGGCCCGATCGCGCTCTATTGCGGCTTCGATCCTACCGCTGACAGCTTGCATTTGGGGCATCTTGTTCCATTGTTATGCCTGAAACGCTTCCAGCAGGCAGGTCATAAACCTGTGGCGCTGGTGGGCGGCGCTACCGGTCTGATTGGCGACCCAAGCTTTAAAGCCGCTGAGCGTAAGCTTAATACCGAGGATACCGTGCAGGAGTGGGTGGATAAAATCCGCAAACAGGTAGCCCCGTTCCTTGATTTTGACTGCGGCGACAACTCGGCGATCGCGGCGAACAACTATGACTGGTTTGGCAGCATGAACGTGCTGACCTTCCTGCGTGATATCGGTAAACACTTCTCTGTTAACCAGATGATCAATAAAGAAGCGGTGAAGCAGCGCCTGAATCGTGACGATCAGGGCATCTCCTTTACCGAGTTCTCCTACAATCTGCTGCAGGGTTACGACTTCGCCTGTCTGAACAAACTGCACGGCGTGGCGCTGCAGATTGGCGGCTCCGACCAGTGGGGCAACATTACCTCCGGTATCGATCTGACCCGTCGTCTGCACCAGAACCAGGTGTTTGGCCTCACCGTGCCGCTGATTACCAAAGCGGACGGCACCAAGTTCGGTAAAACCGAGGGCGGCGCCGTGTGGCTGGATCCGAAAAAGACCAGTCCGTATAAATTCTATCAGTTCTGGATCAACACCGCGGATGCTGACGTCTATCGCTTCCTCAAGTTCTTCACCTTCATGGACATTGCAGAGATCAATGCCCTGGAAGAAGAAGATAAAAACAGCGGTAAAGCGCCGCGCGCCCAGTACGTGCTGGCAGAGCAGGTGACGCGTCTGGTGCATGGCGAAGAGGGTCTGGAAGCGGCGAAACGCATTACCGAGAGCCTGTTCAACGGCAACCTGAGCGACCTCAGCGAAGCTGACTTCGAACAGCTGGCTCAGGACGGCGTGCCGATGATCGAGATGGAAAAAGGCGCCGATCTGCTGCAGGCGCTGGTGGATTCCGAGCTGCAGCCGTCCCGCGGCCAGGCGCGTAAAACCGTCGCCTCTAACGCGGTGACCATCAACGGTGAAAAACAGGCCGATCCGGAATATGTTTTTGCTGACAGCGATCGCCTGTTTGGTCGCTACACCTTGCTGCGCCGCGGTAAGAAGAATTACTGCCTGGTCTGCTGGAAATAAAAAAATACTACCAGGGCGTGGGAAACCACGCCCTTTTTCTTTTTAGGGTTGTGGTAAGAAAATGAAGAACATCCTCGCCATTCAGTCTCACGTGGTGTTTGGCCACGCCGGCAACAGTGCCGCCGAGTTCCCGATGCGCCGCCTGGGTGCCAATGTCTGGCCCCTCAATACCGTACAGTTCTCTAACCATACGCAGTACGGCAAATGGACCGGCTGTGTGATGCCGCCTTCGCACCTGACGGAGATCGTCCAGGGCATCGCCGACATCGACAAGCTGCAGACCTGCGATGCGGTACTGAGCGGCTATCTCGGATCTGCTGAACAGGGCGAGCATATCCTGGGCATCGTGCGTCAGGTAAAAGCGGCCAATCCGGCGGCGAAGTATTTTTGTGACCCGGTGATGGGCCATCCGGAGAAGGGCTGCATCGTCGCCCCGGGCGTGGCGGAATTCCACGTGCGCTATGCGCTACCGGCCAGCGATATCATTGCGCCTAATCTGGTGGAGCTGGAGATCCTCTGCGGTCATCCGGTCGCCAGCGTGAGCGAGGCGGTGGCCGCCGCGCGGGAGCTGATTGCCCAGGGGCCGGAGGTGGTGCTGGTTAAGCATCTTTCCCGCGCCGGCATGAGCATGGACCGCTTTGAGATGTTGCTGGTGACCGCAGAGGAAGCCTGGCATATCAGCCGGCCGCTGGTGGATTTTGGCCTGCGTCAGCCGGTGGGCGTTGGCGATGTGACCAGCGGTCTGCTGTTGGTGAAACTGCTGCAGGGCGCCAGCCTGCGCGACGCGCTTGAGCACGTCACCGCCGCGGTGTACGAGATCATGTTGACCACCAAAAACATGCAGGAGTATGAACTGCAGGTGGTGGCGGCGCAGGATCGTATTGCCGTGCCGGAGCACTGCTTCAGCGCTACCCGGCTGTAACTTTCTGACTCTGCCCGGCAGACCGCCGGGCAGAGTCAGGTCTTACTTTAAGCCTTCCGCCGCCAGTGCGTCAGCCACTGCCGGACGCGCCGCCACCTGCGCCATCCAGCTGCCGATATGACCGCAGGCGGCCATATCCAGTTTAATCGCATAGCCCCAGCGCAGCACCGTGAACAGATAACCATCGGCGATGGTGAAGCGATGGCCGGTCAGCCACTGTTTATCCGCCAGCGAGGCATCCACGTACTGCAGTTTTTTCTCGAGCAACGCGCGGGCAACGGGCTTATAGTCTTCCGGGGTGTCCGGGCGGAACAGCGGCGTAAAGCCTTTATGCAGTTCGGTAGCCACGTAGTTCAGCCATTCCAGGGTCTGGTAACGGGCAACGGAGCCCACGGGCGCCAGCAGATGGCGGTCCGGCACCTGATCGGCGATGTACTGCATAATAGCCACGCCCTCGGTGAGCAGGATGTCATCATCCAGCAGCAGCGCCGGCACCTGACCTTTCGGGTTGATCAGCAGATAATCTTCCCCGTTTTCCAGCTGTTTCCTTGCCAGATCCACGCTCTGCAAAGTGAAATCCAGGCCGCTTTCGCGCAGGGCGATGTGTGAGGCGAGGGAACAGGCGCCGGGTTTGTAGAACAGTTTCATGCGTTACTCCTCGTGGCTGCAGTTTTCTGTATGTTAGTCCCGCCAGGGGTAAAAAAAAAGCCGCTAACCTAACGTTAGCGGCTTAAAAATAATTGGTTTTCCCTGCGGCGTCAGGCTGCCGCGGTTTCGCGTGCTTTTACGTCCGCGCTGTCGTCCTGAGTCATTCGGTTCAGCTTCGGCGCGGTCAGCAGCATCAGGGCGGCGATGACCGCGGTGACGATACCGATCTGCAGGAACACGTGGCCGTACACTTCCAGCGACACCAGCGGATCGGTGACGTTTTCTGGTACCGCCATCAGGTTGGCGATTTTCCCGGCGATGATTGCCGCACCGGCGGTGGTGAGGAACCAGCTGCCCATAATGAAGCCCATCAGACGCTGAGGAACCAGCTGAGCGACCATCGCCAGGCCGAGGCCGGAAATCATCAGCTCACCGATAGACTGCAGCGCATAGCTCAGGATCAGCCAGTTAACCGAGACGATACCAGCGTCGCTGGCGAACTTCGCCCCTAAAGGCAGGACGAGGAACGCGCCGGAGCACAGCACCATACCGATAGCGAACTTGTGCGGCATCGGCAGGCGATCGCCCATCTTGTTATAGATGGCGGCCAGAATAGGGCTACCAATCATGATCCAGAACGGGTTCAGCGCCTGATACTGTTCCGGCTCGAAGGCGATGCCGAGGATCGAGTGCTCCACGTTGCGGATAGCGAAGAAGTTCAGAGAGGTCGGCATTTGGCTGTACAGTACGAAGAAGACGATCGCTTCTACCATCAGCAGGAAGGCGACGATCATTTTCCGACGCGCGGCACCTTTCAGGCCCATCGCTTCTTTGGCGAAAATCACCACGATACCCAGCGCGATGACGCCCAGCGCCATGCGTGCGATACCCTGGTTGTGCAGCAGCCAGGTCGCGATAGCGACCAGCACCACCACGCCAGCGATGGTCGCCAGCAGTTTACCCATATGCACCGGGGCAAAGTCCGGTTTCGAACCGTACTGTTTCACCCATTTCTGGCAGAAGGCGAAGTTGATGATAGTGATCACCATCCCCACCACGCTCAGGGCGAAGGCGACGCTCCAGCCGAAACGCGCGGCCAGCCACGGAGTTGCCAGCATCGAGAAGAACGAACCGATGTTGATGGACATGTAGTACATGGTAAATGCACCGTCCAGACGCGGGTCGTTTTTGTCATAGCAGGTAGAGAGCAGGGAAGACGGGTTGGCTTTAAACAGGCCGTTACCGACGGCGATTGTCGCCATACCCATATAGACGATAGCGGCGTCATGGCCAGACCAGGCGACCAGCGCATAGCCGATGGCCAACACGATAGCGCCCAGCATAATGACGCGTTTGGTACCCAGCACTTTATCGCCCAGCCAGCCGCCAATGGCGACCAGGCCATAAACCAGCGCGCTAAAGGAGGAGAACAGAGTAATGGAATCCGCTTCCGACATACCCAGCTGTTTTACCAGGTAAACGGCCATGATCCCTTGCAGGCCGTAGTAACCAAAACGCTCCCACAACTCGATCGAGAAAATGAGATAGAACGCGCGTGGTTGTTTGAAAGCGTTCAGACTCACGCTTTCTGCTGGTTTATTGTTTGCAGTAGACACATATACCTCTTTTTTTACATCCCATATTTACTGGGGGGTGTTCGGGGCGCAATCTCGTTGGACCGCCGCCTTTATAGTTATTCTTGGAGGGAAAACGGCAGGTAATGTTCACTATCCTGGCGCATCAGGCAAGGCTTTTGTAATAATCTGTTACACATAATCAGGGCGGCATAATGCTCCGGACATATGAATGTTATCCAGAGTTAAATTTCACCGTTACGTTATCGTTGATATTTTTATCTTTTTGATTGCCCGCTTTTCGCTAAAAAGGCGATATATTCTGCTGATCGCGCAGTGAGGTAGTGATATGGTCCATTATCCTAAAAATTCATGGGCTATTATACTGGCAATCTTTGCTCAGCCGTTGTATTACCTGACTTTAATTTCCATTTTCATAACATTCGTTCAACATTGAGTTGCGAGCATGATCTGGATCACAAATATATAGAAATTTTGCGTTGATAAAAAATGAATGAGCTAGTTGTTTGTTATATAACCGGATAATTGCCCAGCAAAATGCGGTTTATGCGGTGTTAACGGCGGGTTAAATAGCTAAATACGGACCATAACCCAGAGTGAGGCTATGGTCGTGAGAAAGGCGCTCAGGCGTAGACTTTTTCTTTGAATTCGCAAAGGTCTTCAATCAGGCAAGAGCCGCAGCGCGGCTTGCGAGCGATACAGGTGTAACGGCCGTGCAGAATAAGCCAGTGATGGCAGTCGACCTTAAACTCGGCGGGAACGACCTTCAGAAGCTTCTCTTCAACCTGTTCGACGTTTTTCCCGGGGGCGAATTGCGTCCTGTTGCAAACACGGAAGATATGGGTGTCCACGGCGATCGTCGGCCAGCCAAAGGCGGTATTCAGCACCACGTTGGCGGTTTTGCGGCCCACGCCGGGCAATGCCTCCAGCGCCGCTCTGTCCTCTGGTACCTCGCCGTTGTGCTGCTCCAGCAGGATACGGCAGGTTTTGATGACGTTTTCCGCTTTGCTGTTAAACAGGCCGATGGTCTTGATATAGGATTTCACGCCCTCCACCCCCAGCGCCAGCATCGCCGCGGGCGTGTTGGCCACCGGGTAGAGTTTGGCTGTCGCTTTATTGACGCTCACGTCGGTTGCCTGCGCCGAGAGCAGGACGGCAATCAGCAGCTCAAACGGCGAGCTGAAGTGCAGCTCGGTGGTGGGGTGGGGATCATTGTCCCGCAGCCTGGTCAGGATCGCCAGGCGTTTGGCTTTGTTCATGTTACGCTTTCCCTGTCGCGTCAGACGGGGCGACAGCGTCGGCCCGGGCCGCCTGCGCCTTCCGCTGCTTGCTACGTTCATCGATAAGGTATTTTACCGCCAGCATCATGCCGAGGCCAATAAAGGCGCCTGGCGGCAGCATAGCCAGCAGGAAAGGGGTGTCCGTATGGAAAACCTCGATGCGCAGCACCTTTGCCCAGCTGCCAAGCAGGCTGTCGGCGCCGTCAAACAGCGTGCCATTGCCGAGGATTTCGCGCAGGGAGCCCAGCACGAACATCGCGCAGGTGGCCCCCATACCGATAGAGAAACCGTCCAGCGCCGACAGCGCCGGCCCTTTTTTGGCGGCAAAGGCTTCGGCACGGCCTACCACGATGCAGTTGGTGACGATAAGCGGGATAAATATCCCCAGAGACTGATACAGACCGAACGCATAAGCGTTGATCAGCATCTGCACCACGCTCACTACCGAGGCGATGATCATCACGTAGATCGGGATGCGGATCTCCGCCGGGGTCCAGCGGCGCAGGCTGGAGATGGTCAGGTTGGTCAGGGTCAGCACCAGGGTGGTCGCCAGACCCAGCCCAAGGGCGTTGGTGGCCGTCGAGGTGACTGCCAGCAGGGGACACATCCCTAACAGCTGAACCAGAGCGGAGTTGTTTTTCCACAGACCCTGGACGATGACGTCTTTAACTTCGCTCATGGTTACTCTCCACAGGCGCTGAATTCAGGAAGTTGCGCAGGCAGCGTTTGTGCATACAGGCCTGCGCGCTTAACGGCATTGACCACCGCCCGGGGGGTGATGGTGGCGCCGGTGAACTGGTCAAAATCGCCGCCGTCTTTTTTGACCGCCCAATGGCTGTCGCCCTGACCGTGGATGACTTTCCCGGCAAAATGGGTGATCCAGTCCGACAGGCGAAGCTCGATTTTATCCCCCAGACCCGGAGTCTCATGATGCTCGGTCACGCGGGTGCCGAGGACCGTGCCGCTAAAATCGGCGGCCACCAGCAGCTGGATCGCTCCGGAATAGCCGTCCGGGGCGGTGGCTTCCATGACCGCGCCAATCGGCTGGTCGTTATTTTTGGCGATCCACACTTTATGCTGGCCTTTGCCCAGCGCCGGGGCGCTGACCAGATAGCAGCTCTTGAGCAGATCGTTATTATAGCGGTCGGCAGGTAAAACCTGGTCGAATAACGCTTTTTGCTGCAGGGCCGCCTGCTGGTCGATGGTGCTTTTGGTCAGCTCATTGATTGCCGCCGTTAGCCCGGTGGAGCCGGCGGCAAAAAGCGCCAGCGTGACGCCGTGTTTTCGCATCGTTTTTAACATCATCGCTCTCTCAACGGTGGCCATACACGCGCGGGCGCGTGTAGTAATCGATCAGCGGCACGGTAATATTCGCCAGCAGAACGGCAAACGCCACGCCGTCCGGGTAACCGCCGAAGCTGCGAATAAGCCACACCAGCAGGCCGGCGAGGGCGCCGAAGATCAGACGTCCGCGGTTGGTTGTCGAGGCCGTCACCGGGTCGGTCAGAATAAAGAAGGCGCCAAGCATGGTGGCCCCGGAGAATAAATGCATCTGCGGCGAGGCCAGACTCTGCGGCGAGAAGATCCAGCCGAGGGTTGCGCACAGGCCAAGGCTGACGAGGAAGCTGACCGGGATATGCCAGCGGATCGCCTTCTGCCACAGCAGAAACAGACCGCCCGCCAGCCAGGCGATATTCACCCACTGCCAGCCCAGCCCCGCCAGAACGCCGCCGTAAACCGGCAACTGCAGTACCTGCTGGACGCTATGCCCGGCATGCAGGGAGGTTTTGAAGGTATCCAGCGGGGTGGCCTGACTGATGCCGTCGATACCCAGCCGCAGGGTGGCCATGTCGTTTCCGACGGCGGTATGACCGGTGAAGATCATCTGCAGCGTATCGCTGAACGTCGGGATATGGGCGGCAATCTCGTAAGAAGGCAGCCAGGAGGTCATCTGCACCGGGAACGAAATCAGCAGCACGACGTAGCCGATCATTGCGGGGTTGAAAGGATTATGGCCGAGTCCACCGTACAACTGCTTGGCGATCACTACGGCAAAGGCGGTGCCGAGCACCACCATCCACCAGGGGGCCAGCGGCGGAATACTCACCGCCAGCAGCAGGCCGGTGAGCAGGGCGGAGTTATCCCTCAGGGTGGCCGCAACAGGCTGTTTGCGCAGTTTGAGAATAGCGGCTTCCGTTGCCCAGGCCGTCAGGGCGGCGAGGACAATCTGCAGGACGGTGCCCCAGCCGAAAAACCACGTCTGGATCACAATACCAGGCACGGCGGCGAGCAGCACCAGCAGCATAATGCGCGAGGTCTGCCGCTGGTTATGGGTATAGGGGGAGCTTGCGATTCTGAAAACCATTTATTCCTCGTTAACTGCCTGCTGTGTTGCTTTGCGCGCCTGAACGCGAGCGATCGCCGCGGCGACGGCCGCTTTGCGTGGGTCGTCATTGGCTGCGGTTGACGCAATATCCGCCTGGGCAGCCTGCTGTTCGGCTTTGCGCGCTTTGGCGCGGGCGATAGCGG